>JBKJRX010000023.1:0-8377 GCA_046593155.1 Lacunisphaera sp.
CAACGCGGGCTGTGGCTCGCCGGCTTGTGCGGCCTCTACCTGATCGGTAGCGCGAGCGCGGCGCTCCTCCTGATGCGCCGGCTGCGAACCTGGCAGCCGTTCGCGGAGGTCAAGTCCCAGCTTAAACAGGACCACCAATGTCTGAGTCAACTGCTCCAGTCGATCTTCCACTGAACCGCGACGAGCGGAAGCGTCTGCTCGTCGTCGCCTGCGTCGCCGATCGCCTGGCGTGGTGCCAGGCCTGTGAACCGCGGCCGCGCCCGCCGCTGCACCAGGCCGGCTATATCCTGCAACTGCTCGAGCCGCTGACCGCCCTCCTGCCGGGCCGGATCGGCCGCTGGCTGCGCGGCGCCAATTTCATCGCCAAGGTCAGCCGCCAGGTCAGCGGCATGTTCGCCTGACGGTTTCCAAAATGGGTCTTTCGTGGGCCAGCGAGCTCGCTCGCGCCCAATCCGCGCCTGCAAGCAGGCGGCCTACCGTGGCTTGGATGCTTCAAATCACGTTTTGTAAACCCGCCCTGAAGCATTCTAAAGAAAATCGTGGCCGGATTTTTAGCCACAAAGGAACGCAAGGAGCACAGAGACAATCCATTCAGACTGCTGTTCTTTGGGATCTTTGCGTTCCTTTGTGGCTACACTTCAGGTTAAGCCGCTCTAGTTTCAGAATGACGATCAACGGATTTTGACGACACCCCCTACCGCCGCGCCGCCGCCGGACGCGGACCGATCTGCTCGAAGGGGATTTTTTTGAAGCCCGGCAACTCCCGGTAAACCACGGAGTCGTCCTTCAATTGGAAATTGAGTTTCGCCGCATCCACGAAGCCCGGATCCTTCTGCGTCATGAAATTTTCCCCGAACTCGGTCTGCGCATGTTTGCCCACCAGTCGGACGGTCTCCTCGTGTTTCACGAGGACATTACCATCGAAGACATTTCGCATCGGTCGCATGCCGACGTAGGTCTTGCCGTCCGGCAGGAGGTCGAGCCAGTCCTTCAGCAACGGATAACGCTCGCTGTAGGGCGGCTGCCGGATGTCCACGGCCCGGGTGAGGCGCTTGGTATAGATGCCCTTTTCGCCGAAATAATACGGGATGCTCTCCTGACCGAAGTCATACCACATCGATTTCAACTGGTAGGCGGGGCCGTAGCCCTCGATGAAAATGTTGTTCCGCACGACAATGTCGTGGCCGCCATTGCTGTAAACCGTGCCGAAGGAGGCGACGCGGTAAAAGACATTGCCCTCCACCAGCACGCCGGCGGTCGCGTCGTCGCAATAGACCCCCATCATCCATTTCCGGTCGGGCCGGCCCACATCGTGGAAAAAATTCCAACGCACGACATTTCCCTGGTCGCTCGGGTCGCGTCCCAGATACCAGGCGGACACATCGTTGGAGTTCAGCGCGACGTGGTGGATGTGGTTGAATTCGAAGCGGTGCTCGTTGCCGTGGACAAAGATCGCATGCTGATCGGCGTTGTAGATCTCGTTGTGCACGACCCGCTGGCCGCAACCGTCCACCATCACGCCGGACGCGCCCATCTTGTTGCGCCGGCTGAAATCGTGGATGCGGCAGTCGGTCACCGTGTTGTGGCCCGGCTCCAGCCGCTTCTTGCTGCCGCCGCCGAGAAAGATGCCGCCCGACCCGGTGTTGTAGACCTCGCAGCCCTGGATGACATGCCGCTCGCCGGCGTCGCGCTCCCACACGGTGTCGAGGTAGAGATGCGAATGAAAGCTCCCGATCTCGCGCGAGACGGCCACGCCGGTGTAATCATCCGCCGTGATGTGCGGAAACGTCTGCCGCGCCCCCTGCCCCAGCATGATGCCGGCGGTGCCGACGTTCCGGACCGTGCAATCCACGATGCGGTTGTCCGAGCCGCCCTCGATCGAGAGGCCGAGCGCCCGGCCCTCCTCGATGATCAGACCGCGCAGGGTGCAGAACGAGACCTGATCGAGCGCCACCAGCGCCTGCTCGACGACCGAAACCGACACCCGCGCCGCCGCCACGTCACCCGGTGGCCACAGGTAAAGCCGGCCGGCCGCCGCCTCCACATACCACTCACCGGGTGCATCGAGCTCCTCGAGGAGATTGAGCGCGACATACTGGTTGTAGTTTTGCCCGCTCCCGAGCGCATACAAGTGCGGAGAAGCCAGCGTCACCTCCTCCTTCGCCGGGTCGATGGCCGCGATGCGGATCTTGTCGTCGGCGAACCCGTGGTTGAAATAGCCCTGCAGCCACACGTCCGGCACGCCCACCCAGCGGGCGTGCCGCGGGTCGGTGTATTTGAAACGTCCGCCGCGGTTGCTGTAATCGCCGGTGCGTGGCATCGAGCCCGGCTCGACGATCGGACCGATCGCGATCGCCCCGGTGTTGGGATAGCGCGCCAGCGGCAGCACGGTGTCGTTCCAGAAAACTTCCAGCGGCGCCGGCACCACGGGCAACCCGTGACCGAACTGCCGGTGCGTGCCAAAATCCGTGATCCCCAGGGCGCGCAGGTCCACCTCGAGCACGTGCGGTCGTGATTCCGGCAGCAGGCGCCGGAGCGCGGCCTCGTGGCGCACCGGACCGAACGCCGCCGCCGGCACCACGCGGCCGCCGGTGAGGCGGACGGTTTCATTTTGATAAGCCGCATAGGTCACGGGAGCGTTCGCGGTGCCGCCGTCTTCCTTCGTCAGCTCAAACGGGCGGGCCAGCGAATAGGTGCCGCCGCGCAGCCACACCGTCACCGCCTCATTCGCACCGGCGGGCTGGACTTTGCGCCAGGCGCGCACCGCGTCGCGGGCGCCCTCCAGCGTCTGCCAGGGCGCGACGAGTGTGCCGGGATTGCGGTCGTTGCCCTGCGGCGAGACGTAGCGTTCGAGCGCATGCAGCGACGGAAAAAGACCCAGGGAGATGAGCAACCAACAGAAGGTTTTCATGGGTGGGGTGTTAAGTGATCGGGTAAAACCTGTTTGTCATCCTGAGCGAAGCGAAGGATCCACGGCGACAAACGCGCTATCACGAACCAACGCGTGGATTCTTCCGCTCGTTTGGAGCACTTTAAAGTAAGGCGGAGCCGGAGCAGAGTCGGATTTTTGGCCACAAAAGAACGCAAAGACAATTCATTCAGCCCAGTCCTCTTTGCGATCTTTGTCTTCTTTCGTGGCTACACTTCAGATTATTCGCTCTAGCACGACCGCAAATGATTGTTTTTGGTGCGGCGGACCCATCCCGGGAATTTTCACCGCCGGCCCCAGCGCCAGTATACCGCCTCGAGCACGCCGAACTGGTCCGTCAGCAGGCCTTCATAGCCGCAGGGCCGGTCGTCCCAGTAGCGCCAGTCGACGCCGCTCTGGTTGCCGCCGAACACGCGCGCCTCCGCCAGCCCGGTGCAGAGTCGCTCCAACATAGCGTCGGCCTCGCGCCGCAGCCCGCACTGGTAGAGCGCCATCACGAAATGCCGCGTCTGCGAATGCGTGCGTCCGCCATTCTGGTAGTAACCAAACGGGTAGCCCTGGATGATGTCGGCGAGATCGTGGTCGGGAATGGGCCGCAAGTTGCCGGGCAGGCCGAGCGCCGGGTCGGGCATGCCGGTTTTCTTGGCCTCGGCGAGCAGGCGGACCAAAATCTCGCGGCCTTCCTCAGGCGACAGCAGACCCGCGGCAATCGCGGCGCCGTTGACCGGCAGGAACGCGTAATCGTGCAGCTTGTCCTCGCGGCAGCGCCAGCCTGCCAACCAGCCGGTGTCCTCGTTCCAAAACGCGTCGCGGTAGTTCGTTCGCAGCCAGCCGGCCCAATGCGCGAGCTTCTGCGCCTGGTCCGTCTCGCCGAGCCGCCGCAAGCCGGTCACGAGCGCCAGCAGCGCGCCGTAGAGCGTCGCGTTGGCAAAGGCATCCTTCCAACCGAAAGAGATCACATCGAACCAGCAGGTGCTCCACTGCTTCGTGCCGCTGATGCCCGTGCGGTGCAGGCTCTCGATCAGGCCGTCGCCGTCGAGATCCCGGCCGCGCGCGGCCTCCAGCTTCTGGAGAATGTTCGGGCGGAACTCGCGATACCACTCCGGCGTCGCTCCGTGCCGCAGGAACTCCCCCAGCCCGCGCAGTGCCGACGCGCCGGTCTGCAGGTATTCGTCGTCCGCGTCGTGCGAGGAACCGTCCTGCAACAGCCGGCCCGCGGCGTAACCGGGCCCGCCGGTCAGCCAGCGTTCCAGGGAGAGCCTGAGAAACTCCGTCGCCGGCAACCCGGGCAGCACGTCGCCCTGCGGCCGCGCCACGGCCGCCCAGGTGTCCATGCAGATCGGACAGTGCATCGACGCACCATTGTTGCTGAGCGTCGCCGTGTCCGCGCGGAAGGTCAGCGCCGTCCATTGCGTGCGCGCGAGCGCCCGCTTGACCACCGCCGGCGCCGCCGCGCCCAGCCGCGGGGCCGGACGTTTCGGCGTCAGCGTGAAGGTGGCGCGATGCCGGCCGGCGGGCAGCCGGTAAAGCCCCTCGGCCGTCGACTCCTCGCCCACTTTCAGCTCGAGCGTGTTCAGATCTTGCGCGCGGAAACAATCGCTCCGCGCCCAGCCGGCCGGGCCGGAGGACTTGATGGCCCAGCTGCCGAAGCCGGGCAGCGTGAGCAACGCCGGCAGCACCACCGCACCCGACTCGCCCTCGGGCCGCAGCCGGCCGAGCACGTGCGAGGGCGCCGCGCTGTTGCGGAGTCCGAGGGCCCACGCGGCGCTGTGCCATGCCAGCGTGGTTTTAGCCGCGGTGCGCTCGGCGTTGAGCGTGAGGCCGCGCGCCGTCACCCGCCACGTCAGCCGGTAATGTTGCCCGTCCGCC
Source organism: Lacunisphaera sp. (assembly GCA_046593155.1). GTDB lineage: Bacteria > Verrucomicrobiota > Verrucomicrobiia > Opitutales > Opitutaceae > Lacunisphaera. The sequence goes on from JBKJRX010000023.1 coordinate 4,799, forward strand.
GTGAAATCGTAGCACACGGTGTTGCCGCGCACGTCCACCGTCCCGTCGAGCGCGCAGCGCACCGCTGCCGCCAGCACCGGCGCCGTGCCGAGCGGGTGGAGCTGCGTGCCCTGGTGAAAAAGCGGCGGACGCGTCGCGAGGACGTTCCGGCCGGCGTTGGCGGCGTCCTCGATGAGCAACGCAAGATGCACCAAGCCCGGACGCCCGAGGGCGAAACCCACCTCGAAATCTTTTGTCCGGTAGCGCACTTCGCCGTCGCGACGGCTGGCACGGACCCCAGCGGGCAGGCGCTTGAGGTCGACGGTCCCGGTCGTCAGCAGCCGTTCCTCGCGCGGCGCCGGCGGATTGAGCACCTCGCCCTCCAGGATGAAGGCTGACATGACCAGGTTCCAGGGCGTCCAACCACCGTCGATGCCTGAGCGGCGCAGCTCGATGATCACACCGGTCGTGACGATCCGCGGCAGCCTGAACCAGTCCACCACGCCCGGGATGCCCGCTTTCAGGTGGTCACGCTGCAGCAGCACCCGCCAACGACCGGCCTGCAGCACTAGCACCCGCAGGCCGGTGACCCAGTCGAGGTCCTGCCGGCTGCCGCATTTATGGTAACCCGGACCGCGCCGCACCCCCAGCCGGTGCAACCGCGCCGGGCCGTGGAGCCGAACAACGCGCTGATGGATGATGCGTTTTTTGGGCACATCCCGCTCGCCCGGCAACGGCCGCGTCCAGACCGCCCGACCGGCGTCGAGGCGGCGGTTGGTAAAGAGATCACCCATCGGGGGCTCCAGATCGGTGACGGCTAAAAGATCCTGCGGCATAGGAGGGAATTTGACGCGGATCGCGTCCCGGCGGATGCACACCCGGCCGGGCCTGAACACGGGTCACCGTAAAAATCCCCGTTCGCCCCGGGAATGCCGAGCCGGGGGTGATGCAATTTATGGGAATTGTTTGGTGTTACTTGGCGCCCGGGTGGCTTTGCGATTGCCGGCGCGGTGCGGCGGTTTTCAGCTGGACGGACTTCTTATGTCCTCCACGCCCACCCCGCTGACCCTGACCTCTGTCTTTTTTCCCACGGCCGCCGAGCCCGCGGAAATCACCGCCGCCCGGGAGCTGGCCAAGCTGACCGGCGCCCGCGCGGGTGCCGGCACCGGCCAGGGCGTCTCCATCACCCTCGCTTCCCGCGGCCGGCCCGCCCAGCTGCCCGCCAAGGCCACCGCCGCCCCGGCGTGGATGTGGCTGCGCATCGCCGAGGATGGCACCGGCGAAATCTGCGCGACGCACGGCTCGTTTCTTTTTGCCGCGGTGCGCCTGCTCGCCACGGCCACCAGCGATCTTACCCGCGAAAAACTCGCCGCCGGTGTCTGGCTGCCCGCGACCTTCGGCTGGCACCGCCCGCACTGGGACGCCTGCTACACCCAATACTGGCGCAGCGCCCGCAAGTTCGATCCCGAACGCTATGTCGCTTCGCTCGCCGAGGCGGGTTTCACGCATTGCGAAGTCAACGGCCTGCAGTCGCACATGCCCTTCGAGGACATGGTCGCGTGGGAATATTACCCGCAGTTCTACACCTATGCGCCCGGCTTCAACCATTTCGTCGACACTCCGCTGACGCAGGGCGTCTGGCCGGCGCACTACCTCGACGCCAACCTCAACCACATGAAGAAGCTGGCCGGACTCGGCCGCAGCTACGGCCTGAAGCCGGGCGTGTGCATGTTTGAGCCACGCACGATGCCGGACCGTTTCTTCACCAAGTATCCGTCGCTCCGCGGCGCGCGCGTCGACCACCCGTTCCGCTCCCGCCTGCCGCGCTACACCATGGCGCAGGACCACCCCATCGTGCAGCGCCACTACCGCGAGGCCCTGCAGAAGATCATGCACCACGTGCCGGATCTCAGCTACATGTCGGTCTGGACGAACGACTCGGGCGCCGGCTTCGAGCACACCGCCTCGCTCTACGTCGGCCGCAACGGCGGTCCCTACATGATCCGCGAGTGGCGCAACCACGACAAGGTCGCGCAGGCCGCCGGCGAGAGCATCGTCCGTTACCTGAAGAATCTCCAGGGCGCCGCCGCGGAGCTCAACCCGGACTTCGACGTGATCCTCCGCATCGAGCCCTTTAAGGTCGAGCACCAGCACATCAAGGCCGGCATGGGCCCGCACGTCACCTGGGAGGCGCCGTCGCTCCTCGTGAAAGGTTACGATGTGCCCTACGCCCATCCAAAATATCCGGAAAACAAGGCCGTCGCCGGCAGCCTGTTTCACACGACGATGGACAAGGCCGAGAACGAAACCCTCGTGGCGTCGCGTGCCCAGGGTGTCGAGCCCGTGCTGCATTACTCGGCCTCGGGCGTGATGAATCACGAGCCGCTGCTCGGCCTGCCGTTCCCGCGGATGCTGCACCAGAAATTCTCCGCCATGCGCGGCGCGGGCCTCAACCGCCTCAGCTGCCTCGGCGGCCTGACCAACCCCTCGCAAGCCCCCTACTGGCCCAACCCGGTCGTCATCCAGGCCGCGCAGTTCTTCCCCGAGAAACCGGTGGAGAAAGTCCTTGGCGACTTTGCCATCCAGCTCGTCGGCGCCGCCCAGGCCCCCAGCCTCACGGCCGCTTGGCAGGAATTCGAAGACGCCCTCACCTGGCAACCGCTTGTCGGCCTCTATTGCGCCTTCGGCTTCTGTTGGCAGCGCACTTGGGACCGCCCGTTCGTGCCCGACGTCGAGGCCGTGCCCGCCGCCGAGCGCGAATACTACGAGCGCCATGGCTGCTTCCAGCACAACAATCCCGGACTCATCGACCTCGGCAAGGACGTGCTCTTCGACCTCATCACGCAGGCCTCCGGCGCCAAGATGGCCGCCGACATGGACGCGCATGTGATCGCCAAGCTTCATCCCCTCATCGCCCGACTCGGGGTGCAGGCCAAGGGCCTCAACGGCGAATCCGCCGCGGTCTTCACCGATCTCCGCGACCGCGTGCGCGCCTACCTGCACTGGGTGACGAGCCTCCGCAGCGTCTGCGCCTGGTGCGACTGCGTCTACAGCTACCTCGACGCCAAGTCCGACGACGCCACCAAGACCGCCAGCGAGAAGCGGCTGCAGGCCGCCATTGACCTCGAGCTGGGCAACATCCGCGGGCTCATCGAACTCCTTGAGACCACGAAGTCCGAGGTGCTGGTCGTCTCCGGTGTCGCCGAGAACACGTTCTTCTACGGCGAAAACCTCGTCGAACACCTGAAGACGAAGCTCCGGCTCACGGAGAAATACCGGCACCACAAGCCGCGCATCGACCAGGACATCTTCTGGCGCCCGATCCCGGGCACGACGTGGCCCGCCGGCTGGGCTTCGACGAAAACCTGATTTGTGTGTTCGGTGTCAGGGTAACGCCGCCGTGTTCGCCGCCTTTTTTGGTCCGGCGAACGCGGCGGTCCTGTTTTCATGCCACGAATCAAACACACCCCACCCTGCGGGCACCCCTCTTGATCCGGAACCATGCAGAGGAACCACGAATAAACACGAAGGCACACGAATGAATCGAAAGTAGCAGCGGTGGTAACCCTGCTGGTCGGCTAACGACAGCTGCGGTGGTTT
>JBKJRX010000029.1:0-5217 GCA_046593155.1 Lacunisphaera sp.
CCGGCGCTGCGCTGGTCCAGGCCGCGCGTCGGGCCATCGGGGATGTCCTCGCTGGCCGCGACGACCGCCTGCTGGCGATCGTCGGCCCCTGCTCGATCCACGATCCCGCCGTGGCGCTCGATTATGCGCGAAAACTCAAGCCCGTGGCCGATCGCCTGGCCCGCGACCTGCTGGTCGTGATGCGCGTCTATTTCGAGAAGCCCCGCACCACCATCGGCTGGAAGGGCCTGATCAACGACCCCCACCTCGACGGCAGCTTCCAGGTGAACACCGGCCTGCGCCTCGCCCGCCGGCTGATGCTCGACATCAACACCGCCGGCCTCCCGATCGGCACCGAATTTCTCGATACCACGCTCGGTCAGTATTACGCTGATCTGGTTTCGTGGGCCGCCATCGGCGCGCGCACGACCGAAAGCCAGATCCATCGTGAACTTGCCTCCGGCCTCTCGATGCCCGTCGGCTTCAAGAACCGCACCGACGGCGATCTGCAGGTGGCGGTGGACGCCATCGTGTCCGCGCGGCACCCGCACTGCTTCCCGTCGCTCACCCGCGAAGGCGCGCCGGCCGTGCTCGCGACCACCGGCAATCCCGAGGGCCACCTCGTCCTGCGCGGCGGGAGCCGCAGCGGCCCAAATTACCATCGTGAGTCTGTGCAAGAGGCGGCGGCCCTGCTGCAAAAATCAGGTTCCCTCGCCGCCGTGCTGGTGGATTGCAGCCATGACAACAGCGGCAAGCGCCACGACCAGCAGCCGCAGGTCGCGGCCGATCTCGCCGCGCAAGTGGCCGGTGGCGAGCGGGCGCTCATCGGTTTCATGCTCGAGAGCTACCTGGTCGGCGGCGCGCAAAAATACGAACCCGGCCGGCCACTGACCCCCGGTCAGAGCATCACCGACGCCTGCTTGTCCTTCGACGAGACCGTGCCGGTGCTGGAACAGCTCGCCCAGGCCGCCGCCACCCGGCGGCACAATAAGTCCTGAGGTTTTTCGCGATGCGCGTCCTCGTCGCCTTCGACAAATTCAAGGATGCCCTCACGGCCCAACAGGCCTGCGTGGCGGCCGCGGAGGCGCTGCGCGTCAGGCATCCCGATTGGACGCTCGACCTCTGCCCGCTCACCGACGGTGGCGAGGGCTTCACCGAAACCCTCGCGCATGGTCTGGGCGAGCGCATCGAGCAGATCGAGGTGCCCGGTCCGCACGGCGGCCGCGCCAGGGCTCCGGTCGCTTTTGTTTCCACTGGGGCGCTGCCGGCCCTTGCCCGCCAGCGCCTGGCATCCTCCGGCACCTTGGCGGTGATTGACCTCGCTTCCGCCAGCGGCCTGGAACTGCTTGGCTTCGCGGAACGCAATCCCTGGCACACCACCACGACCGGCACGGGGGAATTGCTGCGCTACGCCGGCGAGGAACGCGCAGACGCCATCCTGCTCGGCATCGGCGGCAGCGCGACCAACGATCTCGGCTTGGGTGCACTCTCGGCCTTGGGCCTTCGGTTTATCGACGCCTTCGGGCAGACCATCGAGCCACCGGTGCCCGCCCACTGGCACCGGATCGTGCGGATCGAGGGTCGCGTCCAGCTGCCGCCGCTGTTCATCGCCTGCGACGTGACCAATCCGCTGCTTGGGCGGCAGGGCGCCACGGTGATCTTTGGGCCGCAAAAAGGCCTGCACCCAGCCGACGTGGCCCGGCTGGAATCCGAGATGGCGCGCATGGCGGCGCTGCTGTGCGAGGCTTGCCGGCAGCCACTCTCCCTCGCTGACACCCCCGGCGCCGGCGCGGCGGGCGGCATCGCCTTCGGCCTGATGGTGGCCTGTGGGGCAGAACTCGTCCCGGGTTTTGACCTGGTTTCAGGCTGGCTCGACCTGCCGGCCCGCATCCGCCTAGCCGACGTGGTGATCACCGGCGAAGGCCGCTTCGATGTCACGTCCCTCGGCGGCAAGGGTCCGGGTGCACTGGCCGCGCTGGCCCGCCAAGCGGGAAAGTCCGCCCACGTATTTGCCGGAAGTCTCGGTGTGCCCGCGGACAACGCGCATCACGCCATCACACCGCCGGGCCTGCCGCTGGCCGATGCCCTGCCGCGCACCGCGGAAATGCTGGCCGCCGCGGTGGGCCGCATTCTGTGACCTTTGCCATGCGACGATTCTCCTCGCCAAGCTCAGGAGGCATTTTCAGAAATTACGGCACATGTCCCGCCGGTCACTCGTGAAGTTTTCCCTCGGAGCCGTTGTCGTCAGTGCCCTCGCCCTGACGCTGGGCTGCTCCAGCCAGCCGGCCAAGGCCGCGGAGAAACCGGCTCCACCGGCGGTGGTGGTGCTGCCGGCAGTCCCGCCGCCGGAAAAGCTCCCGCCGGTCATGCTCGGCCTCGATGTGCTTGAGGCCGACGGCTTCAAGGCGGTTGCCGGCAAGAAAATCGGCCTCCTCACCCATCCGGCCGGCGTGAACCGTCGCGGCGAGAGCACACTCACTGTCTTGCTCCGCGCACCCCGGACCAAGCTGGTTGCCCTCTTCGCCCCCGAGCACGGCTTCGACGGCCAAGTCACGGCCGGCGTCAATTTTGGCAACACCATCCATACCGCCACCAAGCTGCCCGTGTATTCCCTGTATGGCGAAAACCGCAAGCCCACCGCGAAACAGCTGCAGGGCCTCGACGCCCTCGTCATCGACCTGCAGGACATCGGCGTGCGCTCCTATACCTTCAACGTCGTGATGCGTTACGCGATGGATGTGTGCTTCCAATATGGCGTCGAGGTCATCGTGCTCGACCGGCCGAACCCGCTCGGTGGCTTGAAAGTGGACGGCCCGCCGCTCGATATCGACAACCTGAGCGGCGTGGGCGCCTTCCCGCGGATGCCTTATGTGCACGGCCTCACCATCGGCGAGATCGCCCGCCTGGCGAAGGGCGGTTCGCACGCGATCTCCGGGATGGAGTCCGATCAGCTGCGCGCCAAGGGCAAACTCACCGTCATTCCGATGCGCGGCTGGACGCGCAACATGCGCTGGCCCGACACCGGCCTGAAATGGGTTCCCACCTCGCCCTATATTGGCACCTACGACGCAGTCATCGGCTACGCCATGGTCGGCCTGGGCACGCAGAACACGGACTGGACCTGGGGCATCGGGCGTGACTTCCCGTTCCGCGGCATCGGTTTTCCCCGGAAGACGCCGGACGAGATCGTTGCGGCCATGAACACCTACAAGATCCCTGGCATCACGTTCCTGAAACGCGCGGGCACGGCCAGTGACGGCAAACCGATCACCGGGGTCTACGTCGAGGTCACCGACTGGGAAAAATGGAACCCCACAGAGTTGTCCTTCCACATGCACAAGCAGGCTGCCAAATGGACACGGCTCAACCCGTTCGTGGCGCTGACCTCGGAAGAACAGCGCTCCTTCAAGATTCACGTCGGGTCCAACGCCTGGTATGCTGCCTTGCAGCGCGACGGTGCGCGGGTGGACGTGCCGCTTTTCCTCAAGAACTGGGAGGAGCGCGCCGCGATCTACCAGGAGCAGACGAAGAAATTCTGGCTGTATCCCTGGGGAGCGGCCGGGAAGTAACCGCCCTGTTATACCAATCGCCCAAAGCTTTTGGACTGTAGGGCGGGGTGCCCTCACCCCGCGCCCTTGACGAGCGCCTGCCAAGCGGGGTGAGGGCACCCCGCCTCCACCAAAGCTGCCGGTCCTATTTCCCAGCGCCGTTCTTCGCCACCCACTTGTCGTATTCGGCGCGGGGCATGAAACGGAGCGAAGCGGAATTGATGCAGTAACGCAGGCCCGTCGGGCGCGGACCGTCGTCGAAGACATGGCCGAGATGTGCGCCGTCTACATTGCTGTGCACCTCGACCCGGGTCATGCCGTAGCTGCTGTCCGTCGTCTCGCCCACCAAGGACTTCTCTATGGCCTTCGTGAAACTCGGCCAGCCCGTGCCGGACTCAAACTTGTCCCGGCTGTCGAACAACGGGGTGTCGCTGCAGACCGAAAAATAGACGCCGTCGGCGTGGTGGTCCCAGTATTCGTTCTGGAACGCGGGCTCGGTGCCCTGCTGGCGGGCGACCTGGTATTGGCGGGGCGTGAGCAGCTTCTGCCACTCCGCGTCGGTGCGTTGCACGCGAGCCTTGCTCATGTCGATGACGACGTTCGACGGCAGCCCGCAGGCGGAGATTTCACCGGGCTTGCATTCGAGGGCGTCCTTGGCGGGAGAGGTTTTGGTGGATTTCATTTTGGTGTCGGCGGCGCTCAGCCCGCCGACGGCCAGCGTGGCCAAGGACAGGAGGGCGGAAACAAAAAGGGGCGACGGCTTCATGGGAGAAGAGATAGGGTTGAATTACGTTTTTGGCAAACCCGCCTCCGCCAAGGTTGTGGCGCGGCGAGCGGCAGGGATGCCGGGAATGAGAGCCGCCAGCGGCCGCTTTATTCCACGCGCACGCGCAGCTTGCTATCATGGAACTCATTGACCAGCACCTGGCCGGGTTTGACTCCCTTGGCGCGGGCCACCGGCTGGCCGGCTTCGTCGCGCACGATGGCGTAACCGCGTTTCAGCACCGAGGCCGGGCTGGCCGACTCGAGCCGCTTCCATAACCCGAGCAGCCGGTGCGACTCCTGCTGGACGCGTTTCTCCGGCGAAGCCGCGGCCAGCCGGGCGCGCGCCGTGCCCAAGGCCTCGCGCCGGAGTTGGAGCGAGGCCCGCAGCACCGAACCGAGGCGGTTGCCGAGATCATCGAGGCGCAGGTGGTTGGACTCGATGACCGCGGTGGGCATGAGCAACCGCAGGCGGCTGCGCGCGTGGTCGAGTTTGTCGGTGGCGCCGGCCACGGCGCTTTCGAGCGCGTCCACCAAACCGCCGGCGGCCTGATGCAGGCGGTCGGTCGCGGCAATATAATGACTGGAGATGAGCTCGGCCGCGCCGCTGGGTGTCTCGGCGCGCACATCGGCGGCATAATCACACAGTGTGGTGTCGATCTCGTGGCCGACCGCCGAGATGATCGGCACGCCGCACTCGGCGACGGCGCGCACCAGCGGCTCCTCGTTAAAGGCCCACAGGTCCTCGATGCTGCCGCCACCGCGACCAATGACGAGCAGGTCAAAAAATTTCAACGCCTCGGCCGTGCGCAGCATGGCGGCCAACTCGGCCGCGGCGCCCTCGCCCTGCACCTTGGCCGGCAGCACGACGAGTCGGCCGGTCCAGCCGCGCCGGGTGAGGATGCGGATGAAGTCCTGCACCGCCGCG
>JBKJRX010000092.1:0-3003 GCA_046593155.1 Lacunisphaera sp.
GGTTCTCTCCGAGAAGGCCGGCACGCTCCACTTCAAGGACATGATCCCGGGTGTGACCGTGAAGCGCGAACTCGACGAATCGACCGGCCGCATCGCGACCGTGGTCATCGAGCACAAGGAAGACCTCAACCCGCAGATTGAGGTCCGCGACGACCACGGCAAGCCGGTCGCTGCTTACTCCATCCCGACGGGCGCGCAGGTCGCGGTCGCCGAGGGGGACATCATTCAGCCCGGTGCGCTGCTCGCCAAGACCCCGCGTCAGGCGTCTGTCACCAAGGACATCACCGGTGGTCTCCCGCGCGTGGCCGAGCTCTTCGAAGCCCGCCGTCCGAAGGAAGCCGCCGAGATGGCCCGTATCGAGGGTGTCGTTTCATTCGAGGGTTCCATCCGCGGCAAGCGCAAGCTGGTCGTCCGTCAGGAAGAGTCCGGCGCCGAGGAGGAACACCTGATCCCGCACGGCAAGCACATCATCGTGCAGGCCGGCGACGTCGTTCACAAGGGCCAGCACTTGACCGAAGGCTCCGCCGATCCGCACGAGATCCTCGAGATCCTCGGGCCCACCGCACTGTATGAGTTCCTCATCGGCCAGGTGCAGGAAGTCTACCGTCTCCAGGGCGTGTCGATTAACGACAAGCACATCGAGGTCATCATCCGCCAGATGCTCCGCAAGGTTCGCATCTCGGATCCGGGTGACACCGAGTGGTTCTGGGGCGAGCAGATCGACCGCGTGGCGTTCCTGCGTGAGAACAAGCGCATCGACGCCGCCGGCGGCAAACCCGCCGAGGCTGAGCCGATCCTGTTGGGCATCACCAAGGCCTCGCTCGAGACCGAGAGCTTCATCTCGGCCGCCTCCTTCCAGGAGACGACGCGCGTCCTCACCGATGCCTCGACGCTGGGCAAGGTCGACCACCTGAAGGGCTTCAAGGAAAACGTCATCATGGGTCACTTGATTCCGGCGGGCACGGGTCTCCCGGCTTACAAGAAGCTTCGGGTGACGCTCCCGCTCGGTGGGGAGATCCCAATGGACGAAGCCCCCAAGGCGACGGCCGAGGCGAGTTAAACCGCTCCAAGACATTTCAAAGCCGCGGACGAAAGTCCGCGGCTTTTTCTTTGGCCGATTACAAACAAGGGGCAGGGGAGAGGAGGAGGAACGCCTGGTTTTTACTAGGCCATGGTGGCCCTCGGAACTCCGCCTGCCACAAAGGCGGTTGAGTGAGTGCTCCTGTGGTCAGTCTCGTCCGGTCTGGTCTGCACTTCCAGAGGCGCAACCTTGCCCGAAGCCTGCTCTCCTTGGAGGCGTTGAAGGGCGCGGCAGGTTGCTTTTACAAATTGATTTTAGACCCTGTGAATAACTTTTCCGGACTTTTTTTGATTTAACACTTGATAGGGTGTGAAGCCGCCTGCTTTCCTCACCGTCCCATTCGTCACTTACAGCCTCACTAGCCAAACTATTGAGGCACCTGAGACGCCACGTTTTCGGGCGGTTTCCCTCCGAAATTCGTGTTTCAACATAAAGCGCGAAATAGTGCTTGCCGGAGGCTTCGTCTCCGGTAGGTTCCGCGCCTTTTCCACTTTTACCACGCTTCCATTCAATTACATGCCAACCATCAACCAACTCGTGAGAAAGGGACGTCGCAAAGTCGTCGCGAAGTCCAAGGCTCCGGCGTTGCAGGGTAACCCCTTCCGCCGCGGCGTCTGTGTGCAGGTCATGACCCGCACGCCGAAAAAGCCGAACTCGGCCATCCGCAAGGTCGCCAAGGTCCGCCTCACGAATGGCACGGAAGTCATTTCCTATATCCCTGACGAGGGCCACAATCTCCAGGAGCACTCGATTGTGCTCGTGCGCGGTGGTCGCGTGAAGGATCTCCCCGGCGTTCGCTACCACATCGTGCGTGGCACCCTCGACGCCACCGGCGTGGAGAAGCGCCGTCGTTCCCGTTCCAAATACGGCGTCAAACGCCCGAAAGCCGCCAAGGCCTCCTAACCCCCGTTCTTTTTAAGCCGCCATGTCACGCCGCCGCAGAGCCACTCACCGCCCCACCGTCCCGGATGTCCGCTATAACAGCGCCCTGGTGACGCACCTCATCAATGTTATCATGAAGAGCGGCAAGCGCACGCTCGCCGAGCGCATTGTCTACGGCGCCTTCGAGAAGGTGAGCGAGAAGCTTCAGAAGGGCGACCCGGTCGACCTCCTCATGGGCGCGATGGAAAACGCCCGCCCGAAGCTTGAGGTCAAGAGCCGCCGCGTCGGAGGCGCCACCTACCAGGTGCCTGTCGAAATCTCTTTTGAGCGCCAGGAGTCCCTGGCCCTCCGCTGGATCGTCAACGCCGCCACCGGCCGCAAGGGCACGCCCATGCGCGAGGCCATCGCCGCCGAGATCATCGACGCTTACAACAACACCGGCTCCGTCGTGAAAAAGAAGGAAGAGATGCACAAGATGGCCCAGGCCAACCGTGCGTTTGCCCATCTCCGTTGGTAAGGAATTTCTAGCATGTCCGTCGCGTCTCCCATCAACATTACTGTCGTCACCGACAAGGCGAAGGTTTCGCCCGTCAACTCGAAGGACCGTCCCTTCCCGCTGGAATGGACGCGCAACATCGGCATCGCCGCGCATATCGACGCTGGCAAGACGACCACGACCGAGCGCATCCTTTTCTACTCCGGCGCCGTCCACAAAATGGGCGAGGTCCATGAGGGCACCACGGTGACCGATTGGATGGAGCAGGAGCGCGAGCGGGGCATCACGATCACCGCCGCCGCCATTTCCTGCGCTTGGAACGCCTCTTGGGGCCCTTGGAAGGGCATCAAGCAGCGTATCAATATCATCGACACCCCTGGGCACGTGGACTTCACGGCCGAGGTGGAGCGCTCGCTTCGCGTGCTCGACGGTGCCGTCGCCGTGTTCGATGCGGTCGCCGGCGTGCAGCCGCAATCCGAGACGGTCTGGCGTCAGGCCAACAAATACCGTGTCCCGCGCGTCGCGTTCATCAACAAGATGGACC
>JBKJRX010000248.1:0-11177 GCA_046593155.1 Lacunisphaera sp.
CCCGAGACGACCCGGTTGCGCATCGGAAAAGTCTGTTTGTCCGCCTTCCGGCCGAAGGGAAACTCCGAGAGCACGGCGCCGGTCTCGCTGATCTGCCGATAGAGTCCGAGGTTCTCGGGCGGGTAGACGATGTCGATCCCGCAGCCGAGCACCGCCGCGGTCTTGCCGCCCACCGAAAGCGCACCCTCGTGTGCCGCCGTGTCGATGCCGCGGGCCAGGCCGCTCACCACACAGAACCCCAGCCGGGCAAGGTCGGCTCCAAGTTTCTTCGCCACCGACTGGCCGTAGAGCGTCGTGCGCCGGCTGCCCACGACCGCGATACCGGGCTGCCCGAACAGATAATCGCCCTTTCGATAGAGACCAATGGGTGGGTCATGGATTTCCTTGAGCAACTTCGGATAACCCTCGTCGCGCGCGGTGATGAAAGTCGCCCCCGCCTTCGCCAGCCGCTCCTCTTCCCTGGCGAGATCGAAATGCGTTCGCCAATTGACCAGGGCATCGCTCGTCTCCGGACCAACCCCGCGCACAGATTCGAGCCGGCGCTTGTCCGCCGCGAGGATGTCGCGTGGGTCGCGGCCGAACTCCTCCAGCAAGCGGTGGAGCGTAACGGGGCCAATGTTAGGCAGGTCGTTCAAGACCATGAACGCCTGCCGCTCGGTCAAAGTATCTGCCATATTTAGGAGGTGAGCGCCGGCCCGAGCTGCTCGAGGATTTCCGCAGTCTCTACGGCGACCTGCCCGCGGCTGCGAGCCAGTAAATCGGCCGCCCGCCCATGCCACACCACGCCCCGGCAGGCCGCCAACGTGGGGTCGCCGGGTGCCTGCGCCAGAAGGCCGGCGACCAAGCCAGCCAGAATATCACCACTGCCGCCCCGCGCCAGCACGGGCCCGCCAAAGAGGCCGTGATAGATCCTCTTCCCGTCGGTCACCCGGGTGCGCGGTCCTTTCAGCACCAACACGCCGTGGGGTATGGTAAAATTACCATCCGTGAAGAGCACCGGAGCAATGCGCTCGAACTCACCGGCGTGCGGCGTGCCGATGAAAGCCTTGTCGCGCACCCGGGCCATGACCTCCGGCCGCAAGGCGTCGGCATCGAGGACCAGCGGCACCCGGGCCCCGCCCGCCAGGTGGGCGGCCAACGCGATGGTTTCCACCTCCGCCCCCATTCCCGGACCGATGAGGAGGGCGGTAGCCTTGGCCGAGCGCGCCGCCACGAGTTCCGCCGTGCCCGCAGCGAGCCCGCCTTGCGCCGTCACCGGACACCCCACCCACATCACCTCGGGGTGGCGGGCGGCGTATTCGGCCGCCAGTTGATCGGGCACGAATGCGGTAACCAACCCGGTGCCACTGCGCAGGGCGGCCCGGGCCGCGAGCACCACTGCGCCAGGATAACTGCGCGAACCACCGACCAGCAGCAAGTGGCCGAACGTGCGCTTATCCGACTGGGCGGCGCGCAGTTCGGCGAACGGTTTCAGCAATGAGGCGAGCAGGATGCGCTCGGGCGCCTCGGGCGCCGAATCCTCCTGCAGCAAGCCGATGTCCACATAACGCAGCCGGCCGACCGCCGTCGTGTTCCGCGGCGACAACACCGGATACTTCACGCTGCCCGTCGCGTAGGTGAAATCAGCTCGGAAGGTGGTCGGCGCGGTCACCTCGCCGATCCCGCTCGGCAGGTCGACCGCGGCGCGAAAGCGGATGCCGGGGTGTCCGTTGACCTGCGTCAGGAGGCGCGCGACGGTCGCATCCATCGGTGCACGGAACTGGAAGCCGAAAACCCCGTCGAGGCACAACGCGTATTCCCGACCGGCCGCGAGCGCGGCGTCCGCGGGCAGGATCTGCACCCGTGCGGGTGCGTGCTCCCGGAGCCAATCCAGCGCCCGGCCGGCGAGTGGGCGCAGTTCGGCCGCCCCGAAGGCGAGCACGACAACCAACTGGGTGTCGGGCCGCTCCGCCGCGATGGTGCGCGCCGCCAGCAGGGCGTCGCCGCCATTATTCCCCTTGCCTGCCAGCACGAGGATACGGCCGTTGGCGGGCAGCCCGCCGATCTCCTTAAAATCCTCCAGGATGGAAAGCGCGACCTTGGCGCCGGCCGATTGCATGGCGGACCACTCCAAAGACTCGCTCGTCAGCCGGGCCTTTTCCCACGCCCGGGCCTCGGGGCACGTGAGGACCGGATGGGACGGCACGCGCTCCATGGCCGTCTCCTAGTGTTTCACCAACGCCGCGACGGCCATCGCATGCGAATCGATGTGCGACAGTGACAGCCAGACGTGCGTGGCGCCGACTTGCGCGAGCAGGGCCGTGGCCTTGGCGTCGAGCCGAACCAGTGGTTCCTTGCGCGAACCATGGTAAACCGAAACGGAGGTCCAGTCGAGGTGCTCACCAATACCCGTGGTGAAGCACTTGGAGACGGCCTCCTTGGCGGCCCAGCGGGCGGCGTAGTGCTTGTGCGGGTATTTCAGGCTGTTGCAGTAAGCCTGCTCCTCCTCGGTAAAAATGCGCTTCAGGAAACGTTCCCCGTGTTTCTCCAGCACCTTCTTGATCCGCTCGGTCTCGATGAGATCGCAGCCGAGGCCAATCAGGGTGCCGCCGGGAGGAAGGGAGATGCTCATGCTGAAGTAGTGAGTAGCGGGTAGTGGGTAGCGAGTAGAGCCTGAAAAACACCATGGGTCACGACTGCTTTCATGCTCACTACTCGCTACTCGATGCCCGCTACTGTTCGGGGTTCATCAGCGCCTTCATCGTGCGCACAGCCTCGTCGATGCCGTTGAACAAGGCACGGCTAATGATGCTGTGACCGATATTAAGCTCGTGCAGATGCGGGATGGTGCGGACCTCGGTGATATTGACGTAATTGATGCCGTGGCCGGCATTGACGACCAGCCCCGCGACGTGGGCCAGCCGGGCGCCGGCGACCAGGCGGGCAAACTCGGCCGCGCGGCCCGCGGCATAGTAGGCGTTGGCATAGGCCCCGGTGTGCAATTCGACCCAAGGGGCCGTTAATTTGGCCGACATCTCAATCTGCTCCGGATCCGGATCGATGAAGAGGCTGGTCTTGATGCCGGCGGCATTCATGGCTTCGGTCACGCGCGCAACCTTGTCGCGGTGCTTCACGACATCGAGCCCGCCCTCGGTGGTGATTTCCTCGCGGCTCTCCGGCACAAGACAGACGGAGTGCGGCTTCAGTTTGAGCGCAAACCCGGTCATGGCCGGCGTGCAGGCCATCTCAAGATTGAGCCGGGTGGTCCTGGCCCGGGCCAGTCGCAGGACGTCCTCATCCTGAATGTGGCGGTGGTCTTCCCGGAGATGGACGGTGATGCCATCGGCCCCGGCCTTTTCGCACCGGAAGGCCAATTCGACCGGATCAGGCTCGATGGCGCCGCCCTGAGTGACCCCGGCCGACCGATAGCGGGCCTGGCGCAGCGTGGCTGCATGGTCGATATTGACGCCGAGGAGAATCATGAATTCTGGAACATACTGAAATATGGAAAACTGGAAATCAGGAAATACAGCGCCCCGGACGGTTTCTTCCTTCCTGTTTTCCTGGGTTCCACCTTCATTTGCCTGATGTCAGCCGCCACCCCGCCCCCGAAGGAAAACCTCCTGCTGAACCTCGCCTGCAACGTCGTGGCACCATCCCTCATCCTGGGAAAGCTGAGCAAGGCCGAGTGGTTGGGGCCCAAGGCCGGGCTGCTGGTCGCCCTCGCCTTCCCCCTCGGTTACGGCCTTTACGACCTGCTTAAGCGGCGGAATTTCAATTTCCTGTCCGCCCTGGGTTTCACCAGCACGCTGGCGACCGGCGGACTCGGACTGCTAAGGCTGGAGCCGCTCTGGTTTGCGGTGAAGGAGGCGGTCGTGCCGACGCTCATCGGCCTGGCCGTCGTCATCTCGCAATGGACTAAAAAGCCCCTCGTGCGATCGCTGCTCTACAACGAGCAGGTGATCGACGTGCCACGCGTGGAAATCGCGCTGGACAGCCGCGGGCAAAAGGCGGCCTTCACGCGACTGCTCAAAAACTCAAGCTGGTTGCTGGCGAGTTCCTTCGCCATCAGCGCGGTGCTGAATTTCGGGCTGGCGCGCTATCTCATCACGGCCATGCCAGCCACTCCGGAGTTCAACGAACAATTGGGCCAGATGACGCTCTGGAGCTGGCCGGTCATTGTCGTGCCGAGCATGGCCATCATGATGGTCGCGCTCTGGCGGCTGCTGAAGGGCATGGAACGCCTCAGCGGCCTGACCATGGACGAGATTCTGCGGCAACCGCCGGATAAGAAGGGTTAACCGGTAGGGGCGCTTGCCCCCAAGCGCCCGGGCCGTTGAGAGCAACGGCCCCTACCACCTCATCCCCGCTTCGCCAGCGGCACGTAGTCGCGCTTGACGGGGCCGACGTAGATTTGGCGAGGGCGGTAAATGCGGCCCTTGGGATTCGAAGCTACTTCGCGCCAGTTGGCGATCCAGCCGGGCGACCGGCCGATGGCGAACATGATCGTGAACATGTTCGTCGGGATACCGAGCGCGCGAAAGATGATGCCGGAGTAGAAGTCGACGTTCGGGTAGAGCTTGCGCGAGATGAAGTAGTCGTCCTTGAGCGCCGCCTGCTCGAGGTTTTGGGCGATATCGAGCAGCGGATCGGACTGGCCGAGCTTCTTGAGCACGACGCTGCAGGCCTCGCCGATGACCTTGGCGCGGGGATCGAAGTTCCGGTAGACGGCATGGCCGAAGCCCATGAGCCGGTTGCTCTTGCTGCCACCCTTGGCCGCGGCAATGAACCGGGTGCCGTCATCCCCCTCGTCGTGAATGGACTGGAGCATCTGCATGACCGCGGTGTTGGCCCCGCCGTGGAGCGGGCCGGACAGCGCACCGATGCCCGCGGCGAGGGACGTGAAGAGATTCGCACCGCTGGAACCGACCATGCGCACGGTCGCAGAACTGCAATTCTGCTCGTGGTCGGCGTGCATCAAAAGAATCAGGTTCAGCGCGTTGGTGACCTCCGGAATGGCCACGTAATCCCGGTAAGGTTCCGAGAACATCAGATGCAGGAAGTTCTCGCAGAAGGGCAGGTCCTTCGGGTGCATGAACGGCAGCCCGCGGGTGTGCCGGTAGACCATGGCGCCCAATGTCCGGATCTTGGAGATCGCCATCGCGGCGGAGAGGTCGAACTGCTGCAGATCCTTCTCGAAATTATTGGTGGCCAGGTTCGGGTAATAGCCGGCCAGCGAGGCGACGAGCGACGCCAGCATGACCATGGGGGGCGTATCCTTGGGGTAGCCCTCGAACAAGCGCTGCATCTGCGTCTCGACGTGCGCGTTCTGGTGCAGGCGGTCGCCGAATTTCTTGCGCTGCGACTCGGTGGGCAGTTCGCCGTAGATGACCAGGTAGGCCGTCTCGACGAAGTTGCTGTGCGCGGCAAGCTGGTCAATCGGGTAGCCGCGGTGCCGGAGGATGCCGTTGTCGCCATCCAGATAGGTGATGGCGCTCTCGCAGGAGCCCGTGTTGCCGTAACCCTGGTCGTAGAAGATGTAGCCGGTGTCCTTGCGGAGATTGCGGGCGTCGATGGCCTGCTCCCCCTCGGAACCGATCATCACGGGGCAGGCGATTTCCTTGTCGTCGATCTTGATGAGGGCGTTCTTGGACATGGCGGAGGAGAAGAAAAAGAACAGAAATCAGGCCCGTTGCAAAGCAAAGCCTCGGGTTTTTCGGGGATGCCCGGCAACCATTAGCCGCGCTCGCGCCCGGCGGTAGCCGATGTAAAGCGCCGCCAGTTTAAACCGGCGGCTTAGTTCGCCGGCAGCGCCGGCACCGCGAACTCACTGGCGGGATAAACCTCGTTCAGCACCACTTTCTCGAAGGTCATGGTGACGGTCTTGCCGCTCTTCTCCCGGTTGCTGACCTTGCGCGGAAACCGGATGCCGTTGGCGAACATTTCACCCTCTTCGCGAATCTCGATGCCGGACTCAGTCTCGGTCTTGACGAGCCGGGCGGTCGCCTTGTCGTAAAAGCGGGTGAGGACGATGTTTCCATAATAGGTGAACACCAGCTTCACACAGGCGATGTCATCCACCGTGACGTCACCCCCGACCTGCACGGAGCCCCGCATCTTTTCGATATTGCGGAGGAAATTGAGGTTGTCCCAGGCTTGGGCCCGCAGCCGCTTGATCTGGGAGGCGTCGAGCAGGGTGAGCTGCCATTGGGTGGGATTCTTGGGATTGAGGCGTTTTTGCCAGCCATCGTAGTCATCGAGCGCGATTACCTCGACGAGCTCGCTGCCGGTGAGGGTGATGCGCTGTTGCAACGGCTTCTGAAAAATGATGTCGATCGACCGTGGGCTGGTTCCATCGACCTCGATGCTTCCTGTAAACCGGATGCTGGTCAGGCTCTGCAGGGTGTTCTCGCTGCCGAGGCGGGCCCGGGCCCGGGCGATCCATTGCTCAGCCGTCTGCGCGGTGGCCGGAAGGGCGGTGGCAAGCAAGGCGGCGGCGGCCAGGACGAAACGGGCTTTCATGGGGTGGTTCGACAGGAGATTTGGGGCCGGGTGCCCCCTTTCGCAACGGGAATCTCACTCCCATTCGATGGTCGCCGGCGGCTTGGAACTGATGTCGAGGACCACGCGGCTGACTCCCCGGACCTCGTTGGTGATGCGGGACGAGATTTTCTGAAGCAAATCATGTGGCAGCCGGGCCCAGTCCGCGGTCATGGCGTCGATGCTCTCCACGATGCGCAGGGCGATGACGTAGTCGTAGGTGCGCTCGTCACCAAACACCCCCACCGTCTTGACCGGTAGAAAGACGGCGAAGGACTGCCAGACTTTCCAGTAGAAACCCGACTTCATCATCTCGTCCTGCAGGATGGCGTCGGCGTTGCGGAGGATCTCGAGCCTGTCAGCGGTGATGTCGCCCATTACGCGGACCCCGAGACCGGGGCCCGGGAACGGCTGGCGCCAGACGACCTCCTTGGGCAGGCCGAGCGCGGCGCCGACCTGGCGGACTTCGTCCTTGAACAGCTCGCGCAACGGCTCGATGAGCTTGAGCTTCATGCGTTCGGGCAGACCGCCGACGTTGTGGTGGGTCTTGATGAGGGAGGCGGGATTGCCGGCAATCGAGACGGACTCGATGACATCCGGATAAAGCGTCCCCTGTCCCAGAAACTGGGCGCCGCCGATGGACTTGAGTGATTTTTCGAAAACCTCGACAAAGGTGCGGCCGATGATCTTGCGCTTCGTCTCGGGCTCGCTGACGCCCTTGAGGCGCTTGAGGAAAAGGGAGGTCGCGTCCACGACACGCAGGTCGATCTTGAAATTCCGCTTGTAGAGCGCCTCGACGTAGGTGCGCTCGTCTTTGCGAAGCAGGCCGTTGTCGACAAACACGCAGGTGAGCTGCTTGCCGATGGCCTTGTGCAGGAGTGCGGCCGCCACCGAGGAGTCAACGCCACCCGAGAGGCCGAGCAGGACGCGGGACTTGCCGACCTTGACGCGGATGTCGGCCACGGCGTGGGCGATGAAATCCTTGGTCGTCCAATCCTGCTTCGCGCCGCAGACGCGGACGAGGAAGTTTTTGATCATGTCCACGCCGCGCTCGGTATGGAAAACCTCCGGATGAAACTGGATGCCGTAGAAGCGGCGCTTAGGATCCTCGATGCCGGAAAAGGGCGAATTGTCCGACACCGCTGTCGCCACGAAACCGGGCGGCAGCTTGGTGAGCTTGTCGCCGTGCGAATTCCAGATGCGGAGTTTCTTGGGCAGGCCGGCGAAGAGCTTGCCGGGTTTCCTGATGGTCAACTGACCATGGCCATATTCACGGGCCTTGCTCAGCGCGACCGTGCCGCCCAAGAAATGGCCCATGAGCTGGACCCCGTAGCAGATGCCCAGGACGGGCACGCCAAGCCTGAAAATCTCCGGATCGGGATGCGGGGCGGTCTTAGCATAAACGCTCTGGGGGCCGCCGGAGAGAATGATGCCCACGACACCGTCCGCGCGGAGCTGGGCCGCCGGCGTGCTGAAATGATAGATCTTCGAGTAGACCTGGCATTCGCGGATGCGCCGCGCAATGACCTGGGTGAGTTGGGAACCGAAATCGAGAACAGCAATTGTCTGTGCCATGCGAAGTTATGGGGGAAGGGCCGCGCGCGAATCAATCCCAATTCCGACGGCCGACCATGGCCTGCAGGTTGGGCGCCTGATCCCGCCCTACAAGCTACTTAACGGGCCGCCCAAGCCTTGATCCGGGCCTCAAGCACGGCCAGGGGCAACGCCCCCTCCATAAGAACCATGTCGTGGAAGGCCCGGATATCGAACTTGGCGCCCAGCTGCTGCTCGGCGGCGGCGCGAATCTCGCGGATCTTCAACTGGCCGATCTTGTAACCCAAGGCCTGGCCGGGGATGGACATGTAACGCTCGGTTTCGGAGACCAGGTTGGGCAGGTCGCCCTCGGCGTCGCGGCCGAAATCCATGGCCTGCTCGCGCGTCCAGCCCTTGGCGTGCATGCCGGTGTCCACCACCAGCCGCACGGCGCGGTGCATGTCCCCGTAGAGCATACCGAGATACTGGTAGGGATCGGAGTAGAGCCCCAGCTCCGGTCCGAGGGCCTCGGTGTAGAGCGCCCAGCCCTCGATGTAGGCGTTATTGCCGTCGTAGCGGCGGAATTTCGGTAACGCGGTGTTCTCGACCGTCAGGGAGATCTGAAAATGGTGGCCGGGGATCGCCTCGTGCAGGAACAGGTTTTCCATGCGGGGATTGCGGTAGCGCTTCAGGTCGGAGATCGGCACGTAGAACACGCCCGGTCGCGAGCCATCGGCCGTGCCGGGATGGTATTCATGGGCGGCGGTGGCGGCGCGGAATTTTTCGGTGGCCCGCACCTCGAACTTCGTGCGCGGCAGGTGGCCGAAGAACTTCGGCACCTGGACCATGATGCGGCCCTCAATCGCGCGGTAGGCCGCCAGCACCTCCTCATCGCTCTGGAAGGGTGAGAACGACGGGTCACTGGCGACGAACTTGAGGAATTCGGGCAGCGTGCCCTTGAAACCGACCCGCAAGCGGATCTTTTCCATCTCGCCCTTGATGCGGGTGACCTCGCGCAGGCCGATCTCGTGGATCTGCTCCGGCGTGAGATCGGTGGTGGTCTGCCAGCGGACCGAGCTGGCGTAGGCTTCCTTGCCGCCGGGCAGCGTGCCGATGCCGGCCGTGGTGCGGCAGTGCGGCAGATAGTCCGCCTTGATGAAGGCGTGCAGCCGGGCGTAAGCCGGAAGCATGACTTGGCGGATCGCGGCGGTGTAGTCGGCAACCAGCTTGTCCTTGTCCGCCGGGGTGAGGCTCGCGGGAATCATCTGCAGCGGGCCGAAGAGGACGTTCTTCGCGGGGTCGTCTGCCATGAGTGGATCGAGCTGCGCCAGCACGCGCTCCATGAGGACTTTTGGTTGCACGATGCTCTTGCTTACGCCTTCCTGCAAGTTGGCGATGGCCGTGTCCACCCACGCGCTGAAACCCTGCGCACGGCTGATGAAGTTGCGGAAGTCCTGCTCGGTCTTGAACGGGTGCAGGCTCTTGCCCGAGGCCATCTGGGCGAAAGTCAGCGTCGGACTGGAAAATTGGCTGACCGGCAGCAGATGGAAGAAATGCGAGCCCAGTTCGCGGCGGGCGGTGAGGCTCCACTTGAGGGTGTCGTAGCTCAGCTGCTCGGTGGGCGACAGTTTCGCGCGGCCATAGGTCGCGAGCGCCACGAGGTATTTGTCGCACATGGCGGCGACCTTGGCGCGATGATCCGCACTAATCTCGTTTTGCCATATGGCTTCGTAGCGGGAATCACTGTCGCCGTATTCGGCGGCCGTGACGGGAAACAGGGCGAGGTATTCCTCGTAATAGGCATCGAGCATCACCGGGAACGGCGTGGCGGCGTGCAAGGCGGCCGGGGAAAACAGGCACAGGATCAGAAGGAGGCGTTTGAGCATGGGGAGGGAGCTATGAGATGAGACAGAATTAACAGAATGGACAGAATACCGGATGAATCATCCTGCGGCCGATCCACTGATTCTGTCCCTTTGTTCATTCTGTCTAAAATTTCAGCCGGGTGTTCATATGCCCGCACTTGGGACACGGTGCGGTGTCGGTGCCCGCCTTTTCCGTGTAGAGGTGGTCGCAGCGGATGCAGTGAAACGTGATCTTGCGCCGCTGGGCGTCGTAAAGTGCCCGGTCCCGCCGGTCGTAATAGACCCAAAGCACGCCGAACACGCCCAGCACGAGCAGGCCGTAGAGGACAACATCGAGAGTGAAATCAGGCGGCGCGACCACGGCTGGAACTTCTCACGAAGCCCCGCCGACGCCAAGGGGAAATAAAAAACGCGCCGGCGGTGAGGCCGGCGCGTTGAGAGTGGAAAAGGCGGTTGAGGGCAACCGCCCCTACCCTTAA
Source organism: Lacunisphaera sp. (assembly GCA_046593155.1). GTDB lineage: Bacteria > Verrucomicrobiota > Verrucomicrobiia > Opitutales > Opitutaceae > Lacunisphaera. Next base: position 10,397 of record JBKJRX010000248.1, read on the forward strand.
GCCTTGGGGGCTTCGGGTGCAGCTTCCGTCGTGGCCTCGCTCTTGGCGGCCTTCTTGACGCCGGACTTTTTGGCCTTCTTGGCACCCTTGGACTTCTTGTAGCCCTGATCATCCGCAGCAATGAGCTCGATGATCGCCATCTCGGCGGCATCGCCGATGCGCTGCGGGCCGAGCTTGTAGATGCGGGTGTAGCCACCGGAACGCTTGGCGAACTGGGCCGCCTTCTCGTTGAAGAGGAGCGTGACGGCACCCTCGTCGCGAATGTCCTTGAGGGCCATGCGGCGGAGGTGGAGAGCATCGGCCTTGACGGCCGCGGCCGCGGCGTTCTTGGCCTTGGTGATGACCTTCTCGATGAAGGGGCGGAGCGCCTTGGCCTTGGTCAGCGTGGTCTCGATGCGACCGTGCTTGATCAGGCTGGCGCCCATGTTGGAGAGCATCGCCTTGCGGTGCTCGCGGGTGACGCCGAGTGAGGCGTGATGTTTATTGTGACGCATTGGTGGTTTGGGTTATCGGTCCCCGATCGGCAATCCGGTCGCAGCGTTGGGCGGCAGCGGACGGCGCGAGGACTGAATTTTAGTAGTGAGTAGCGGGTAGTGAGTAGCGAGTAGTAAGAAAGCAGCGGGGCGAGACTACTCGCTACCCGCTACTCGATGCTCGCTACTGCAGCTCAGGCTTCCTTCTTCGTGTCGAGGAGGCGCTCGTCGAACTTCATGCCCAGCGACAGGCCGAGGGCTTCGAGCTTTTCCTTGATCTCGTTGAGGGACTTCTTGCCGAAGTTGCG
>JBKJRX010000050.1:0-7158 GCA_046593155.1 Lacunisphaera sp.
ATCAAGGAAATCGAATTCACCGCGCGCATCGCCGACGGCGATTTTTTCACGAAGTGCCGCCACGCCGAGGAATTCCTCGCCCACGGCAACAAGGTGAAACTTCGCCTCAAGTTCCGCGGCCGCGAGATGGCGCACACCGAGATGGGCTTCGAGGTCATGAAGCGCGCGCTCACCGACCTGGAGACCATGGGCACGCCCGATTCGCCGCCGAAACTGAGCGGCAAACAGATCAACGTCATGCTTTCGCCGCTGCCCGTGAACAAGCGGAAGCCCAAGTTCCACGTCCGCGAACCGCAGGCCCCGGCCAGTCCGCCCACCGCGGGCTGATCCCCGGGGCAGCACCATGGCGCGGCCTCTTGCACGCGGCCTGTTCCTGATTCTCGCCGCGCTGTTGACGGCGTGCTCGGCGCCGGCCCAACCCAAGACACCGCCGGCCTCCACCGCTCCCACCAAACCGGAACCGGCGGCGCCAGCCAGGGCCGAACCGGTTCGCGCCGCGCCCACGCGACCGGCCCGGCTCTGGCCCTTCACCAAATACCGCGGGCTGGATCATGTGGCGGTGCGCGACATCGCCAAGCGTTACGGGCTCAAGGTCACCTGGGTGAAACGCGGCCAGCTGATGACGCTCAGCGACACGCGCGGCGTGCGGTTCAGCTTCGAGAAAGACCAGCGGGACTTCCACCTGGACGGCGCGCGGGTTTTTCTCGGCGATCTGACCTACCTGAGCGGGGACGACCTGTGGATCTCCAAACTGGATGTCATCAAGACCATCGCCCCGCTTTTTGCTCCCGCCGACCACACGGCATTCCTGCCCGCGGCGCCCCGACTCATCGTGCTTGATCCCGGCCACGGGGGCACCGACCCGGGCAAGCAAAACACCAAACTCAAGCTCGACGAGAAGGACATGACGCTCGATGTGGCGCTGCGGCTGAAAAAACTGCTGGAGGTCCGTGGCTACCGGGTGGTCATGACGCGCGCGACGGACAAACGGTTTTCCAACAACCCGGCCGTGGATCTGCCCCTGCGCGCCGAGGTCGCAAACAAGGAGGCCGCGGACCTGTTCATCAGCATTCACTTCAACGCCGTGGACGGGGACCCTGAACGCGTCTCGGGCGTCGAGACCTACGTGATGACGCCGCAGTTCCAGGTCTCCACCCAGCCCGAGCAGGACCGGGCGATGGTTCAGGAGCAATATGCCGGCAACCGCCAGGATGCGGCCAATGCCTTGCTGGGTTACAGCCTCCATCGCCAGTTGGTCACCGACCTCAAAAGTTCCGACCGCGGCTACAAGCGTTACCGCCTGGCGGTCCTCCGCACTCTGAAATGCCCGGGCGTGCTGGTGGAGGCGGCCTATCTCTCCAACGACGCCGAGGCGCGTCGCGTCGCGCGGCCCGAGTTTCGCCAGCAGATCGCCGAGGCACTGGCCGAGGGCGTGTCGAATTATGCCGCCACGCTCGCGGCCTTGCGTCCCGCGCCGCCTCCAGTCAAACCTTAGCTTCCCCCATGAAAACGCTGTCGTCGGTCCGCCGTCTGGTTTTAATCGCCGCCCTGTTCGCCGTCTGCCCGGCCTTCGCCTGGGATTACGAGGGTCACCGCACCGTCAACCAGCTGGCGCTGGCCTCGCTGCCGGCGGATTTCCCGGCTTTCGTGCGCGAGGCGGCCAACGCCGAGCGCATCGCCTTCCTCAGTGGCGAGCCCGACCGCTGGCGCAATGTGCCGGACCCGATGATGAAGCAGTCGGGGGGCAGCTGGACTGATCATTTTTTCGACTTGGAATACATTCCCGCGGCCGGCCTCGATGTGGCGAAGGTCCCGTCCTTTCGCTACGATTTCATCCAGCAGTTTGCCGCCGGCCGGGCGACGCACCTGGAGAACTTCCCGGCCATTGACCCCGCAAAGAATGCCGACCACTCCAGCGAGTGGCCGGGATTCGCGCCCTGGGCCATCACGGAATATTACCTGCGGCTCAAGTCGGGTTTCTCCTATTTGAAGGTTTTCGAGGAACTCGGCACCCCGGAGGAAGTGGCCAACGCCCGCGCCAACATCGTTTATGTGATGGGCGTGATGGGACACTACGTGGGCGACTGTGCCCAGCCGCTGCACACCACCGTGCACCACAACGGCTGGGTCGGCGCGAACCCGAACGGTTACAGCTCCTGGCGCGGCCTGCACAGTTGGATCGACGGTGGCTTTGTCGCGAAGGCCGGCCTCAAACTGGCCGATCTTCTTTCCGCGGCCACTCCGGTCCAGCCGCTGGACCTGGGGTCCCAGTCTGACGGCCGCGATCCGTTTTTTGTGGCGACGATGAATTACCTCATTGAGCAGAACAAGCTGGTCGAACCGCTTTATGCGCTGGAGAAGAAAGGCGTGTTCAAGGCCGACGTCGCAGCCACCAGCATCGAGGGCCAGGAATTCATCAAGGCGCGCCTGCGCACCGGGGGCAGCATGCTCGCGCAGGTCTGGGCCACGGCTTGGAAAAACGCCGGACCGGACACCTACCTGAAAGCACAGCTGATCAAGCGGGCGGCGAAGACCACCCCATGACCCTGCCGGCACTCGTCTGGATCGCTCTGGGCGGGGCGGCAGGATCCGTGGCCCGGGCCATGGTTGCCTTGGCGCTGCCGGCGCGCTTCCCTTGGGCGACGCTGCTGGTCAATGTGCTGGGCTCGCTCCTCGTCGGCTGGCTCATGGCCCGGCTTGGTCCCATCGAGAGCGGGGTGGCGGCCTCGTTGCGCAGCCTGCTGGTCACCGGTTTCTGCGGGGGATTCACGACGTTCTCCACCTTCAGCTGGCAGACGCTGGAGCAGATGCAGAAAGGGGCATGGAGCGTCGCGGTGGTAAATGTGGTGCTGTCGGTTTCGCTTTGCCTCCTGGCGGTCTGGCTGGGTTTTCGACTGGGCCGCCCATGAAACGCCAACACACCCCGGCGTTGCGCGCCACACCTCTTCATAGAGGGGATTCGCTGGTTCGGAAATCCCCTCTGGAGAGGGGTGCCCGCAGGGTGGGGTGTGTTGCCTTGTGCCTTTTTGCGGCCATTCCATTTGCTCGCGCTGTAGACGATCTCGCTTCGCGGGTCGTCATCCTCGCCAATGCGCGTTCCCTCGACTCGGTCAAGCTGGCGGAGTTTTATGCCGAGCAACGGGCGGTGCCGATGGCCAACATCATCACCCTGCCTCTGCCCGAGGCCGAGAGCATCACCTGGCGCGAGTTCATCGATCAGGTCTGGCAGCCCCTGCAGGATGAGCTCCACCGCCGGGGCTGGATCGAGGGCACCAGCAGCCGCCTGCTCGACCGGCTGGGCCGCCGGCGTTACGCCCCCACCGGCAACCGCATCGCCTACCTGGTGGTCTGCCGCGGTGTGCCGTTGCGCATCTACAACGACCCCACGCTGCTGGAGGAGAGGCCGGGCCGGAAAATCACCGCGGAGCTCAACAAGAATGAGGCGGCGGTCGATGCCGAACTGAGCCTGCTCGCCCAGGGTGGTTACGACATCACCGCGATCGTGCCCAATCCGCTTTTTGCCAACGACCGGCCGGCGTCGCTCGACGCCGAGATGGTGGTCAAGGTCACGCGGCTCGACGGACCGACTTGGGAAAGCGCGCGGCGGCTCGTTACCTCGGCGCGGGAGGCTGAGCGCACCGGATTGCTCGGCCGCTATTATGTCGATCTCAAGGGCCCCCACGCGGACGGCGACCAATGGCTGCAATCGGTGGAGAAGCAGCTGCAGGAACTCGGCTTCGACGGCGACACCGAGTCCAGCGGCGCGACCTTCAGCGGCGGGGCCCGCTTCGACGCACCGGCGTTCTATTTCGGCTGGTATGCCGGCAACCTTAACGGTCCGTTTGCGCGGGAAGGGTTCACCTTCCCGCCCGGGGCCGTGGCCTTGCACATCCACAGTTACTCGGCCCCGACGCTGCATTCGGACAGTTCCGGCTGGTGTGGGCCGCTCGTGGCCCGCGGGGTGACGGCCACGGTGGGCAATGTCTTCGAACCCTATCTGGGTTTCACCCACCGGCCCAACTTCCTGCTGCGCGCGTTGAGCCAGGGAAAAAACTTCGGCGATGCGGCCTATTACGCGCTGCCGGCACTCAGCTGGCAGGCGGTGGCCATCGGTGACCCGCTCTACCGTCCGTTTCAGGTTTCGCTCGAAAATCAGTTGCAGTCGCCTGAGCGCCTGCCGCCGGCATTGGCTCCCTACGCCGTCATCCGCCGCGCGCACCTGCTCGCCCGGCAGGGTCAGAAGACGGAGGCGCTCGCCCTGCTCAAGGCTGCACAACGTGAACAACCGGGCCTGGCCCTCGGGCTGGCGCTGGCCAGGCTGGCGGTGGCGGAGCATGATGCCACCACCGCGGTCGCGGCGGTCGGCTTTGCCCCGGCGCTCAAGTCGGTGCGGTCCGAGGACTGGCCGCTCCTGCGCGAGATGGCCGGCTTGCTGGCGGCGAATGGGGCGCGGCCGGCGGCGCTCCAGGTTTATGCAAATCTCGCCCGGGCCCGGGCGCCGGCGCCGGACGCTTTGAAGGCGTTGCTGACCGAGGCACGCCAGACGGCGGACGCCGTGGGCGACTTGAGGCAGTCGCTGGAATTCGCGCGGCAGCTGAGCGAACTGGAACCGGCGGCGGCTACTGCCAAATAAACCTGTAGGGCGGGATCGCTGATCCCGCCCTACAGGTTGCCATAGTCGCTCAAATCTTCTCGACGATCTTGTCGGCCAGCCCGTAGGCGATGGACTCCTCGGCGTTCAGGTAGAAGTCGCGATCGGAATCCTTGGCGACCTTGTCGAACGACTGGCCCGAGGCGGTGGCCAGGATGTGGTTCAGCTCGAAGCGCAGCTTTTCCATTTCCTTGGCCTGAATGTTGATGTCTGAGGCGGGACCGACCATCCGGCCGGTGATGAGCGGCTGGTGGATCAGCACGCGGGCGTGCGGATAGATGTAGCGGTTGCCCTTCTTGGCGGCGGAGAGCAGGATCGAGCCCATGGATGCGGCCATGCCGGTGACCACAATCTTTACCGGAGAGGTGATGAGCTTGATGGTATCGTAAACCGCCATGCCGGCCGTGATCGAGCCACCCGGCGTGTTCATGTAGAACGTGATCTCCTTGCCCGGCCCGGTGGTCTCCAGATAGAGCAGCTTCTCCGTGAGGTCCTTGGCGGTCTCATCGGTTACGGCGCCCCAGAGGAAGATTTTCCGCTGCTCCAGAAATTTTTTCTGGATCAGGGCGCCGACCGGCGTGACGGTGGGCTTCGGCGTTTCGTCGCGCTCATCATCGTCCTCGTCGTCGAGACGGGGTGTGACCGGGCTCTGGAATTCGCGGGTAAGATTATGGGCTGACATGGGGTCGAAACGTGCACCGGTCGGCCGGTTTTGCGAGTAGTTTTTATTCACGGCCGGAGTGACCGCACCGTCCGCCCCGGTCCTGAAAGACGCCGTGGGGTTTTGGGCCGGTGGCGGGTTAATACTTCACCTTGTTCACCTTGGCGGTCCAACCCATGAAGGTCGCCAGGCCTTCCTCGCGCAGCAGTTGGCGGATCTTGATGGCGCGTTTTTCCAGTGGCAGTGGGATCTGGCGGTAGATGAAGTCGTCGTCGAAGCCGATGTCCGCGGCATCCTGCCGGGAGTTGGCGAAGTAGATCGTCGGGATGCGCGCCCAGTAGATGGCCGACAGGCACATCGGGCACGGCTCGCAGCTGGTGTAGAGTTCGCAGTCGGTGAGTTGGAAGGTCTTCAGCCCCGCACAGGCGTCGCGAATGGCCGTGACCTCGGCGTGAGCCGTCGGGTCGTTGGTGGAGGTGACGCGGTTGTTGCCGCGGCCGACGACTTGGCCCGACCGGACAATGACGCAGCCAAACGGTCCGCCTTGCCCGGCGGCCATGCCCGCCTCGGCCAGCTTGATGGCTTCACGCATGAAATTCTCGTGGCTCATGGGCGGGGATGAAAGCATAGGGGGGGTGAAAATTGAAGGGTGAAAGTTGTAGGGCGGGATCGCTGATCCCTCTTTGGCAAGAGGTGGAGCGGCTTGACCTCAAGACGCTTTTCGCGGCAAGCGCGCTGGGGTCAGCGCGCTCCACCCCGGCGGAGGGATACGGTGATCCCGCCCTACAGTGCATGCACTCTGGTGCTGACAGGGTGGGGCTTGCCGGCTTCACTAACGGGCTATCAACATGAGTTCCTATCCCACCATCAGCGGCTTGGAGATTCGCGGCCCGATGAACCCCGGTTATGCCGGGATTCTTACTCCCGAGGCCTGCACCTTCATTGCCGGGTTGTTCGAAAAATTCGGTCCGCGCCGGCTCGAACTGCTGGCCAAGCGGATTGAGCGCCAGCGGGCCATCGACGCCGGCCAACTGCCGGATTTCCTGCCGGAAACCGCCGCCATCCGTGGGGGAGACTGGCGAGTCGCGCCGATTCCACCCGACCTGCTCGACCGTCGCACCGAGATCACCGGCCCGGTGGACCGCAAGATGGCCATCAACGCCCTTAACTCCGGCGCGCAGTGCTGGATGGCCGACTTCGAGGACGCCAACTCGCCGACTTGGGAAAACTGCCTCGAGGGACAGATCAACATGCGCGATGCCGCCTGCCGCACCATTGCCTACACCTCGCCCGAGGGAAAGGAATACGCGCTGAAGGAAAAGATCGCCGTCATTGTCGCCCGCCCGCGTGGCTGGCACATGGAGGAGAAGCACGTGCTCTTCCGCGGCCAGCGGGTCTCCGCCTCGCTCTTCGACTGGGGGCTCTACTTCTTCCACAATGCGAAACCGCTGCTGGCCCGCGGTTCCGGTCCGTATTTCTATCTACCCAAGCTGGAGAGCCACCTTGAGGCGCGCCTTTGGAACGACGTTTTTGTCCATGCCCAGGCCACCCTCGGCCTGCCGCGCGGCACCGTGCGCGCCACCATGTTGATCGAGACCATTACCGGCGCCTTCGAGGCCGAGGAAATTCTCTACGAGCTGCGCGAACACGCCTCCGGCCTCAACTGCGGCCGTTGGGACTACATGTTCAGCATGGTGAAGAAACTCCGCAACCGCCCGGGCTATATGTTCCCAGACCGGACGCTCATCACGATGGAGGTGCCATTCCTCCGCGCCTATGTCACGCATGTCATCAACGTCTGCCACCGTCACGGCGCCTACGCCATGGGCGGCATGGCCGCGCAGAT
>JBKJRX010000142.1:0-3657 GCA_046593155.1 Lacunisphaera sp.
GAGGCGCTCTACCAACTGAGCTAAGAGCCCGTAACCAAACTAAAGAAAGGCTTAAAAGTAAGCTTTGGCCGCGGAACGCAAGGATTTTTTATGTATCGTCCCGCATCTTGAAAGTCACCGTCCATGTGTCGGGACGGCGGGTCGGCGTTGGTCCGATGGACCGCATGCGCCGGAAGGCGTCGAGCACCGATTCGTCGAATTCGCGGTTGCCCGAGGATTTTGAAATACGGGGGCTGAGAATGGCTCCGCTGGCGGTGATATCGAAGGTGACCTTGGCTTCCAGCTGGTCACTGACCCCCGAAGGTGACTCGTGGGCTTTCCGCAATTCCTGCATGAAAAGAGAGATGTAGGTATCGAGCTGGTTTTGCTCCTCCCGGGTCAGCGCCTTGCCCCCGCCCCCGCCCCGGGTGTTGGCGGTCGTGCCGCCGGCCACGCCTCCCGTGATGCCCTGCGTATTGATGCGCGGCACGCTGGCGGCGCGGCGGACAGTGCTCGCCGCCGATTGCTTCGGCGTCGGGTGCTTCTTGAGATAATCCTGGTAGGACACCCGGGCGCTCTTCTTCAGCTCCTTCGCCATCGACAGGTCGGACTTGGGTTTTACGGGGGCGGCCTTGGGCGGCGCCGGTGTTTCCTTCACGATCGCCTCTGCCACCGTGACGGTTTCCTTCACCTCGGGTTGCACCGGTTCCGGCGGCAGTTCGATCTTCGGGACCGTCACCTTCATCGGAGTCGTGGTGTTGCCGAGCGCGGGGGCGACGAGCTCATCCGGCGCCGTGGGCGGTCCGGCCACCAATTCGAAAATCACCGGCGGCATTTTGTCCGACCGCGCCACGTAGATCGTCGTCACGAAGATCACCGCGGCGACGAAGCCATGGAGAATCAGCGAGGTGAAGATCGCACTGGAGGAGTTCGGGCGCATGGCGTCACTTGGATTCCGTGTCGAAGGTGATCTTGGTGAGGTTGTGTTTCTTGATCTCGTCCATCACGCGCACGACCTGCTGCCACTGCAGGCTCATGTCCGCGCGGATGCGGAGGACCGGCTGCTTGGGCTTGTCGGCCAGGCCGCGAAGGGTGGCCGATAATTCAGGGAAGCTGACCGGCTTGCCGCCGTAGTAGAGCTTGCCCGACTCGTCGATCGCGATGGTCTGGAAATCCGTCTCGGGCGGGGTCTGCGGCTTCTTGCTCTCGCCCGGCAGGTTCACCGCGATGGTCTGCTCCTGCTGGATCAGCGGGGTCGTGATCATGAAGATGATCAGGAGCGTGAACCCGAGGTCCACCATGTTGGTCACGTTCAACTCGGCGACCGGATGCAGGTGGCGGGGACGGCGGAAGATCTTGGCCATGGCGCGACTTTATTTGGCTTCGAGTTCGATGCGGTCGGCGAGCGTGCTCGCGTAGTTTTCGAGCTCGGTGATCATGGTCTTCACGTTTCCGAGCAGAATGTTGTAGCCGAACACCGACGGAATCGCGACCACGAGGCCGGCGATGGTCGTGAGCAACGCCGCGGATACGCCGGGCGCGAGCGTGGCGAGGGTGGCGGAACCCTGCTCGGCGATGGCGCCGAACGCTTCCATGATGCCCCACACGGTGCCGAACAGGCCCATGAACGGCGCGCCGGAGACGAGCGAGGCGAGGATGATCATGCTGGCCTCGTAGCGCAGCGACTGGCGGGCGAGCGCGCGCTGGATGGCGTTCTCGGCGTGCTCCAGCCGGCCGCGGGGCGTGTCGTCACCCTTTTCCTTGCCGATGGCGGCGGCGCGCCAGTAGGCCTCCAGCGCGTCGGCCAGCAGGTCGGCATACGGGATGTCGCGGCGGTTTTTAAGGTTCTCCGGGAGTTCGAGGATGTGGCGCTCCTGCCCGAGCTTGCGTTCGAAGGCGAAATTCAGCTCCCGTAATTTTTTCAACTCGGAATATTTGCCCACCATCAGCGCCCACGCGAAGATGCTGAACACGGCCAGCAGGGCGATGACGGCCTGGCCGACGCGGTCGGTGATAAGGAAGACCTGCCAGACGTTGATCGAGGCGAGGAACGGCGAAAAAAGGAGGCTGGGCATGTGGCTGGAGTGTTGGCGCGTTTGCGGCGGCCAATCAATGGGAATCTCCTGACCGGCACGGCTGATTCTGGTTGCGCGCCACCGCCAACCTTTTTTCGTGAGAGCTGTCTTCCCGTTCATGCCTCCCAAGTCCAAATCCGCCGGCAAGCTCATCTCCTTCGAAGGTTCCGAAGGGAGTGGCAAGTCCACCCAGATCGCGCGTCTCGCCGCGCACCTCCAAAAGGCCGGCCGCGAGGTCGTGGCCACCCGCGAGCCGGGCGGCACCGAGATCGGCGAACAGATCCGGAACATCATCGTCCACAACTCCAAGGGCGACGAGATGTGCCCCGAGACGGAGTTGCTGCTTTTCACCGCCGCCCGGGCGCAGGTGGTCCGCGAGGTCATTGTCCCCGCCCTGCAGCGCGAGGCGGTGGTTCTCAGCGATCGCTACCTCGACTCTTCGACCGTTTACCAGGGCATCGCCCGCAATCTCGCCTCCGGCCCGGTCAGCGAGATCAACCGCTTTGCCGTGGGCAACGTCATGCCGCACCTGACCATTGTCATCGACGTCCCGACCGAGGTCAGCCTGGCCCGCATCCAACAGCGCGCCTCGGGTCTGCCCGACCGCATGGAGCGGGAGAACATCACCTTCTACACCAAGGTCCGCGAGGGTTACCTCCTGCTCGCCAAGGAATGGCCCAAGCGCGTGATCGTCGTCGACGGCACCCTGGCGCCCGACGCTCTCGACAAGAAAATCTGGGCCGAGGTCCAGAAGCGCCTTGGGTAGGGCGGATCGTCCCGATGAGCCGCTTTTCCATGGTGCTCTGTCATCTGACCTCTGCTTGCCGCGCCGTAGCCCGGCATGAGCGCAGGAGGGACCTCTGATGTCTTCGGTCATCACCCCCTGGCCCACCACCCTTGCCGGCACACCGGCCATCGCGGTCATCGAGCGGGCGATCGAGCGTTCGCGACTCGCCAACAGCCTCCTGCTGCATGGCGAAAACCTCGGCACCCTTGCGACCGTCGCCCACGCCATCGCCGACCGCCTGCTCAACGATCCGCGGCACAAAGCGCAGCATTTCCCGCCCAAGCACCACCCTGATTTCTTCGCGCTTCGTCCCGCCGGCAAGATGCGCCAGATCTCGGCCGAGGTCACCCGCGACCTGATCGGTTCCATCCAAGTATCGCCGCAGATCTCCCACCGTAAAGTCGCCGTCGTCTATGAGGCCGACCGGATGCATCTTTCCGCGGCCAACATCTTTTTGAAGACCCTTGAGGAGCCGCCCGCCAGCACGACCATCCTGCTGCTGACCACCCGCCCCTACTCGCTCCTCGCCACCATCCGCAGCCGCTGCCTGCACTTCCGCTTCACCGATGCCGGCAGTGAGGCCCTCGCCGGCGCGGATGAGCCCACTCGCGCCCAATGGAAGTCCGCACTGGCCGACTATGCCGGCTGGCTGCAGCTGCTGATTGCCGGTGTCTCGGACAAACGCGGCGTGGCCGACCAATTGATGGGCGTTTACGGCCTCATCACCCGCTTCAACGCCGTGCTCGCGGCGGCCACCGACCAGGCCTGGAAGCAGCAGAAGGGAAAGCTCCCCGATGACATCGACGATGACGAGCA
>JBKJRX010000086.1:0-12536 GCA_046593155.1 Lacunisphaera sp.
CAACCGCATCGCCCCGGACTTTCGTTTTGTCTAGCACAATTTTGCCAACCTTCTCCTGCTCGATGTCAATCTGCCGGACGGCTCGGGGTTTGACCTGTTGAAACAGCTCAAGGAGCAGGACATCAACACCCCGACGATTTTTCTCACCGCCAACTCGCTCGACGAGGACAAGATCAAGGGCCTCAACCTGGGTGGCGACGACTACATCACCAAGCCCTTCAGCTACACCGAGCTCGTGGCCCGCATCAACGCGGTCCTGCGCCGGGCCGAAAGCAAGGCCGACTTTAACGTCACCAAGAACGTCCGCACCACCGACGGCCCCTTTGAATTTCTCGGCACCAAAATCCACCCGGATCGCCTCGAGATAGAATTCCCCAACGGCGTCATTCATAAGACCGGCCGCAAGGAACTCGGCATCCTCGCCTACCTGCACACCCACGTCGGCGTCGTGATCACCCGCAAGGAGCTGATCCATTCCGTGTGGGGCATCCATGCCGACATCCGCAGCCGCTCGCTCGACCAATACATCGTCAAGGTGCGCGCCGCTTTCGAGAGAAACGGCCTCACGCTTGATTGTTTCAAGACCGTCCATGGCATCGGCTACATATTCGAGCCACCGGCGAAATGACTTGTTTCGGTTCGATGCAGGTCGGGCTTTATGCCCGATACTCGTCACCCGATGTTGGGGATAAACCCCGACTTACACGGGTAGGAATACCGGGAGGCACCGCGAGCCCGGACTACGCCAGCTCGCACCACTCCGCCTGGCAGCAGTGGCGCGGTCGGCTCAGAACAGTTCGGCCTGTTCTGAGTAGCGCTCCTTCGCCTCAGTCAGGCTCGATTTCATTTCGAGCTTTTCCAGCAGGGCAAATAGTGCGCCCGTCTGCGGCTCGCCCCGCGCCACCTGCGGCAGCGGAGATTCCGAGCGCAGCGTGGTCAATTTCAGGTTCATCCGCAGCCGGTCCGCGTCTTTCGCCACAACTTCACGAAACCGGTCGGGCTTCAACTCGCCGGCATGCGCGATGATGCCCTCGAGAGTCTGGAATTCGGTGAACCACTTCACCGCTGTCTTCGGGCCCACGCCATTGACGCCTGGGATGTTGTCCGAAGTGTCGCCGATCAGCGCGAGATACTCCGCGATCCGCACCGGCGGCACCCCGAATTTCTCCACGACTCCCGCCGGGTCGAGCAGCCGCCAGCCGAGCTTGGGATTGGCCGTCGGCGGCGGGAGCAGAATCCTGATCCGTTCGTCCACGCACTGGGCAAAATCCTTGTCGGCGCTCACGATGAGCACATCGTGGCCATCCTTGGCCAGCATCCGCGCCTGGGCCGCCAGCAGATCGTCCGACTCCACGCCGTCCAGTTCCACCCCCACGAGTCCCATCGCCCGCGTCAGGTCCTTGATGACGGGTATTTGTTTTTCCAGAGGCTCGGGGGTGTCCTTGCGCTGTGCCTTGTATTCGGGATGCAGCGCCAGGCGATCCTGCGAGCCACCCAGATCGAAATAAACCACCATCACATCGGGCTTCTCCTGGTCCTGCAGCCTCCACATGGTCTTCACCCAGCCGTGTAATGCTCCGGTCGGAAAACCATCGGACCGCGTCAGCTCGGGCATCCCGTAGAACGCCCGGAACGCCATGTTGTAGCCATCGACCAAAAGCCATTTCGCCATGGCGCTGAGAGAATCGGAAACTCGTCGCGCGTAAACGCAAATTCTGGTGGGCCAGTGAGCTTGCTCACGCTGACTCGGGCGCGAGCACGCTCGCTAGCCCACTCAACTCACTTCTTCCGCGGCGCCGGCCCGGCCGGGGTGACGAAGGTCGGGTTCTGGAACAGCGTGCCGGGCGTCACGCCGGACACGGTCTGTTTTTTCAGCGACCCGCCGGGACTGACGAGGTTCGCGGTGACAAAAATCAGCAGGTTCCGTTTCTGCGAACTCTCGCCTTCGCTGCGAAACAGCCGGCCCACCATCGGCAGGCTTCCGAGCACGGGCACCTTGTCGTTCACCTTCTTCACATCCTCGCGGGTCAAGCCACCCATGACCAGCGTCGCGCCGTCCCAGATCGTCACCTTGGTGGTCACCTCGCGCACCGCGAAGATCGGCTGATAAAACCCCGGGGGCACCGTCACCGTCGTGCCCCCGGAGATGGCGACGCTGGGTCCGCCATATTCAACAAACCCCTCGAATTCCGTGACCTTGGGGTGCAGGTCGAGGCTCACGCTATGGTCATCCTCCTCGACGGTCGGCGTGACCTTCAACTCCACGCCCACGTTGCGCGTCGTGAACTCCTGCGGCGTGCCCGAGGTGATCGACACGCCAGCCGAACCGCCGCCCGACACGCTGCCGGTGCCCACCTGCGACTGGATCTGGCCGTAGGACTGCGGATAGCGCAGCTCCTGCGCCACGGTGATGGTCGCCGGATTGCCCGAAAGGACCGTCAGCTTGGGAGCGCTCAGCAGCTCCGTGCCGCTCTTCTGGGAGAGGGCGCGGATCACGGCCTGCACATCAAACTCACCGACGATGCCCGCGATGGTGGCCAGCGGCCCGGCCCCCGCGCCCAGCAGCACGCCGCCCGGGATGGTGGGCGCCGAGGCCGGCAGGTTGAGCCCGCCGTCCGGCTGGCCGGTGCCGGAGATGGAAATCTGCTGCGACGTCGTCGCATTGCGGAACGCGTCGGCGAGCGTGCGGTTGATCCCTCCGCCAGTCGCATATTCTGCCTGCGCGGCGTTGCGCTGGGTGGTCTTGGTGGCGAGGTTCCATTGCACGCCGAGTTCTTCGAGCGCGCCCTGCTGCACCTCCATGAACTTCGCCTCGATCTCGACCTGCCGCACTTCGTGGTAGCGGTTCAGGATGTTCCGGATTCGCTCAAGATTGCGCGGGGTCTGCGTGGCGATGAGTTGGGAACCGTCGAACGCGAGCGTGCTGCCACGCACGCTTTCGAAGCTCACGCCGGCCAGTTGCAGGAAGCTGCGGATGGCCTGCCCTTCGTGCTCAACACCCGGCGCGGGCGCCGAGACCGCGAGACCGGTCAAGGGATCGGTCAAACCGATTTGCGGACCTCCCTTGCCGGTCATCCGCAGCACGGCCGAACGGGAGACGGGGAAAAAACCGGTCTCCAGCGTGGATTGCTCGCCACCGGGACGCACCACCACGGCGTCGGCCTGCACCTCGTATTGGTAACCGACGGAGCCGGTGATGAAATCGAGCACGCGTTTTAAGGACAGATTGCGGAGCGTGATGCTGACCACCGGGTTGCTGTTGCCCTGATCGAGGAGAACGATGTTCACGCCCTTGGGGGTGCTGCCGGTCCGGTCGAATTCCTCCGAGATGACGCTGAGAGTATTGACCACCCGGCTCAGCTCCAGGCCGCTAAAGTTCACGCTCGGCAGCACGATGGTATTCAGTTTCTCCAGCAGAGGCGAAGGCCCGGTGCGCACCGCCTCGCCCGCGGGTTTCTCAGCGAACACACCTGGCCGCTGCCAGGCCTGGTCCACCTCGTTCATCATCTGGCCGCTGGTCCGCGGGCGCGCGGGATCACCGGCCGTCGTTTCCCGGGCGATGCGTTTCAGAAAATGTCGGGCCTCGGCATTTGCCGGATCCAGCTGCTCGACCTGCCGGAAGGTTTCCGCCGCCGTCGCGGGTTCACCGGCCAGATACTGACTGCGACCGCGGGCGGCCAGGCTGGCCGGGGTGTCCGTCACGGACACCGGCGCCGCCCGCCCGGCCGTCCCGGCCACTGCCAACTCGCCGGCCGGCGCGGGCTGACGATAATTCTCCCGGGCCGCTACAATTTCAGTTTGGGCGATGCCGAGTTCGGCCATCGCCCCTTTCGTCAGGCTGTTCTCGGGCAGGGTCGCCTGCGCCCGGTCAATCGTCTCCAGCGCCGCGCCAAACTCGTTTTGCCGCGCCAAGGCCCGGGCTTCCTTGGCCGCGGTGCGGGCGGCCTCAAGCAGCCGGTTCAATCGCGCCTCTTCCTCCCGGGCCAGTTGGTCGGCCTCGGCGAGCGCCACGGTGTTCTTCCCAGGAGGCGCCAGGACAGCACCTGACACGCTGATTTTCTTCGCGGGCATCCGGTCGAGGCTGCTAATCAGGCGCTTCACCGTCTCGTCGTTCGGGCTGAGCCCGAGCAGTGCCTCGAGGTTTTTGCGGGCCGCCGCCGGGTCTCCCGCATCGCGGGCCTGCAGGGCGGCGGAGAGCAGACGGATCTTCGTGTCGGCCGCATCCGGGACCGCGGAGACCGCGGCGAACACCCGGCCCACGACGAGGCCGGCCAGGACGAGCAGGGTGACGGAATAGCGAGCGGAGCGGTTCATACGGTGGACAAATCAGTGGCCGTTCGTGGCGAGGCCGGCCTTTGGTGAAGTGGGAAATTTTTGAGCCGGGACCGCCCGGCCGGGGAGACCACCCTCCCAACCCACGGGACGGAGCATCCTGATCTCGGGTAGCGGCAGTCCCGGAGTCTGCCTGACCACGAGCACCTCGGGTGGATCAAGTTGGATGCGCTCGATGCGGTAATTTGCAGTCACATCGGAAAAAGTGTCACCCTCGTGCAGTGTGCGCGGGAGACCGCCGGCTGCAGGCAGCCTAAGCACTGCCAGCGGTGTGTCGGTGAGTTTGCGCGTTCGGTTGTCCAGCACGACCTCTGCGCCGGTCTGCTCGTCGAACAGCACCGCGAACGCCGCCACGTCGTAAACCGGCCGCGCGTCAGTATGCGCCACCACGATCTTCTGCACGTCGAAGCTCTTGAGCGTGAGTCCCAGCTGTTCAAACCGGCGCCCGTTGCGTGCCAAGAGCGTCTCCGGCTGGTCGGGACTGACAAACGCCGCCAGGTAGTCGCCTGGTGCCCCAAAATAACCAACCAGCTGCAAGCGGTAGGGCTCGAGCTTCACGTCGAGCAGGTCGAGGCCGAACGGCGGGCCACCCTCAGTGAGGTGCATTGGCGGCGTCACCGTGAATGACTTGGCCACCGCATTGTAATAGATGACCGGCGGTGTGAAGACCTCGTAAAGCCAGCCACCGCCGGATGATTGTGCAGCGGGTTTGGTCCACGTCGCGGGTTTGGTTTCCGGTCGCACCAGGCCGGAAGGCACATGGGCCGCCCCGCTAGGTTCCCCGACGAGCGGTTGCTGCCGAAGACGCCTGATGTCCACGTGATGCGTCCACGTCCACCCGGCGCTGATGGCCAGCGCGGCCGCCGCGAATGAGACCAACCGCTTCTCGTAACTGGCTTCCGCGAATTCTCTCATGGCACGCTCCCCTCACCCGCTCGCGGCAATTCGACGGACTCCACCACCACGCTGAACTTGGAACAATTCCCGGCCACCAAGGCCACTGGCGTCGCACTCAGATCGGGAGATTCCCCGGTGCTGAGAGGCTCGACGGCCACGCTCCGCACGATCACTGGCTGTGGGAGAGCCGCCAGATTGTTCAGAAAGGCCCGCAAGGCCGGCGTCTGGCCCGTGAACTCAAGCCGGAAGATTTCGCCGGCCACGTGACCAGGACTGCTAAACGAAGCCACCGATTCGAAATCGCCGAAGTCCCTCGCCTCCGTGCCCACATCTTGCTCCCGCTGATCTGCTGGCCGCGGACGTTCACGCTGAACGCCCAGCAATGCCCGCGGGCGCGACTCCAGCAGTGCCTCCACCAGATATTGGGCAACCATCCGCTGGCGGAACACCGCCGTCACCAATTCCGCCACCGGCCCCTCGTGAGCATAGGTCGCGAAACCAAAACGCTCGTCCGGCTTGATCGTCACCTGCGCCCGCGTGGCCAGGGCGCGGGTCTTCTCGACGAAGGCGGCGATGTCGAAATAGGCGTCGATCGGCTTCAGCGGCGGATCGGGCGGTTTCCCCTGGCGGCCTTGCAGGGCCACACGCAGCGCGGCCAGCACCTGGCCGGCTTGGGCCAGATCCTGTTCGATCGCCTGTTCATTGGCCTCGCTGAGGGCGGGCGACTGTCGCGCCAGCCAGTCGCGCTCCTGGGTCTTCTGGGCCAAACCCGCGAGGGCCTGCGTCGCCTGCCGCCGGGCTTCCTGCAAAAACCACCCCTCCGCCGCCACCGCGCTCACGCCGAGCAACAGCCCAGTCCCGAGGACAGAATTGCGCTTAAACCAATTCATACTTCGCCCGCTCCTTTGGCTTTATCCGTGTTCATCCGTGTAATCCTTGATTAAGATGTTTGGGCCCACGTCCTGTGTGTTCTCTATGTTTAAAAATCAGAGCGGCCGCGCCGGGTCGGCCACGAGCACGCAATCGAACTTCAGGATGCCAGGCTGCTCGATGTCAAAGCGCTCGGCCTCGACGCTCGCGACGAACGGCGAGTCCACGATGCTCGCGAGCAGTGCCTTCACGCGGTCGAAAGTCTCGGGGCTGGCCTTGGCCAGCGGGTTGCTCTTATCGAGCATGCGGCCGGACACGGCCAGCTTAAGGGGAGCGCCGGGGGCGAAAGCGATCGACATCCGCTCCAGCCAAACATCTTCGACCCGCACCAGGCGTTCCTGCAGATCGGCAAGTAGATTCAGCCAGCTGGCCCGCCGGTCATGGATGCCCTGCAACTGGGCGATCTGCTGCTGGAAAGCCGCGAGTTGCTGCAGGTTGATTCGGTTGCGGGCGTCCCGCTCGCGCCACGGCGCCAGTTCACGTTCAAGGGCATCCGTCCTGAGCCGGGCCTCTGCGGCCACCGTCCGGAAATGCAGGAGCGGCGGCACCAGTGCCGCCAGCGCCAGCCCGGCCGCGGCCGCCAGCCAGGGTTGGCGCCGGCGCAGGCTTTCGTGGCGGCGAAGATGGGGTGGCAGCAGGTTGAGCACCGGATGCCCCGGATGTAGTTGTGTCGCGGCCGCGCCGGTGAGGTCGGTCAACGTCAGCGCCTGCTCGACCGCGCTGCTCCCAGCCGCACCGCGACCAACCTCGATGACTTTCAGCACATCGCCGCGGTCAACCGGCACCTTGAGCTTCGCCGCAAGCGCCTCGCCGAGACCGGTCAGACGCGCTCCGCCACCGGTAAGATGAACCCGCCCGGGATTCCCCATGCCGTTCTGGCGGCGGAAATGCAGCCCCGACCGCGTGATCTCCTGGGCCAGTCGGGTCGCGAGAATCTCCAGTGCGACGTGATCGTCGCGCTCGGGCGGCCAGCTGATTCCCTGTCCGCCGAACGCCAGGGTTCGCCCGGCAAGCCGCGGCCCTTCGATCTGCCACAGCGTGGTCGAGCGGGCACCGAGGTTGAGCACCAGCACCGGCTCCTTCGGCGTGCCCTGCATCAACCGGAAGGCCGCCAGGGTCGTCAGTGACGGCGGCAGGAGCCGGCGCGGTTCAAATCCGGCCGCCTGGACCGCGGCGCACAACGACTCGATCGGTTCGCGCTTGGCCGCGGCCAGCAACACCTCCTGCTCCAACGCACTTTCCGCGACCACGGCACTGTCCCAGACCACATCCGTCAGGGCGAATGGAATGCTTTGCTCGGCCTCGAAGCGGATGATTTTCTCGCGCTGGGCCGGCTTCACGCGGGGCGTCTTGATGAACCTGGTCAGGACCAGGTGGGCCGGCAGCACCAGCACGACCGGGCCGCCTGGTTGCCACCGGCGACGGAGGCCGGCGAGTGCGGCTCGCGTGGATTCCAGCCAGTAAGCATCGCCGCCGGCCGTGGTGGGCCAGACCTCCACGGCATACTCGTCCAACCGCAGCCGTTCACCCTGCCGGCTGAAGGCCCCCAGCGCGGTCCGGCTGGCACCACAATCCAGGATTACTGTTCGTCTTGAGCGCACGGAGAGATGTTTTTCTGGGCCCGTGCGCCCAAGCTAACTTCCGCGCGGAGAAGCTTCCGCGAAATAATGCACCTTACCTTAGGCGCTGTTTTGCGCCCTATCCCGGCAGCCACCCCAAGGCGCTACACTGCCGCCGGTGCGTCCTGCTTCCAGCGACGGTAGGCGGAGAAATCCGTCTGCGTGCGGTCGTAGATCTCCCGGCGACGCGCATACTCCGCGTAGTCGGTGACGAGTTCCGGCGTGCGCCGGCTGCTGACGAGGAAATCGGCCTCCGGCGGATAGCAGGCGACACTCACCTTCTCGTAGAAGGCGTCCTCCGCCCGGCCGGCCTGATTCAGGATGGCGGGCTCCAGGCCCACATTGCTCGGCGTCTCGGCGGACTGGTAGCGCAGGTCGATGCTCCAGCGGATGTGGTCGGAAGTGTTCGGCGTCGAGCAGTGCGGCGTCCGGTTGGTCATGAAGACCACGCCGCCGCGCGGGCAGGCCGCGGTGATCGCCTTGTGCGGATCGTCGGGCAGATCCTCATCCTTGATGACCAGAAACCCGGCGTTGCCGCCCGTGTGGTGCTTCGCGACCTGGCCGCGGTGCACGCGGGGCAGGATCTGCATGCAGCCGTTCTCCACCGTCGCATCCACCAGCGGAATCCAACAGGTGATGATGAGCTGGGTGTCGCAGTGCTCCGCAAAATAACCGCTGTCCTGGTGCCACGGCACGATGCCGCGGCCGGAGTTGGGCAGCTTCGGACGGATGCGGTAAACGGAGGAAGCCACAATCTCCTCGGTCGCCAGCAGCGACCCGACCTTGGCAAGCAGCTTGCGGTGCGCAATGACGTCGAACAGCTCGCGCGCGTGAAAGCCGCCGCCGCGCAGTCCCTCGAGGTGCTTGATGACCGCCTGGCCGTTCTCCTTCGAGTCGAGCTGGATTGCCGTCAGCCGCTGGTCGAACGCCAGTTCCTCGTGAAGATTCTCCAGTTTACCTTCGGTCTTCAGGTCGGTGGCCTTTTTCGCAATCTCGCGATGCAAGGCCTGCCGCACTGGCTCGAGGTCAGCCGGGTCGAACACATCCGGCACGATCAGGTAGCCGTCGGTCTTAAAGAAGGCGCATTGTTCTGCGGTCAGCGGCTGGGGTGAGCACATAGGGAAATACGTGGCCATTTTTGCCGCCGCTGCAACCGCCGAGAGGATGAATATTCACCACGCTAACACTTGAGTCCGGCGCGGAACTTTCGTGTGGTCATTGCATGAGCCCGAGCGCAGCGGAACCCCTCTCACCCTCCACCTGGCCGGCGGTGCTCGTCGAGCCGCATACCAAGCAGCGCCCGCGCAACGTGGAACTGATGAACGACTGGCAATACGTGGAGCGCTGCATCCACCGCCTGCTCGCCGCCTGGGGTCGCGACGTCGCCGAGTGGGAGAACAAAAGCGCGCTCCACCGCCATATCTGGGACCAGGCCGAGTGCGTCCGCCGGCTGCGCGAACGCGTCGAACAGTTTCCCGGCGGCAAGGCCGACGCCCCCGTCTCCGCCGGGCTCGAGCAACTCGCGAACGCCGTGCTGCTCGCCCCGACGTTGGAGGACGCCCTCGATGGCATCTATGAATTGCTGCTGAAGACCCTCGTCGCGGCCTACGGCGAATACATCGTCACCGTCCACCCCATCCACGACGCCCCCACCATCGCGCTGCTGCACGAAATCAACCAGATCAAGAGCCAGCAATGGCTCTGGTATCGCGACTATCGCCGTCGCGTGCCGCACACCACCGACCGCGTCTACCGGACCCGCGTCACCGCGCTTCTCGCCGACTGCGGGCAATTTCGTGTGCCGCTGCCGGTCGCGCCCGGCGCCGAGGCCCGGCCGGCGGGCGTCGCCACGGATTTTCGCCTGAGCCGCTTCAGTGCCCGCACCGTGCCCATCCGGCCGCGGCAGCCCTTCATGGATTATGTGCGGGCGGATTTTGCGACCAACCTCGAGGCCCGCCGGTTGTTCTGGGCTTTCGGTTACATGCTGGAGAAGAACCTGCCCGACGACCAGCTGGCCTGGCTTTATTACGGCCACTATATGCCGTGGGCGTGGCAGCACATCATCTCGCGACACCTGTGGGATGAGTCGCGCCATGGCGATTCGGGTTATTCGCGGCTGCGCGACTTCGGCATCAGCCTCGAGGACGTCGGTTTCTCCGGTTACGATCAGCTCACGCGCGATGCCGAGCTCAAGCTGCAGGCGGAGCATCTGGGCATCACGCTTGACGAGGCCTATGCGCGCCAAAACGAACTGCTGGCTCCGCTCAAGGCCGAGCCGCTCACAAAGGGGCAGCTGTATGAGAACGTCTTCATGATCGGCCTCGTCGCCGAGACCGGCCACTTCGTCGTGAAGAACGAGGGTTATGTGGACTTCAAGGAGGGCCAGGACCTCCAGTCCGCCGAGATGATGCTCTTCGACATCATCGACGAGACGGCGCACGTCCAATACGCTCACCAGTGGCTGCCGCTGCTCGCGGAGTTCGCCGGCGTGGACAACACCGGTTACCGCGAACGCGGCGTGAAAATCCGCGAGGAATCCCAGGCCCGCGCCATCGCGACCGCCCAGGAACTGGACCGCAAGCTGTCGCGCTCGCCCGGCGATCCCTGCTTCGATTTCTACCAGGATCTGCTCGCCCGCATCCGCAGAGCCTGTCCGCTCTCCAACGCCGCGACGTGCCCGCCGCGCTCGCCGAAGCCGATGTAGGTAGGGCGGCGACTCCGCTCGCCGCCTGGCGCGGAACGGAGTCCGCGCCCTACCCTACAACTCCGAACCTTCAGGTTTCAGATTTCCGAGCGCCGCAGGCGCTCACGCCCGCGCCCAGGCGCGGCCGAGTTCGTGGCGCAGCACAACGGCATCGGGCCAGGCCGGCGGCAGGCCGGAAATATTATAGCCACCGCCACCGGGCGCATACGGCCCGAGCTCGGGGCAGGCGAACATCGTCTTGTCACGGTTGCCACGACCCTTTTTCCACAGCCGCATCAGGGCCTCGACGAACACCAGGTAACTCTTCACCTCGGGCGAAAGCACACCCTTGTAGGTGACCGGCACCTGGCAGTGATGGCCGTTAAACGGCCGGAAATGCACTTGCTCGCTGTGCTGCAGGAGGGCCGGATGA
This sequence comes from Lacunisphaera sp., assembly GCA_046593155.1. Classification (GTDB taxonomy): domain Bacteria; phylum Verrucomicrobiota; class Verrucomicrobiia; order Opitutales; family Opitutaceae; genus Lacunisphaera. The sequence continues at coordinate 10,895 of JBKJRX010000086.1, forward strand.
TCGAGCAGCCGCTCGATGTAGTTGTCGGGGTTGAGGTGCTTGACGCTCGCGAGGTGCGAGAAATCGAAGTTCATCTTGATGAGCCCGCCCGTGGCGCGGTGGTAGCGGTCGGCGATTTCGTAGGTCTTCTCCGGCGTTTCGGTGCAGGTGTCGCGATGGACCTCAAGGGAAACGACGACTCCGCCAATCTTTTCAGCGGCGCGTTCGAGCTGGATCCAGTGCCGGGTGGCCAGCGCAGGCGGTGTGTCATGATCGTCGAGCTGCACATTGATGTGCACCGCCCCACCCGCCTTCTGCTCGCGGATGAGCCGCGGAAAATCCGCGGGATTCTGGGAGGAAATGAAACCAAGCAGGTGGCGCAGCGCATATTTTTCGGCGAGGCGACGGTGCTCGGGTGTGAGCGCGGTCGTCAGGCCGTCGAAGCCGGCGGCGGCCACGGCCTTTATTTTCCTTTCGAGCGACCACTCGGCGGCCGCGGACGGATGACGGACGAGGGACCAGAGATTCGCAATGTGGGCGATGTGAGACATGGGCGGGAGCGGGGCAGCGCGGGAACGGCCGGCGGGCCGACGCGAGGTTTTGTTTGCCCGAATTGACGCAAAGGGCACGCTCATTCTCACATGGCTTCCGTCCTGCCCTACAAGATCAGCGTGCTGGTTTTCATCGAGAACGCCGCCGGCCAGCAACTGCTCCTCCTGCGCGCCAAGCAGCCGAACCTCGGCGTCTGGACTCCCATCGGCGGCAAATTGGAAATGACCACCGGTGAGTCCCCCTTTGAATGCGCCGTGCGCGAGACCGAGGAGGAGACCGGCCTCATTGTCACGCCGGAGAATCTCCACCTCTTCGCCATGATCGCCGAAAAGGCCTACCAGGGCGACACGCACTGGCTGATGTTCCTCTTCCGCTGCAAAATTCCAATCGGCATCCTGCCACCCGACATCCCGGAAGGTAAGTTTGCGTTCTTTTCCCGCGAACAGATCAAGGGCCTGCCCATCCCGGAGACCGACAAGGCGGCGCTCTGGCCTATTTTCGACCAATACCGCGACAGTTTCGTGGCGCTGAAGGCCGATTGCACCCGCTCGCCCATCAAGATCACCGTCGAGCAGATCACGGGCATAAGGTAGGGCGGCGACTCCGCTCGCCGCCGAGGCGCGGAACGGAGTCCGCGCCCTACCCTTTCACCCAAACTTTCGCTTGTCATTCCGCCCCTTTGCCTGAAAGACGGACTCCTGCGTCCTGATTATTGCTTTAAACTCGAACTATCTTCCTGTGACCAAGAAACCCGCTCCCTTTAAAAAGCCCGAAGTCGCTGGCTATAATGCCCGGCAGGCCCCCATCAACGCCAAGCTCGGTCACGACGAGTTGATCGCCCTTTATCGGGATATGGTGCGCATCCGCCGCTTCGAAGAGCGCTGTCTCCGCAGCTACCAGCAGGGCAAGATCGGTGGCTTTCTTCACCTCTATATCGGCCAGGAGTCTATCGCCGTCGGTTGTGTCTCCGTCATGGGCAAGAACGACCACATCATCACCGCCTATCGCGATCATGGCCACGGGCTCGCCGTCGGCATGGGCATGAACGAGATGATGGCGGAGAATTACGGTAAATACACCGGCTGTTCCAAGGGCAAGGGCGGCTCGATGC
>JBKJRX010000165.1:0-6566 GCA_046593155.1 Lacunisphaera sp.
CTGTGTGGTGGCGGTGGCAGCGGCGGCGCCGGCATTGAGATCGGCAAGCTGTATCACGGCCGCGTCACCGGCATTAAAGACTTCGGCTGCTTCGTCGAATGCACCCCGGGCAAGGAAGGCCTGGTGCACATCTCCGAGCTGGCCGACTTCCGCGTGCGCCGCACCGAGGACGTCGTCAAGGTCGGCGACTCCATCACGGTCAAGTGCGTCGGCATCGACGAGCGCTCCGGCAAGGTTCGTCTCAGCCGCAAGGCCGCGATGGCCGAGCTCGAGGCCCAGAAGCAGGCCGGTGGTGGCGAACCCGCCCCCGCCGAGGCTGAGGCTCCGGTCCAGTCCTAACCGGTAGGGGCGGTTGCCCTCACCCGCCCTCCCCCCTCTTCAAGCCGCGACGCAAGTCGCGGCTTTTTTTCGCCCGGGAATCCGGCGAAGCGCGGAGTTCCCGGGACGAACACCGGGCCCACAGCAGTGGGCAACGGTGCCCCGCCTTCCAATGTAGGGCCGCCGCTTGCGGCGTGCCGTGGGATTGCGCGGCTTCAGGCTTTAGTCTGCGACCGAAATAGCAGCCGTCGTCAGACGTAGCCACAGGCCTCCGTGCCTGTGTGTATTCGGCCGGCAGAGACGCCTGCCGCTACTAGCCGACCGGCTAAGGCACAATTCTTCCCTCTTTCTTTTCACCGCGTTCCCGTATCTTGTTGTCTCCACACACATGAAACTCCTCGTCACCAACGACGACGGCATCAACTCAGTCTTTTTCCACGCGCTCGTCCACGCCCTGAAGGCAGCCGGACACGAGATTTACATCGTGGCGCCCCTGACGGAGCAAAGCTGGACCGGTGCCTCCAAGACCCGCCACCGCACGGTCAAATCCGAGAAAGCCGACCACGGCTTCGGTTGCCCAACCTGGACCACCGACGGCACCCCCTCGGACTGCGTCAACATCGCCATCGCTCACCTCCTGCCGAAAAAGACGGGGCCCAACGGCCCTGAGCAAACAACGTGCGTCGAAGGGGTCGTCAGCGGCATCAACGTCGGCTTCAACTGCACGCTCGGCTTCATCATCGCCAGCGGCACGGTCTCCGCCGCGCTCGAGGGCACACTGCACGGCCTACCCGCCATGGCGTTCTCGCAGGACGTTTCCGAGGGCGTCTATTACGACCTCAAGGAACACGGCGGCAAACCCGGCGACGAACTGGCGGCGACATTGAAGCATTCTGCCGCCCACGCCGCGCGCCTCGCCGGCGAGTTGCTGCCCAAGACGCCGCCCCGGAGCTTCACCGTCCACAACATCAACTTCCCCTTCCCCTGCCGGCCGGACACCGCAATGAAGCCGACCGTGCCGGCACATTTCTTTGTGCCGGGCCTGTTCACGCCGCCCGACGCCGACGGCCGTCACAAGCTCATCTGGTGCGAGGGCGAGGACGTTTCCCCGCCCGACCTGCTCACCGACCTCAAGTGCATCGAGGCGGGCAATATCAGCCACAGCGTTCTCGACTACCGGAAGCTCGGGCATTGATAATCCGGGGGTGCGTGTGCCCCTACACACCCCGCTCTGTCGAGCACCCCTCTTCATGGAGGGGATTTTCGACGGCGTGTGCCTGGTCCCCTCTATCAAGAGGGGCTTGTCAGCCATAGGCCCGGCGAAGGCTGATGGCGCGCAGCGACGGAATGTGTCGAACAGGATCAAATCCACTTAACCGCTTAATGCCGATATGAAACCCCTCACGCTTCCCGGCACGCCCCTCTCCGTCTCCCCCCTGTGTCTCGGCGGTGTCCCTTTCGGCAACACGATCACCGAGACCGAATCCTTCGCTCTCCTCGACCGCTTCGTGGCACTGGGCGGCAACTTCATCGACACCGCGCGCATCTACTCGGACTGGGTGCCGGGCGAGTTGCGCCGCAGCGAACGCATCCTCGGCGACTGGATCGCCGCCCGCGGCAATCGCGCCGGTCTTGTCATCGCCACCAAGGGCGCGCACCCCTTCATCGATTCACCGACCGTGCCGCGCACGTCAGCGGCCGAGATTCGCGATGACCTCGAGGGCAGCCTCCGCACCCTGCGCACCGACGTCATCGACTTTTATTGGCTGCACCGCGACGACTCCGCGCGCCCGATCGAACACTTCATCGACGTCCTCAATGCCTTCCTCCGCGAGGGCAAGATCCGCGCGTTCGGTGCTTCCAACTGGACCGCGGCCCGGCTGCGCGCCGCCAACGCCTATGCGAAGCAATCCGGCCTGCAGGGTTTCAGCGCCAACCAGCCCTTCTGGTGCCTGGGTGTCGCCCAGTCCCGCCCGCCGCCATTCACCGGCTACGTGAAATTCGACGCCGACGCTTACGACTTTCACCGCGAGATCGGCCTCACCGTGATTCCCTACACCTCCCAGGCCAACGGTTTCTTCTCCAAGCTCGCCCGGGGCGACGCCGGATTGGAAAAACACGACTTCCACGTCCCGCCCAACCTCGCCGCCGGCCGGATCGTGACGGAGCTCGCCGCCACCAAGCGCGTCGCCCCCAGCGCCATCGTGCTCGCTTATCTCTGGTCCCGCCCGTTCCCAGTCGTCCCCATCATAGGCAGCCGCACGCTCGCCCAGCTCGAGGACTGCATCGCCGCCCTGCCCGTGCGACTCAACGCCACTGAACTGACCGCGCTCGAGACCGCCAGTCGGTCCGGTCTGCCTGTTGAGAATGACACGAAGCAGCCAAGCAGCCAAGAAACGCGGCCGACCCTTTAGCTGCTTCGCTGCGTTGTGTTAACCTCAGGTTTCAGATCTCCAGTTTCAGGTCTTTGCGTTGGTCACCTCACCAGCGAAAACCCCGCCCGCACCGTCCTCGTGCGTTCGTTGTAGCTGCGCAGGCTTTCGCCGTAGCCATCCCAATACTGGATGAGCACGTAGGTCGCGAAATCGAGGAGCTTGTCGAATTTCACCGGGATCGTCAGGTCAGCCTGCCAGCTGCCGTGGTGCGCTCCCTGACCCAGCCGGCCGGTCAACGCGAGCGCCCCGCGGTCGTTGCGGCCGAGGATGGCCGTCAGTTCGAAATGCCCGCGGTAGTCCGCGATGTCGGGATTATTGTCCACCTCCACGATGTAGTCGAACAGCCGCGGCGCGACGACCAGGTTCCAGCCATCGAGCCGTCCCACGGCGAACACCGGCCGGAAATACGCGATGTTCAGGCTGCGTGACTCGGGATCGGATTTGCCATTGGACTCATGCCGCACGCCCGCTTGATAGCCGAGAAACTTGAAGCCGCCCTCCGAACCGGGGTCCACCACGCGCTGCGACTCCAGCATCAGCTCGGGCATGTAGCTGGTGTCGAAAAACGGGCTCGAGTCGGCGTCGATGTCCCAGAGCGAACGCTGCGTGAAACCGATATAGAGCCCGCGCAGCGCGGGAATCTTGTCATCCAGCCGCGCCTTGTCACCGAGCAGGCGGTATTTGAAGCTGAACTGGAACTTCGCCCCGGGCGTGTCCGGCCCGTAGATGAAATACACCGGCTCGTGCGCGCTGAACCGTCCGGCAAAACTGCGCTGGATCGCCGACTCCGCCGGCTGCCCGGGCAGGATGTTGCTCAACGGCGCCGACACCATGCCCGGCTCGCGGCCGGGCACCGCCGCCGCCTTCACCTCGATGAGCGCTCGGGCGGCTTGCGGCTCCGTCAAGTCGAGCACCAGCCGGCCGCGCGCGTCCGCGGGCACGGTAAAGATAAACGACCGGTAGGAAAAGCTTCGCGCGCCGATCTGCGCCCCGCCGCCGGCCTGCCCGCGCAACTCGACCGGCCAGCTGCGCCGTTCACTGCTCAATGTGCCGCTGAGCGTGAGCGGCGTCTCAAAGATGACCTCGGTCGGCGTCGGATTCAGGATGACCAGATCCACGCGCACTTCACCACCAGGCGCGGCGGCTTCCACGGGCGCCAGCAGGTTGACCACGACGTTTTGAGCACGCAGTCCCGCGGCGACCATCAGGACCAGACCGGCCAGAAAAAATCTCATGCTCCGGAGTAAATCCAGCCTAGCCGGGTTCGCACGCTGATTCTGGCTCCATTTCAGAATGGAGGGTCGCCGCTAGTCGGCGGACCGCGTTGACCTCCAATCAAGGTCCGGCGACAAGCGCCACCCCTACAAAGAAATCAAGCGCCACCCAATTATGTTTTTCGCTTGATGGCGAATATCGTGAACCAAGCTATCGTTGCGGCAAGCAGGGTAATGCCAGCCGCCACGCTATAGTCCTCAGGAATAAGATTTCACATGAAGATGAAGACGCCGGCAAAGGCACCTTTCGCAGCCCGGTCAGGCGACATGAAACAGTAAACCGCCATCATCACCAAAATTGCTCCGACAATTGTTACCCAGGCATCCTGAAAAATTTGGCGACCTCTCCAATTGTTCATGGTGTGTGCAGGTAGTTTGTTGGTCTGCTTAGCTGCTTGTGTTCAATTTCAGGTCTCAGGTTTCAGGTTTCAGGTCTCGCCGCGCTTCCGCGCGGTTATCGCCGCTTTCTCCCCCTCCGTCAGAAACGCGATCTCCAGCGCGTTTTGCTGTGCCTGCCGGATTTCCGTCGCCGTCAGCCCGGCCGCCGGTGCCGCGGTTTCAAATTCGTGCCGTAAATCGATCGCACTGATCACTGGGTCGTCCGTGTTGATCGTCGCGAGCAGGCCTCGCGCCAGGAACTGTTTCATCGGGTGGGCCGCAAAGCTCGGCACCGTGTTCGTCTGCACATTGCTTGTCAGGTTGATCTCCAGGCCAATGCGGTGCTCGCTCAGGTAATCCAGCAGCTTCTGGTCATCGATCGCGCGGATGCCATGCCCGATGCGCGTGGCCCCAAGTTTATGCAGCGCCGCCCAAATGCTCGGCGCACCGCCCGCTTCGCCAGCATGCACGGTGATGGCCCAGCCGGCATCCCGGCCGCGCTTGAAATGCTCCACAAATAATTCCGCCGGCCAGTTTTTCTCGTCACCAGCCAGATCCAGCGCGGCCAGCTTCGACTTCTGGGTCAGCAGGGCCTCCAACTCAATGCGGCACGCCTCCGGTCCGAACGTGCGGCTGAGAATGCCGATGAGATTCACCTTCAAGCCGGTCTTCGCCCGGCCTTCCTCGATGCCAGCCACGACCGCTTCGACGACCTTCGCTGGATCAAGCTTGTTGGGACCGGCCATGAAATAAGGGCTGAAGCGCAATTCCAGATAGTCGAGGCCTTCGACCTTGGCGTCCTCGACGTTCTCCCGGGCGATTCGCCGGCAAGCGTCGTAGTCGCCGAGCACGGCGATCATCCAGTGGAGCTTGGCCAGCCACGTAACGAGGTCGGGCATCACGCCTTCGACCTGCACGTATGGTCGCAGCGTCTCGAGCGTATCGCCGGGCAGCTTGATGTTATGCTGCCGGCCGAGGTCGAGGATGGTCTGCAACCGGACGTTGCCGTCGAGGTGGCGGTGCAAATCAATGAAAGGCAGGGTGGAGTCCATGTCAGGCGACTTCGTCTTCAGCCCGGGGCACCGTGATATATTTTGCCAGCAGAAAAACCAGCGCCGCCAGCGCGTAGCCCAGCGCCGCACCGCCCGCCGGGAACAGCGACCGCCAAGGCGCCTGCCCTGAGCCTGCCGAATGGGTCCAGGTGCCGCTGACCCACGCCAGCAACGGCAGGTCGATGACTGTGTCGCGCCCGGTCAGCGCATAGGAATGCATCAGCCCCGACAACGCCAGTAACGAACCCACGCCACACCAGACAGCGGCAGGAAGCCATCGCCGGTCCACGATGCACACCACCACGGCCGACCAGATCATCGCGGAATAAAGAAACCCCTGCTCCAGCGCGAAACCGCCCCCGAGGTAGGCGCCGGCGGCATGGGCACCGGAGACCAGCGAAGCGTCCAAGGTGGCGCCCCCCGCGCTCACCGATGTCTTCACGATGAGCATGGCCCACGCCGCCAGCGCCGGCAGCAGACCGATCACGACCGCCGGGTAATATTTCTTCTCCGTCACCTCGAAGGCCTGCGCTGCGATGATGATGCCGATCCAGAGGATGATCGCGATGCCCGCCTCGGCGGGAATCAGCCACGTCAGCGCCGCCATGGCGCCCGTCAGGCAGATGAAGGTGATGCCCAGACCGTTCAAAACCGAGTAACCGGCGCGCGCACCGAGTTTCTTCCACGCCGGGTGGCCGATGTAGATCGACGAGGGAAAGGGTGAACCAAAGCAGGCCGCCGCGATCGTGCCTAGACCGTTGATCACGAGGCTGGGTTGCACCGGGTAGTTGTCGCCCGCGGCCGCCGCCGACTCGATGTTCTGCAGCGACGCCAGCACACCGAGCAGTCCGATGGGAATCACCACGGAGAGATAGGCGACAATATGCCCGCCGAACAGGGCCGCCCACAAATCGCCCAACACGGGCATGGGGAAATAGAGTTTTAAATGCGCCAGCGGCTGCGCCTCCGGCCCACCCACCGGCGCCAAGCCCGTCGCCCAGGCCAGCGCCGTGCCCACGGCTAGCAGGATTATGGTCGAGGGCAGGCCGCCGCGGAATTTCACGCGCCCAAAGAAAACGATGAACACCAGCACCAGCATCACCAACCCG
>JBKJRX010000168.1:0-27439 GCA_046593155.1 Lacunisphaera sp.
CCTCCGCCGTCGGTTATCAGCCGACCCTCGCCAACGAGATGGGCCTCCTCCAAGAGCGCATCACCTCGACGAAGAAGGGCTCCATCACCTCCGTGCAAGCCGTCTACGTGCCCGCGGACGACTTGACCGACCCCGCGCCGGCCAACACGTTTGCGCACCTTGACTCCACGATCGTGCTTGAGCGCTCCATCGCCGAACTGGGCATTTATCCCGCGGTCGATCCGCTCTCTTCCGTCTCGAAGGCCCTCCAGCCCGACATCGTCGGCGAAGAGCACTACAAGGTCGCCCGCGAAGTGCAGCGCGTCCTCCAGCGCTACAAGGATCTTCAGGACATCATCGCGATCCTCGGTCTCGATGAGCTCTCCCCCGAGGACAAGCTCATGGTCTACCGCGCCCGCAAGATCCAGCGCCTCCTCTCGCAGCCGTTCGCGGTCGCCGAGGTGTTCACCGGCACGCCGGGCAAATACGTCCCCGTCAAAGAGACCGTCCGCGGCTTCAAGATGATCCTCGATGGCGAGCTCGATCACGTGGCCGAGGGTGACTTCTACATGAAGGGCGGCATCGATGAGGTTCTCGCTACCAGCGCAAAGAAGTAAATTCAACTAACCACTAATCCACACTAACCTCTCACTAATAATTCCTGATCAGTGTTTCTGATTAGTGATCAATTAGTGCCCATTAGTGGTTAAAACAAAATGCCCTTAACACTCGAAATCGTCACCCCTGAAGCCAAGGTCTACTCGGACACGATCGATAGCGTCGTCGTCCCGACGGTCGAGGGCGAGATCGGCATCCTCCCCGGCCACATCCCGCTGCTTACCCAAGTCGAGCACGGCGAACTCCGCGTGACGAAGGGCGCCACCACCCAGTGGCTCGCCATCGGCGGCGGTTTTGCCCAGATCGACGGTGACCGCGTCCGCGTGCTCGCCGAGCATGCGATCACCGAGGAGAAGATTGATGAGAACGCCGTCGAGGCCGCCATGAAGCGCGCCCAGGACGAGCTCAAGGCCGCCAAGGACATGGACCCGCAGCAATACGAGCACCTGCAGAGCCTCGTGCGCTACTCCGGCGTCCAACTCGCCGTCAAACGCCGGCGGCGCTGATCCCCACCCTCTAAAAAATCCAGCGCGCCTTCGGTCGCGCTTTTTTTTGAGCCGGCCGCGAGAGCTGCCTGCGGACGGCGTTGAGTTTTCCCGGCGGTTGGTGCAGCCTTCGGTCATGGTTGCCTCCGGCCACACCGCCCCCCCACTGGTCAGCGACGCGCAGATCGCGCAGTTTCACCGCGATGGCTATTGTGTCGTGGACGCGCTTTTCAGCCCGGCCGAGATCGACGCCATCGACGCCTTCTTCGAGGACTTCAAGCGCATCGGCCTCGCCGTCTACGACAACGGCCACAAATTCGAGGAGGTCGACCCGACCAAGACGCAGCTTCGCGCGATGCACCCGCATCGTTACAGTGATCGCGTGAAGGCCTGGGCGCTGCACCCGCGGGTGGCCGCCGGGCTCGCCGCGCTACTCGGTCGCGACCCCCTGCTCGCGCAGACCATGTATTATTTCAAGCCGCCGGGTGCGAAGGGACAGGGGATGCATCAGGATAATTTCTACCTGCTCGCCGAACCCCACACCTGCATCGCCGCCTGGACTGCGATCGACGCCGCGTTGATCGACAACGGCTGCCTCTACGTCGTGCCGGGTTCGAATCGCAAAAGCATCCATTGCCCGGCCGAGGGCACCGACACGTGGATGAGTTACGGCGACACACACATCAAACCCTTTCCCAAGGACGCCAAGGCCGTGCCGGTCGAGGTTCCGCGTGGTTCGACGATGTTTTTTGGCGGCAACCTCATCCACGGTTCCGGCCCGAACCGCACCACGGACCGCAGCCGCCGGACCTTCATCGGGCACTACATCGACGAAGCCTCGGACCAGGTCGCCAAATTCTATCATCCCGTCCTGAACCAACGCGGCGAACCGGTCACCCAGATCCAAGTGCCCGCTGGTGGCGGTCCGTGTGGCGACGATTGGTTAGGCGCTACGCATTAACCGGTTGCGTTGATCGGTCGCCGCAGGCTGGCAACGGACGGTAAGGTAAAAACAAGATTCGCCCAGCGCCCTCGATTGACATTGAAACTGAGTCTCACAAGTTAACTTTCTCGATGTCCACAGCCCGCCTCAACCTCTCGCCGCTCTGCCAACTGCCCATCGGCAGCACCGGCCGGGTGTGCGAATTGACCGGCGACGACAGCTTCTGCCAGCGGGTCCGCGAGATGGGTTTCGGGGAAGCCGCCTTGATCACCAAGATTTCCGGCTCTTCCACCAGCCTCTGTCTGGTAAACGGCACCCGCATCGCCCTCAACCACCGGGCTGCCATGAGCATTCTCGTCGAGCAGCTTCCCGCCCTGAGCGCCGTCGTAGGGCCGGCCAGCGCGCGTTGAAGCTCCCCGCTCATATCGCCCTCACCGGGCGCAAGCGTGCGGCCTCCCCCTCCGACCGTCCGCCGGTCTATGCGATGGTCGGCAACCCGAACTGCGGGAAAACCACCCTCTTCAACGCGCTCACCGGCCTTCGCCAGAAGGTCGGCAACTACCCGGGCGTCACCGTCGAAAAGAAAATCGGCATCACCTACTCACAGCACGGCCGCGCGATTCAGGTCATCGATCTGCCGGGCGCCTACTCGCTCGCTGCGCGCTCGCCGGACGAGGCTGTGCTCCGGGACGTGTTGCTCGGTCGCCGCGAGGACACGCCGCAACCCGACCGCATCATCTGTGTCGTCGATGCGGCGAATCTCGAGCGCAACCTTTACCTCGTCCACCAGATCCTCGATCTCGGCCGGCCCGTCATCATCGCGCTCAACATGATGGACATGGCGCGCGACGCCGGGATGAGGGTGGACGCCGCCGAACTTGAGGGTGAATTGGGCGTGCCGGTCATCGCTTGCGAGGCCGTTCACGGCAAGGGCCTCGTCGAGCTGAAGCTCGCCCTCAGCCGCACCGAACTCCCGCTCGCCCGCCACCGCTGGGATGTGCCCGCTCCGATCGCCTCCGCCGTGGCGGAGCTGCAGGCCTCGCTGACCGACAACGACGCCCGCTCCCCACTCATCGCCCGCGCTGAGGCGCTGCTGCTGCTCACCGATTTCGACACCGTGCGCGTCGCCGGCTCCAAACCGCTGAGCAACCGCACCCACGAAATTCTCGATCACTGGCGCCAGCGCTGGGCGGGGGAGGACACCGACTGGTCCGCCGCGCTCATCCGCAGCCGCTACGAAGCCATCGGCCTGCTCTGCCGGGACGTCGTCCGTCGCACCCACGACTCAGGGCCGTCGCGTTCCGACCGCATTGACGCCGTGCTCTGCCACTCTGTCTGGGGCTGGGCGGTCTTTGGCGTGATCATGGCGGCGCTGTTTTACTCCATCTTCTCACTCGCGGAAGCCCCCATGGATTTCATCGACGGCCACGTCGCGGCATTCGGCAGCTGGGTTAAGGGCATCATGGCCCCGGGGGACCTGCGCGACCTGCTGACCGACGGCATCATCAGCGGGGTGGGGGGCATCGTCATCTTCCTTCCACAGATTCTTATCCTGTTTTTCTTCGTCGGCCTGCTCGAGAGCACCGGCTACATGGCGCGCGCGGCGTTCATCATGGACCGCCCCATGAGCAAGGTGGGGCTTAATGGTCGCTCGTTCATCCCGCTGCTCGGTTCCTATGCGTGCGCCATCCCCGGCATTATGGCCACGCGCACCATCGAGAACGCGCGCGACCGTCTCGTCACCATCCTGGTCGCCCCGCTGATGAGTTGCTCGGCGCGGCTGCCGGTTTATTTGCTGATGATCGCGACTCTGCTGCCGGGCAACGCGGTTCCGGCCACAACCAAGGCCGGCATCATGCTTTTCATGTATGCCCTCGGCACCGGCGGCGTCTTCTTCTTCGCCTGGCTGTTCAAGCGCACCCTCTTCAAGAGCGCCCCGCAGCACATGATCATGGAGCTGCCGCCCTACCAGCCGCCGCGGTTCAAGGAAATCCTCCGTCACATGGTCGAACGCGGCTGGCTGTTCCTGAAAAACGCCGGCACCATCATCCTGGGCATCAGCATCGTGCTCTGGTTCCTCACCACCTACCCGAAGCACCCGAATCCCGATGTCACCGCCACGGAGCAGATCGCGCAGAGCTTCGCCGGCCGGGCCGGCCACGCCATCGAGCCGGTCATCAAACCTCTCGGCTTCGACTGGCGCATCGGCATCGGGCTCATCAGCTCCTTCGCCGCCCGTGAGGTCTTCGTCAGCTCGATGGGCGTCATTTTCGGCGTCGAGGGGGCGGACGACGACACCACGCCGCTCCGCGACGCCCTGCGGACCGCCCACTGGCCGGAAGGGGCCCCGCTGTTCACTCCGCTCGTTTGCTTAACGCTCATGGTGTTCTATGTTTTCGCCATGCAATGCATGAGCACCGTGGCGGTCGTGAAGCGCGAGACCAACTCGTGGCGCTGGCCGCTGTTCCAGATCGCATACATGACCGGCACCGCCTGGGTCGTGTGCCTCGTCTTCTACCAAACCGGCCGCGCGCTGGGTTATTGATTAACCACGGAGGCACAGAGATCACCGAGCCAAACTCCTTGTCCTACTCCGTGCCCTCCGTGTCTCTGTGGTTCAAATAAAATGACTTCCTCCCTTCAGACCATCATCGCCCTCGCCATCGTCGCCCTCGCCGCGACGCTGCTGCTGCGTTCGTGGTTCGCAAAGCGCAAGCAACCCGGCTGCGGCAGCGAAAGCTGCTCCGCCGTCAGCCCGGAGATCAAGAAGCTCCGCTCAAAGCTGAAAGGGTAGGGCGCGGACTCCGTTCCGCGCCGCGGCGGTGACGGAGTCACCGCCCTACCTCAAGCCACGGCCGGCTGCACCGCCACCTTGCGGCCCTTGCCGATCGGCAGCACCACCAAGGCTGCGATCACGCACAGCGCCCCGGCGCTGAAGAACGCCAGCGTGTAGCTCCCCGTCACCGTGCGCAGCGCGCCGGCGGCATAAGCGGCGAACGCCGCGCCGACCTGATGTGCGGCCACGACCCAGCCGAACACGATGCTGGCCTTCTCGCGCCCGAACACTTCGCCGGTCAGTTTCACGGTCGGCGGCACCGTCGCGATCCAGTCGAGTCCGTAAAAGATCGCAAACACCCCCAGCCCGGCCGTCGGTCCGAGCAAGGCCATCGGCAGAAACAGCAGCGAAATGCCGCGCAGGCTGTAATAACCGAAAAGCAGATGGCGGCAGTTGTAGCGATCGCTCAACCAGCCGGACGCCGTCGTGCCGACGAGATCGAACAGACCCATCATCGCGAGCAAACTGGCCGCGCGCACCTCGGGAATGCCACAGTCGAACGCCGCCGCGACCATGTGCGTGCCGATGAGTCCGTTGGTGCTCGCGCCGCACACGAAGAACGAGCCCGCCAGCAGCCAGAAATCCCGCACGCGCACCGCCTCGAACAACACGGCCATGGCCCGTTTCGCCGGATTGCCCGTGGACACTGCCGCCGCTTCCCTGACCGGCCCGGTTTCGCCATAGGGCCGCTGGCCGACGTCCCGCGGATCGTCGCGCATCAGCCACCAGATGACCGGAATCGCGAGCAGGGTCGCGCCGGCCACGATCCACGGCGCCGCCCGCCAGTTGTTGTTCGCCGTCACTGCACTCGCCAGCGCCGGCAGGAAAATCAGCTGGCCCGTCGCCGTGCTCGCCGTGAGCAGGCCCATGACTAAGCCGCGCTTTTCGGTGAACCAGCGGTTCGCCACCGCCGCCCCCAGCACCGTCGCCGCCAGCCCGGAGCCCGCGCCGACCACAAAGCCCCATAGCACGACAAACTGCCAATACTGGGTCGCCATGGTCGACAACCCGTAACCCATCGTGAGCAGCGCCATCGCCGCCATCATCGTCCGGCGCAGTCCGAAGCGCTGATACAGCGCGGCTGCGAACGGCCCGATGAGGCCGTAGAGGAAAATGTTGATCGAGACGATCGACGACACCGTCGCACGGCTCCACTGGAACTCGTTGCCCAGTGGCAGAAGAATCACGCCCGGCGTCGCCCGCGCGCCCGCGGCCGCCAGTAGCGTGAAGAACGTCACCCCCGCGGCGATCCACGCGTAGTGCAGGCGCGGACGGGCGGTGGCGTGGCTCATGTTGCCGGCCGAACATGCCCGACCGGCCCAAGGTTACAAGCGCCCGGCGATTGTCCGTGCGGATTCGGACCGAACTGCAGGGTGGGATCGCTGATCCCGCCTTTTGCTTTTGGTGGAGCGTGCTGACCTCAGCGCGCTTTCATTAAAGCAAGCGTCTTGGGGTCAAGCCGCTCCACCTTTTGGCGGGATGCGGCGATACCGCCCTACAACTTGCCGCAGCCCGAAATCTAGTCAGCCTCATCCGCATGAAAGCCACCGTCCTCACCGAGGTCAAAAAGCCGCTCGAAGTCCGGCAACTGCCGGATCTGGTCGCCGCACCCGGACAAGCCGTCGTGCAGCTCAAGGCCGCCGCGCTCAACCACCGCGACCTCTGGACGCAACTCGGGCTCTACCCGAACATCAAGCTGCCGGTCACGCTCGGCTCGGATGGCGCGGGCGTCGTCACCTCGGTCGGCACGCCGGCCGATCAAGCGTGGGTCGGGCGGGAGGTCATCATCAACCCGTCCCTCAACTGGGGCTCTGATCCGCGCGCCCAAGGCCCGGACTTCCGCATCCTCGGTTTGCCGGACAACGGCACGTTCGCCGAACAAGTCGCCATACCCGTCGCCAACCTCGCGCCCAAGCCTGCGCATCTCTCGTGGGAGCAGGCCGCGGCTCTGCCACTGGCCGGGCTCACGGCCTGGCGGGCCCTGTTCACCCGCGCGCAACTCAAGGCCGGCGAGCGCGTGCTCGTCACCGGGGTGGGCGGTGGCGCCGCCTTGTTCGCGCTGCAGTTCGCCGTGGCGGCAGGCGCCGAAGTCTGGGGGACCTCAAGTTCGCCAGAAAAAATTGCCCGGGCCCAAACCCTCGGGGCCCGCGGAGGCCTCAACTATCGCGACACCGGCTGGGCGGAAACCTTGCAAAAGCTAGCGGGGCGCTTCGACGTGATCGTGGACAGCGCCGGCGGCGATGGTTTCGCCAGTTTGATCGACCTGACCACGCCCGGCGGCCGCATTGTTTTCTTCGGCGCGACCACCGGTAACCCCAAGGGGCTCGACCTGCGGAAGAGCTTCTTCCGCCAGATCAATATCCTCGGCACGACCATGGGTTCGCCGGCGGACTTCGCGGGCATGACCAGGTTTGTCGATGCGCACAAAATCACTCCCATTGTGGACCAGGTGTTCCCACTCGACCAGACCGACGCCGCTCTGCGCCACATGGAAGCTGCGGCCCAGTTCGGAAAAATCGTGATCGGCATGTAGGCTGCCCGCTTGCGGCCGCACTCAGAGCGCGAGCAAGCTCGTTGACCCACAAAACCCTCAACCCTTGATCCACTGCACGAACTCGCGCAGCAGCGTGGCCGTGGCCTCGCCGAGGAAGATGAAATAGAACACCCCGGCGATGAACACCAGGTAGCCGGCGAGAATGAACAGGCCGTCGCGCTCGAGCAGCCCGGCCGCCAGCAGCAGGATCGTCCACGCAGGAAAACTGTTCGTGAACGGGATCGGCAACGGCAGGAGCAGCGCCAGCGCGGCCACGAGCATCAGCACAGCATGCAGCTGTGCCAGCAATGGTGTGTCTGAAAGGAAAGTGAGGCGCGGCCGCAGGAATTTCTCGAAAAACCGCAGCACCCGCTCCGCCACCGCGAAAAGCTTGCGCAAAAATCCCGCCGGCAGCTCTTTGCGCTGGAACATCATGGGCAGCCACGGCCGCTGGCCAAGGGAGAGTCGCGCGGCAATCAGCACGATCGCCAGGCCAAAAGGGGTCGAGAGGCCGGGGAGCGGAATGGGCGTGATGAACGGCAGCGCGAGCAGCAGCACCAGCAGCATGTAGGCCCGGCCGTGCAGGGTGTAGATGACCTCGCGCAGTGTCACGGCCCGCTCCGCCGCGTGGTCGCGCAGTTCCGCGAGCTCCACGGAAAGCCTGCGCGGGGGCGGCCGGTTGGCCTTCAGGGGAATCTTCATGTGCCGCGCTTGTTGCCGTAGAGTTCGATGTGCAGCCGCGGCGCGTAGCGGTAACCGCGCACCTTGCACAGTTCGCCCAGCCAGCCGGCTTTCGCCCGCAGCGTTTCGACCGTCGTGCCCTCGGGCATCAGCAGCACCTTCGCCCGGGGAATCTCCCCGCCCAGTTGTGCGAGCATTCCCTCGATTTCGTCCACGTCCGCCACTTGGGCGACGACGAACTTCAACTGGAAGCCATACACCTTCAGCCACGCTTTCACGACGTCCGGCTGCCAGCGCAAGCTGTCGTGTTTTTCACGCCACGCCTTGGAAAGGCGTTCGTCCGGCGCGGAATTTTTCAGCTTGGGGCTGAGGGAGGCGAGGTCGCAGGCAATGCCGTCCGGCGCGACGGTCGCGGCGGTCTCGATGGTGATGTGATAGCCGTTTTTTCTCAACGCCGCGGCCAGTTCGCGGATTTCCTTCGCGACCATCGGCTCGCCGCCGGTCAGCACGACGTGCCGCGCGGGGCGCTTCTTCACCTCATCGACAATCTCGTCGACCCTCATCTGCACGCCCTCGGGCGACCATGACGCATAGGGTGTATCGCACCAATTGCAGCGCAGGTTGCAGCCGCTGGTGCGGACGAAAACCGACGGCACCCCGGTCAGCTCGCCTTCGCCCTGCAAGGAATAAAATATCTCCGCGATAAGCATCAGGATTTTTTGCACCACTAATACGCACTAATGGACCACTCATTTAAAACTCATTAGTGCCCGATTAGTGTTCATTAGTGGTTAACTTCGGGGAGCCTTGGGCAAGGGATCGGTTGACTCGTAAACAGTTGGGTCGGGCAAGCCGGCGAGTTGGAAGGCCTCGCGCCGCTCGACGCACGTGCCGCATTTGCCGCAGTGCACGGCGCCGCCCTTGTAGCAGGACCAGGTCCGGGTGAAATCCACCCCGAGCCGCGCACCTTCCGTGGCGATCTGCGCCTTGGTCAGCGCGATGAACGGTCGCAACAGCTGGATGCCGGTGTAAGTGCCCAGTTGCATCGCCGAGCCCATCGCCTGCATGAAGTCCTCGCGGCAATCCGGGTAGATCGCATGGTCGCCCCCGTGCGCGGCGATGACGAGAGCCTCGGCGGCAACGCTCTCGGCAAACCCCGCGGCCGCCGCCAGCATGATGCCGTTGCGGAAGGGCACGACGGTGCGCTGCATGTTTTCGTCAGCGTAATGACCCTCGGGAATTTCCCCGCCGCCTTTGAGCAGGTCGGAGGCGAACAGCCGGCCTATGAAATCGAGCGGGATGACCTGGTGCGGCACGCCGACGGCCTTCGCCTGTTCCGCCGCGAAGGGAAGTTCGCGGTGGTTGTGCTTGGCCCCGTAATCGAAGCTGAGGGCCGCGCGCACGTCGTGCCGCCACCGCGCCCAGTGGAGCGCGGTCACCGAATCCATGCCACCAGAGCAGAGGACAACGACCTTCATGGGGTATCAATGGCTGCCAAAAAGGGAAAGGGACACAAGAATTCTCGGACCGCAAACCAGGCGATAATCCCGCTTTACTGGGGCGGGAAATTGGGCTTTTTTGGACCTCCTTGCTGTCCGTGGGCGGACAAACTTGATGATCATCCTGCACGATCCCCTCTGCGCCGAATACGGTTCGTCCATGCGACCCGAGCAACCGGCCCGCGTGCTCCGCAGTGCCGCTCACCTGCAGGCCGCCCATCCGGACTGGACCTGGCGCAAGGCCGCCGCCGCCGAGGAGTCCTCCCTGTTGACCGCCCACACTCCCGCGCTGCTCAAACGCCTCCAGCACGCGCCGGACATCGACGACGACACCCCTTATTTTCCCGGCATCTACGACCACGCCCGCCGGGCGGTGGGTGCCGCCCTGGCCGCCACAGACCTCGCCCTCACGGGACAAAAGACCTTCGCGTTGATGCGTCCGCCGGGCCATCATTGCACGCGCTCCCAGGCGATGGGCTTTTGCTATCTCAACCAGATCGCGATTGCAGCGCTGCACGCCGCGGCCGCCGGCCGGCGCGTGGCGGTCTGGGATTTCGACGCCCACCACGGCAACGGCACCGAGGACATTCTGCAAAACCGACCGAACGTGCGGTTCGCTTCGGTGCACCAGTATCCGGGTTATCCCGGCACGGGCACCGCCTCCTTTGCCAACTGCCACAATTTTCCGGTCGCCCCTCACACGCCACGCGCCACCCATATGGAGGCCCTCACGCGCTCCTGGGACGCCGTGCTCGCCTTCCAGCCCGACCTCATCCTCGTTTCCGCAGGCTTCGACGCCTATGTCGGCGATCCGATCACGGAAATGACGCTTGAGCGCGACGACTTCGCCACGCTCGGCCGCTGGCTGCGCGAGAGCTCGCTGCCCGCCGCCGCGATCCTTGAGGGCGGCTACAGCCCCGACTTGCCGCAACTCATCGATGCCTTTCTCTCTGACTGGAATAACTGATACCCCTCGCTTGAACACCGTCCCTCATTACCAACTCATCACCCGGCCCGAACAACTGGCGCCGCTCTTTGCCGCGCTCGACCGCTGCACCGAGATCGCGCTCGATACCGAGGCTGACAACCTGTTTCGCTACAAGACCCGCGTCTGTCTCCTGCAGATCCACGTGGTCAGCGAGATTTACCTCGTCGATCTGCTGGCCGACCTGCCGCTTGACGCCCTCTGGCCGCGCCTCGCGGCCAAGCCGCTGATCATGCACGGTAGCGACTATGACCTGCGTCTGTTGTGGGAGCTCTGCCGTTTCCAGCCGCACAGCGTGTTCGACACCATGTTTGCCGCCCAGTTGCTGAGCATCCCGCGCTTCGGCCTGGCCGCGCTGCTCGAGCAAAATTTCGGCGTCCAACTCGACAAGGACCACCAGAAAGCCAACTGGTCGCAGCGCCCGCTCGAGCGCGACATGCTCGATTACGCCGCCATGGATGTGTTTTATCTCCCCGAGCTGCGCGACAAGCTCCGCGACCAGCTGACCGCGCTCGGCCGTCTCGAGTGGCTGGAACAACGCTGCCGCTGGCAGATGTCGGTGGCGAAAGACGGCTTCACCGCTCCCGACGAAAACGCCTGGCGGGTCAACGGTTCCGAAAAACTCCACAGCCGCGGCCTCGCGGTGCTCAACGCCCTCTGGCACTGGCGCGAGAGCTGGGCGGAGAAAATCAACACACCGCCCTTCAAGGTCGTCGGCAACGAGATGCTGGTCCGGATTTCCCACGCGGCTGACGTGGGCGCGCCGCCCGAGGAGGTCATGCGCGTCAACCTCGGCCGCCGCCACGACCGGCTGTTCCCCTCACTCGCCGAAGCCGTCCGGCAGGGTTTCGCCACCGACCCCAACACCTTGCCGCGCCGGGAACGCCGTCGCGACTACAACCCGATGACGCCCGATGAACTCGCCCGGCAGGACCGCATCAAGGCCGACCGTGACCGGCTCGCCGCCGGCCTCCATCTTGATCCCACCCTCCTCGCCACCCGCTCGCAGCTGGTGGTGATCGCCCGCGATCCGACGGCCATCGACGAAGTGTTGCTGCCCTGGCAGGCGAAATTGCTCAAAGCCGAGCCGGCTTGGCGGAGTTGAAAAGTCCTGCGGCACGCGATATGAACCACCTCGGCAATTGTGGGCGGCCTGCTTGCAGGCGCAGATCGGGCGCGAGCAAGCTCGCTGGCCCACCCAAGGCGTGACCACCTCCGCCAACATCGCCCGCCATCTGCCGCTGATGGCGGCGCGCCAGCCGGACCATCCCGCCGTTAAAATCCCCCGCGGTCGGACTCCCGATGGCGGCATCGACTATTTATCGCTCACCTTCGCGGAACTCGACGCCGAGGTGAACGCGTGGGCCGGAAAACTCACGGCTCAGGGTGTGCAGCGGGGCGATCGCGTGCTCGTCATGGTGCGCCAGGGCCTGCCGCTCATCGCCGCAGCCTTCGCACTCTTCAAGCTCGGCGCCGTGCCAGTGATCATCGACCCCGGCATGGGCCGGAAAAACTTCCTGGCGTGCGTCGCCCGCTCCCAGCCCCGCGTGTTGCTCGGCATTCCGCTGGCCCAGGTGATGAGCCACCTCTTCCGTTCGGCGTTCAAGTCAGTCAAAATCCGCATCTGGGCTCGTGGCGCCGCCACGGCGCGCCTCAGTTCCGGCCAATCGAAAATCGAGAATCGAGAATCAAAAATTGTGAACAGCGCGGCTGCCGATCTGGCGGCCGTGCTGTTCACCAGCGGCTCCACCGGCGCGCCCAAGGGCGTGTGCTACGAACACGGCATGTTCGAGGCCCAGGTGCGGCTGGTGCGCGATACCTACGGCATCGCGCCCGGGGAGGTGGACCTGCCGATGCTGCCGATCTTTGCGCTCTTCAATCCCGCGTTGGGCATGACCACCATCGTGCCGGAGATCGACCCGAGCCGGCCGGCCACGGTCGATCCTGAAAAAATTGTCCGCGCCATCCAGCAGGAAGGGGTCACGAATTCATTCGGTTCGCCGACTTTGTGGCGAATCATCAGCCGCCATTGCCTGAAGAATAATCTCACGCTGCCCTCGGTGAAACGCGTGCTCATGGCCGGCGCCCCGGTGCCGCCCGGCCTATTCGCCGACCTGCAGAAAATCCTCCCGAACGGCACGGCGCACAGCCCCTATGGCGCGACTGAGGCCCTGCCGGTTTGCAGCATTTCCGCGGAGGAGGTGTTGGGGCGGCAGGGTCCGAGGCTCCCAGCCCCAACATCCAACATCCAAACCGGCAGCAGCGCGGCGGAAACGTTTGGCGCCGGGGGTTTGGATGTTGGAACTTCCGCCGCGACGGCGGTGGGCAAGGGCACCTGCGTTGGCCGCCCCGTAAAGGAAATCACGGTGAAAATCATCGCGATCAGCGACGATCCTTTGACAGAGATTCATGAACTCCCCGCCGGGGAGATCGGCGAAATCATCGTCTCCGGCCCGGCCATCACCAAAACCTACGACCAACTCCCCGCCGCCACCGCCTTGGCAAAAATCCGCCAGACCCCAGACCCCGGACCCGAGACCCCAATTTGGCACCGCATGGGAGATTTGGGTTACGTCGACGCCCTTGGCCGCCTTTGGTTCTGTGGTCGCAAGGCCGAGCGGGTGGAGACCAGTTCGGGCCCGCTCTACACCGAGCAAGTCGAGCCGATCTTCAACGCCCACCCCGATGTGGCCCGCAGCGCGCTCATCGCCACCGGTCACGACGGCCACCGTGCGGCCATCGTCGTCGAGCCCGTCTCCCGCGAGGTGGTGGCCACTCCCTCCCTGCGTCGCAAGCTGGTGCGGGAGCTGCGGGAACTCGGCGCCGCCCACCGGCACACGGATCTCATCCGGCTCGCCTACCTGCACCCCCATTTCCCGGTGGACGTCCGCCACAACGCGAAGATCCACCGCCTCGCGCTCGGCCGCTGGGCCGCCGGCCACCACGGCTACGAACTCGACAAGCGGGAAATCGCCCGCGAGGTCCTGCAGCAGTGAGCCCGATCAACACGCCGTTGTTTGCCTGCGTGATTGCCTCCGCCAAGGGCGCAACGGTCGCAAAGTATCCCCAGTCCGTCCTGGTTTCGCTGACGTTGCGACCTCGGCGGACTTGGCGTGAGATTATCCGTGTTCTCCGTGAAATCCGTGGTTAAAAAGCCCCAGTATTCACCCGTGCTTTCCGTCCGCAAAAACTTCCCTACCTTTGTCACTGGCGCCAGCGGTTTCATCGGTGGCCGGATCGCCGAGCGCCTGCTCGCCGAGGGCCGCCGCGTCCGCGTGCTGGCCCGCCGCCCATTGCCTCACCTGGAGGCCCTCGGTGCCGAGATCATTCCCGGCGACCTACATGATCGCGAGGCATTGCGCCGCGGCTGCCTTGGCACAGAAACGGTTTTCCATGTGGCCGGGCGCGTGGGCGTGTGGGGACCCCGCCAGGATTTTTTCGCGGTGAACGTAGGCGGCACGCAAAATGTCATCAACGCCTGCCGTGAGGCCGGCGTGCCGCGGCTCGTCCACACCAGTTCACCGAGTGTCGTCTACAACGGCGGCGACCTGGCCGGCATCGATGAGTCGGCGCAGCGGTGCCTCGTCGCACCGTGCGGTTACCCGACGAGCAAGGCGGCGGCCGAACGCGAGGTTCTGGCCGCGAATGACCGCAAGCTGGCCACCGTCGCGCTGCGGCCGCACCTCGTCTGGGGCCCGGGCGACCGGAATGTCGTGCCGCGGGTGCTGGCCCTGGCGCGCACGGGTAAACTCAGGATCATCGGCGCCGGCCGCAACAAAGTGGATGTGACCCACATCAGCAACGTGGTCGATGCTCACCTCCTCGCCGAAGGGGCGCTAATCGGCTCTCAACCCTCAACTCTTTTACCGGGCGACGGCCCGGACAAATACCGGGCGGGTAGCAACCCGCAACGGCACAACCCTCAACCCGCTTTGTCGCTGGCAGGCGGCAAAGCCTACTTCATCACCAACGGCGAACCCGTCTTCCTGTGGGATTGGATCAACCAGCTCCTCCGCGGCCTCGGCATTCCCGAGGTCACGAGGCACGTCCCGCTGCCGGTGGCCTATGCCGCGGGTGGCCTGATGGAGGCCCTGTGGCGCGTGCTGCCGCTCAAGGGCGAACCGCCGATGACGCGTTTTGTCGCCAAGGAAATGGCCACAGACCACTGGTTCGATATTTCCGCCGCCCGCCGCGACCTTGGCTACCACCCGTTCGTCACAATGGCCGACGGCACCGCGGAGCTGATCGAACATCTTCGGCGCAATGGGTAGGGCGGGGACTCCGCTCCCCGCCGCGGCGCGGAACGGAGTCCGCGCCCTACCTCAACCACTCCTCTGCCTTACCGCTTCGAACAGCGTGATGATCGTCGCCATGGCGACATTGAGCGAATCGGCCTGGCCGGCCATCGGGATGCGGACGAGGACATCGGCGCCTTTCATCCAAAACTCGCTCAGGCCGTATTGCTCGCTGCCCATGACGATGGCCAGCGGGCCGCGCAAGTCGGTGGCCGTGTAGATATTGGTCGTATGCGGCGTGGTCGCCGCCGTGCGAATGCCCTTCTCCTTCAACCAGGCATGCACCGTCACGCTGTCCGCCACCACGATGGGCACGGAGAAAAGCACGCCCGTCGAGGCCCGCACCACGTTAGGGTTGAAGATGTCGGTCACCGCATCGCACACGATCACCGCATCGCAGCCGGCCGCATCAGCGCTACGCAGGATGGTGCCGAGGTTGCCGGGCTTCTCGATGGATTCGACCACGAGCAGGAAGGGATCTGTAGGTCGGGGTTTACCTGTCGGCCATAGCTCGGAGAGCGAAGGCTGATCCCCGACATCGGGCGCATCTGTCGGGCGTAAAGCCCGACCTACAAGAAGATCATTTAAGTCGTGTTTCCACTGCGGCACCACGGCGAGCAGGCCGTCGGGCCGCTCGCGGTAGGCCACCTTGGCAAAGGCCTCCTTCGACAGCTCGAACAACTGGGCCCCGTCCTGTTTCGCCTGCTCGATGAGCGCCGGCTCGTTCTCGCCCAGAAACCACTCGGGACTGAAATACAGCTCCTTGGGCCGCACGCCCTTCTCCAACGCCCGGCGGATTTCCCGGTAGCCCTCGACCAAGAACAGGCCCGCGTCATCGCGCTCACGGCGTTCGCGCAGCTTCACGAGCTGTTTGACCCGGGGATTTTGCAGGCTGGTTATTTTCTCCGGAAGCACAGGCAGAAGTTCACCACGAAACACACGAAACACACGAAATAAAATCTCTTCTGTTTTCCCGTTTTCGTGTGTTTCGTGTGTTTCGTGGTTAAAAAGAAAAAATTCAACGACCTGCCCTTCCCCTACCATCACGAACTGGAGATGGAGATAGCGACACTGACCAACCTTGGCGTGGGCCTTGGCCGCGTCCCGCTGGCAAGCGATCAGCCGTCAGCGGTCAGTGATCAGCCCGATTCTCAGGTTTCAGGTTTCTCTGCCTCGGTTTCGCGCAGCGAGAACCGGGGACAGACACCGGGCGGCCAGCAGGCCGCAACGGCGAGGTCTCAGGTTTCCCGACCCAGCGGCTGGGTCATCATGGTCCCGTTTACGTTACCGGGCGAGAAAGTGCGCGTCCGCGTCTTCCGCAACCACAAGAACTACTCGGAAGCCGACCTGCTCGCGGTGCTCACGCCCTCGCCACACCGGATTGACCCAAAGTGCCCGTTGTTCGGCCGCTGCGGCGGCTGCCAATACCAGCACCTGACCTACGCCGAGCAGCTGGTCTGGAAGCGCCAGCAGGTCGAGGAGTTGTTGAAGTATATGGCGGGCGTGGAATTCCCGGTGGCGCCCGTCATCGGTTCGCCCCGGGAGTTCGGCTACCGCTCGAAGATCACGCCTCATTTCCGGGGGGGTAGGGCGAATCCTCCGGATGAGCCGCGCGCGGACGGCTCGTCCGGAGGACTCGCCCTACCTGATCATCCTATCGGCTTTCTTAAGCAAGGCACGCGCTTCGATATCATTGATGTCCCCCAGTGCCCGATCGCCACACCGGAGATCAACGCCAAGCTGCCCGAAGTGCGCGCCAAAACTCACCAGCGGCTCGCGGCCGGCGAATATAAGCGCGATTCCACCTTGTTGCTCCGGCACGCCCAAGAGGGCGTCGTCACCGATTACGACGCCGTCATCCACGAGGTGATTGGGGTGGAGCCTGACCTCCGGGCAGGCTTGGCCGCGTCGTCGCCATCAGCCAACCCGCCCGGAGGGCGGGTTCCACCTAACAAACCCCTCCGTCTCCATTTCCTCGCCCGCGATTTTTTCCAGAATAACCCGTTCATCCTGCCAACCTTCACTGGTTACGTCCGCGAACAGGCCGCCGGTAGCGGTGCGAAGTTCCTGGTCGACGCCTACTGCGGCAGCGGCTTGTTCGCGCTGAGCTGCGCGCCGGCCTTCGAGCGGGTGACGGGCATCGAGTTGAGCGCGACGTCAGTCAAGTTCGCCACGGAGAATGCCGCGGCCAACGGCATCATCAACGCCACTTTCCGCGCCGGCGACGCGGCGCAAATTTTCGCCGGACTCGACTTCCCGCCAGCCAACACCGCGGTTGTCATCGATCCGCCCCGCAAGGGCTGTGATGAATCCTTCCTCAACCAGCTTTTCGCCTTCGGCCCGCGGGCCGTGGTTTACGTCTCGTGCGATCCGGCGACGCAGATGCGCGACCTGAAGGGTTTCCTCGCTGCCGGTTACCGCCTCACCGCGGCGCAACCCTTCGACCTTTTTCCCCAGACCCGCCACCTGGAATGCGTGATCACGTTGGTGAAGGGCTGATTTTCCCGATGTCGCGGCTGAAATTCAACCTCGAGAAAGAGGCGGGCGGCTCCCAAGCCCGCGCGACCCGCTTCCAGACGCTCCACGGCGAGGTGCAGACGCCCGTCTTCATGCCCGTCGGCACCCAGGCGACCGTGAAGGCGCAGACCGTCGACACCCTGAAGGCAACCGGCTCGACCGTGCTGCTCGCCAACACCTATCACCTGCTGCTGCGTCCGGGCCTGGAGGTCTTTAAGAAATTCGGCGGCATCCACCGTTTCATGAACTGGGACGGCCCGGTGCTGACCGACTCGGGTGGTTTCCAGATTTTCTCTCTGCCCACTGAACGCGCGATGAACGAGGAAGGCGCCCGCTTCCAAAGCTACGTGAACGGGGATTTATATATGCTGTCCCCGGAGTCCAGCATCGAGGCGCAGAAAACCATCGGCAGCGACATCATGATGGTCCTGGACCAGTGCATCCCCTCCACCGCGCCTTACGCCCAGGCCGAGGTGGCCATGGAGCTAACGCACCGCTGGGCCAAACGCTCACTGGAGGCGCGCGGGGATTCGCCGGCCGCGCTTTTCGGCATCGTGCAAGGGGCCTGTCATCCCGATCTCCGCAAGAAAAGCGCGGCGTTCCTGCGGGAGCTGCCGTTCGACGGCCTCGCCATCGGCGGGCTGGCCGTGGGTGAAACCCATGCCGAACGCTACGAGTTCACCGGGCTCGTGACCGCCGAGCTCCCGAAAAACCTGCCGCGCTACCTGATGGGCGTCGGCACTCCGCTCGACATCCTGGAGGCCGTCCACCGCGGCGTGGACATGTTCGACTGCATCATTCCCGGTCAACTGGCCCAGCGCGGCGTGGCCTTCACGGCGAGAGGGAAAGTCCAGCTGCGCCGCCTGCCGCACAAGCTGGCCGAGATCCCGCTTGAAGCCGGCTGCGACTGCGCCACGTGCCGGAACTATTCGCGCGCCTACCTGCACCACCTGGTGAAGGCGGACGAGATGCTCGGCTGGCACCTGCTGGGCATCCACAATTTCGCCTTCTATCACCGGCTGATGCGGGACATGCGCGCCGCCATCCTGCGCGGTGATTTTCCGGCTTTCTACGAAAAGAACCGGACGGAACTCGGCCGCTCCGACGAGGAGAACGTGGTTCACCCCGTGAAAAAGCGCCGCCCGGTGCGCGCGCAGCACCTGGGTGATTACGATATTATCACGAGCCCGGAGGGTTACTCGAGCATCCGGCAGCTCAGCTCTGGTGAGGTCATGCACTCGGTGAACCGACCTAGCGACGAGGCGCACCGGCTTTATGTGGAACAGTCGGGACTCGCCATCCGTCTGCTAAAAAGGGTGGGGGACGAAACCGAACTGGTCATTTGGGATGTCGGCCTGGGCGCCGCGTCGAACGCCATGGCCGCGGTGCAATGCTTCGAGGAAGCCCTCTTGGTCCATGGCGCCGCCGCCCTTCGCCCCTTGCGGATCGTCAGCTTCGAGATCGACCTGGACCCGCTGAATCTCGCCGTGAAATTTGCCAGCCACTTCCCGCACCTGCGGCATGGCGCGCCGCACGCCCTCCTCGAACACGGCCGGTGGACCCATGCCTCCGGTCTGCTGGAGTGGGAACTCCACCGGGGCGACTTCCTCGCCTTCCTGGAATCCGCCCCGGTTCCCGATCTTATTTTCTACGACCCATTCTCCGCCAAGACCGACACCGGGCTGTGGACGTCCGGCGTGTTCGCCCGCATCCACCGGCATTGCCGTTCGAAACCCGCCGAACTCTACACTTACTCCTCGGCGACCGCGGTGCGGGTCTCGCTGCTGGCGGCCGGTTTCTTTGTGGCGGAAGGCGTCGGCACCGGACCCAAGACGGACACGACGCTGGCTTTCACCCGGATGGCGGGCGCCCAGACGCATCCCGCGGCGCCCAAGCTCCTGGGCGCGCAATGGCTCGGACGCTGGCAGCGCAGCAGCACGAAAATTCCCACGGACTTGACCGACGAGGAAAAGCCGGGTTTCGAAAAACGCCTGGTATCTCATCCCCAGTTTTCCGGTTTGGCCTAGGCGTGTTCGCAAACCGGTTTTTTGTGGGCCCGCGATCTCTTGTCGGCCAGAGGCTTGGCGACGGCTGATGCTCGCGCCAAAATCAGCGCCTGCCAGCAGGCGGCCTACCGTGGCTTGATTGCGCAGAATCACATTTTTCAAACACGTCCTAAACCGAAAGGCCGTTCGGCCCCCCGACCCCTCACCTGAAATAAATGCGGTGGAACCTGACCTCCGGGCAGGTTTTCAGGGTGTGCGTCCATCAGCCCGCCCGGAGGGCGGGCTCCACCTTTCAGCATAACCGGCACCGAGGTGGATTCTTTTCCACTGCATCATGTAGGGGGCGTCCTTTATGGACGCCCGCGGGCGGGACTTCCGGATAAACGCCCCCTCCCAATCTTTTCCCTTTCGCCGAGTTGTGCATCGACAGCGGCGGCCGCCCGCTTGAATATTCCACCTGTGCAGAAAACCGGAGCAGATCTCATCCTGGCCACCAAGCCCTACGCCCAGGACAACCCGCTGCATAGCTGGTGGGTGATCCTTTCCACCGCCTTTCTCCTCGCCGGAGCGCTGGCGGGCGCCCTGCTGAACCACCTCTGGCCGGTGCGCCTGGCCTGCAGCGTCCTCGCCGGGCTGCTGCTGCTGCGCTCCTTCGTGATCTACCACGACCAGCAGCACCACGCCATCCTGCCGCGCTCGAAGCTCGCCGAGGGCCTGATGCAGCTCTTCGGCATCTACGCGCTCAGCGCCAGCAGCGTGTGGCGCAGTTCGCACAACCATCATCACAACCACAACTCGAAGCTCCGGGGCGCGCACATCGGCTCGTTTCCGATCATGACCAAGGAACAGTTCCTCAAGAGCTCGCGTGGAAAGCGCTTCGGCTACCTGTTCGTCCGCCATCCCGCGACCATCCTGTTCGGTTATTTCTTCATGTTCCTGTTCGGCATGTGCCTGAACCCGTTCTTCAACAACCCGCGCAAGCACTTCGACTGCCTGGTTTCGCTCCTCGTCCACCTCGGCATCGCCGCCGCCCTGTTTTGGTTCGGGGGCTGGCAGGCCTGGCTGTTTGTCCAGGCCATCCCGCACTTCATCACCTACGCGATCGGCACCTACCTGTTTTACGCCCAGCATAATTTTCCCGGTGTCTCTTTCACCGACAAGGATGGCTGGACTTACGAAAAGGCCGCCATGGAATCCTCGAGCTACATGCGCACGGGCCTGATCATGGGCTGGTTCACCGCCAACATTGGCTACCACCATATCCATCACCTGAACCACAAGATCCCGTTCTACCGCCTGCCCGAAGTCCTGCGCGAGATCCCCGAGCTGCAAGAAGCCAAGACCACCTCGCTCTCGCCCATCGACATCATCCGCTGCTTCCGCCTGAAAATCTGGGACGTTGAAACGCAGCGCATGGTCGGCGTTCCCCGCCAGTAAGCGGCGGGCCTTCACCCACCCGCGTTTTTTAATCCCACCGGTCGCAACCCAGCCCCGGTGCTGTCATCGGGGCGTTACCCACCCCCTCCATGGCCACTTACACCGCCGCGCAAATCGCGGAGCACCTCAAAGGCACCGTCCTCGGCGACGGCAACGTCACCCTCATGGGTTTCACGTCCGCCGACCGGGCGCGCGCCGGTGACCTCACCTTCGCGGAAAAGGACAGCTACTTCGCCGCCGCCGAAGCCAGCGCGGCAGCCGCCATCCTCGTGACCGGCGATTTTACCTCCGCCACCAAGGTCCTCATCCGCGTGCCCAACGCCCGCATCGCCGCCGCGCGGGTGCTGCCCCTTTTCTTTCCCGCCGAACCCGTCGTCGCCGGCATTCACGCCAGCGCCACCATCGCGCCCTCCGCGAAGATCGACCCCACCGCCCACATCGGTCCGCACTGCGTGGTGGCGGAAAATGTCTCCATCGGGGCGCGCTCGGTGCTCACCGGCGGCAACCACGTCGCCCGCGACTGCCGGCTCGGGGACGATGTCTGCCTGCAGCCTAACGTCGTGCTTTACGCCCGCACCCAGATTGGCCACCGCGTCACGATCCATGCCGGCACCGTCATCGGCTCCGATGGCTACGGCTACGTGTTCGACCAGGGCCGGCATCTCAAGATGAACCAGGTCGGCCACGTCATCATCCACGACGACGTCGAGATCGGCGCCAACACCGCCATCGACCGCGGCGCGCTCGGACCGACGGTCATCGGTGCGGGCACCAAGATCGACAACCTCGTGCATGTCGCGCACAACGTCGTCATGGGCCGGCACTGCCTCGTGATGGGGCAGGTCGGCTTTGCCGGCAGCACCGAGCTGAAGGATTACTGCGTGATCGCCTCGCAATCCGGCATCGCCGGCCACCTGAAGCTCGGGCCCCAGGCCACGGTCGGCGCAAAATCCGGGGTCATGCGCGACGTCGCGCCGAAGGAGACGGTCCTGGGCATTCCCGCCATGCCCGACAAACAGGCCAAGCGCCAGTGGATCGCCATCCAGAAGCTTCCCGAGGTCATGCTCCGTCTGCGGGAACTGGAGAAACAGGTTGCGGAGCTGCGCGGCGCAGGCGGAACGACCTAGGGCGTGGCTTCATGTCTCCTTTCAATCTGTCGTCCTGAGCGCAGCGAAGAATCCATTAGGGTGTTCGTTATCCGGCACAGCCGCGATCATCTCACTGGATCCTTCACCCGGCTCAGGATGACAAACGGCTTTGAGTATCCCTTTTAGTCTCTCTGTCCTCTGCCCATGTTCTCCCGCAAATTAAACCCCGGCCTCGAACTGCGACCGCTGCAGGTCACTGATGCGCCCGCACTGTTCGCCGTGGTCGATACGCACCGGACCGCCCTGCGCGAGTGGCTGCCCTGGGTCGACGCGACGAACAAGGTCGCGGACAGCCTCGCCTACATCGAGGGCACGCTGCGGGATGACAAGGAGACGCGGGCCTTCACCTGCGGCATCTGGTCGATGGGCCGGCTGGTGGGCGTCATCGGCCACAACCGGATCGACTGGGCCAACCGGATCGGCTTTCCCGCCTATTGGATCGCTCCCGACAGCGCGGGGCAGGGCATCATGACGCTTTGCTGCCGCGCCGTGGTCGACCATGCGTTCACGGAGCTCCAGCTCAAACAATTGGTTGTGGCCGTCGCCACGGACAATGTGCGCGCACAGAAAATCCCTCTGCGTCTGGGTTTTAAGCAAGTGAGCCTGTTAAAAAAAGCCGAGTGGCTCTACGATCACCACGTGGATCATTTCGTTTACAGCCTGGCGGCGCCGAAGGCTTGAATCTAAATGTAGGGCCGGCGCTTGCCGCCGGGCCGGGCTGAATGCGCGACGGTCCGCCGACGAGCGGCGACCCTACAGATAGCCGGCTAGCCGACTTGTCCGCCATAGCCTTGGCGACGGCGGAAGCCTTGGCGAAGGCTGGTGAATAACTATTCGTGGTTTTTTTGCATGGTGTGGGATAATCCGGTTCAGGAAAGTGTCGGTTCCTTTGACTCCCTTGCGCTGCTCCGTTTCACGGCGCCGCGCTTACAAACAGCACCATCGAGTGCTGCGACCCCCGACCGCCTCAGGCGGCCGCTGGCCATAAAAGAAAAGGCGCCGGTGTTTCGACACCGGCGCCTGCTTGTTTGAATGCTGATTGGGGTAGGGGCGCTTGCCCTCAAGCGCCCTGGGCCGTTAGGGGCAACGGCCCCTACCTTATTTGCTTTCCGCGTCGAACACCGGCTTCTCCAGCGCTGGCTTGCCGCCGATATAGCGGCTAAGCCAGCTCTGCATCTCCCAGTGCCAGTAAATGGCATTCTGCGGCGTAAGCACCCAGTGGTTCTCGTTGGGGAAAATCACCAGACGCGACGGCACGCCCATCGACTGCAAGATTTGGTAGAGCGCGGTGCCGTTCACATAAGGCACGCGGTAGTCCAGCTGCCCATGGATGACGAGCATAGGTGTCTTGAAATTCTTCGCGTAGGTCGTCGGGTTGTTCCGCTGCATGCCATCGGGGTTGTTCCAAGGCGTGCCACCGAGCACCTGCGTGAAGCCGTAGGGTGTGACGTCCGCACCGTATTGCGTGACGAAATCATTGACGCCGGCGTGGTTGATCAGCGCCGCAAACCGGTCCGTGTGGCCGGCGACCCACGCCGCCATATACCCGCCATAGCTGCCGCCCGCCGCCGCCATGCGCTTCGGGTCGATGTTCGGGAATCGTTTCAACAGGTAATCGGTGGACTTCAGGATGTCCTCCAGCGGCTTATCGCCCCACTGGTTGATGATGCTCTGGGCGAATTTTTCCCCGAAACCGGTCGAACCGTGGCGATTGACCCAGGTAACAATGTAGCCCGGCGCGGCAAACACGTGCGTGTTCCAGCGGTAGCTCCAGCTGTCGCGGTTCATCGTGTGCGGACCGCCATGCATCAGCTGCACGAGCGGGTAGGTTTTATTCACGTCGTAGCCGGGGGGCAGCACGAGCCAGCCATGGACCTTGGCGCCGGCCGCGCCTTCAAACCAGTAGCTCTCGACCTTGCCGAGATCGAGTTTGCCCATGAGTTCGTCATTGAAATGCGTGAGCTGCCGCGCCGCGCCGGTGGCCGGGTCGAGCGCGAAGAGTTCATTTGGCCGGCTGGAGGTATCGTTGAGAAACACGATGCCGCCGCCGCTCGTGACGAGGCTGGTCGAGGAGCCTTCCTTGTAGAAGGCCATCAGGCCGGTGCCATCGGCGTTGAGCTTGAAAACCGGCACGACGCCCTTGTCCTCGATCGTCGTCCACAGCGTTTTCCCATCGGCGGAAAATTCCGCCCCCGAGATCGAATAATCGAGGGCATCGGTCACCGGCGTATTCTTGCCGGAAGCCAGCTCATGCCGCCAGAGCTTGGCGGACTCGCCGTTCCCATAGGGCACCTCGGTGCGGGCGAATACGAGTGATTTGCCGTCGGGCGCGAAGGTCGGGTTATCATCATCGCCCTTGTTTTCCGCGGTCACGGCCTTCATCTCGCCCGAGCCGTCGGTCGGGATGAGGTGAATGTCGACGTTGAGGAAACCGCTGTAGGGCGGGGGCGTGACGTTGACGCCCAGCGCCACCAGTTTTCCGTCGGGCGAAATGTCGAAGTTCACATCGCCACTCGTCTGGAAAAGCACTTTCCATTTTGGCGTCAGGTCCTTGAATTCCTTCGTGGTGACGTTCACCAGCACGAGCCGGCTCGCGAGGTTGTCGGTCAGCCAGTGGTCGAAATAGCGGTATTGGCGGTCCTCGGTGACCTTGGCGGTCATCTTGGAATCCTTGCGGCGCTTGATCTCCTTTTTCATGGCGGTGATGTCCGCTTTGGCGAGCGAACCGGCCAGCTCGGGAATGACGGTGGTCGCCACGACCACACCGGTGCCGTCCGGCAGCCACTTGGGGCTGGAAACACTGTAAGGCATCTCAAGGATTTTCTCCGGCTCGCCGCCATCGGTGCGCAACACGTAGAGCGAGGCGTTCTCGTCCTCACCGCGTTTGGACGTGAAGGCGATGCGCTGGCCGTCGGGGCTCCACGCCGGCGCGCTGTCGCTGACCTGGGCGCTGGTCAGCCGGCGCGGAGTGCCACCGGCGACATCCACGAGCCAGAGGCTGGCTGTGCTCTTGTTTTTATCGATGGACCATTCCTGAACGGTGAAAACGGCGGCCTTGCCGTCGGGCGAGAGCGCGGGACTGCCGAGGCGTTTGACGGCCCAGAGATCCTGCGGGGTGATGGGACGCTTGTCCGCGGCGAAGACGGTCACGGACAGCGCCAGCGTGAAGAGAAACGCGATGACGCGAGGGGATTTCATAGGCGGGGGAGCCTGATGGATGAGTAGCCAGAGGCAATCTTTGTAGGTTGCGTGCTTGCACGCAACGTGGCGCGCGAGCGCGCCACCTACATGACCAGGTCACCGATACTCCACCCACTCCGGCGCGGAGTATTGCTCGATCAACCCCGAAACCTCGTCCTCATTCAGGTCCGGCCAAGGGATTTGTTGCGGCTCAACGCGCAAGGCTTGCGCCAGGGCGGCCGTAAAGCGCGATGAAAAATTCTCCCAATCGATCAAACCGACGGCGGACTTCTCAATCGAGCCCTGAAAGAGCAGGCCGTTTTTATTCCGCTTCTGAGCCGCACCGGCGATCTTTGCGCCGGTGCCGCTATTCACGACGTCGTAGAGCTCGGCGCGCTGGAAGCACACGCCTCCGCCCCCACAGGATTCGACCGGATCGCATTCCGTCTTCACCGCGGCCGGCTGGCCGAGTGCGACCAGCGCGGCGGTCAGACATTCGTGGACGATCCGGTAGGACTGCGCCGCGCGCTCGTCGTAGAGGGCATGGCCGCGCGGGAGGACGAGCGAGTAGGTCCAGTCATGGCGGTGGTCGACCATCCCGCCGCCGGTGGGCCGGCGGCAGAGGTCGCCCTCCTTCGCCAAGGCTTCGGAGGGTAAGTTGGCGCGGACGAACGCGATTTTCTGGCTGAAGCCGAAGGTGAACGCCGGCCGCCGCCATTCATAGTGCCGGAAGCGCGGCGACGCCGGCGCGGGGTAGCGCTGCAGGAGCAGGAAATCCAGCGCCATGTTTTCCGCGGCAGCGCCGGTGCGGACGGGCAGAAGATGCAGTTTCACTGGCCGGGGCGTTTGGTCCGGCCCTTGCGCAACGCTTCCATCAGCTCCGGCAGACCGTAAAAACTGGCGAACGCCTGGGCGCCCAGCACGGCCTCCCGGGGCGGAAACGGCTGCACCTCCTGCAAGGCGCCGGCGATGATCGCCGCCATCACCGGAGGGGAAAGCTCCGACCAGCTGCGCTGGCGGGTGGCGCCGCCCTCAGCATAATACAGCTGTCGGTCAGACCCGACGTAAACCTTGATTTCCTTGGGCGCGGTGCCGGCCAGCTCGCGGACCGTCAGCGGGTTCTCGCGGTTATAGCGCTGGAGGGTGCCGGCCATCCAGCTGAAGAGCCCCTGCATGCGCCCCAACACCTGGAGCCGGATCTGCGCTTCGGGCTTGCCCGCCACCGGAGACCGCGGGTCGCGCACCGACCGGGCCAGCTCGGCAAAATTATATTCCTCCGCCGCCCGCGAGCGCTGGTCGCGCAACTCGATGCGCCAGGCAGCCAGGGTGCTGGCAATCCGCTCGCGGGTGGCCGCATCCGGCGTGCCCTCGGCGATCATGGTGTCGAGTGCGCTCCGGGCCGCCTCGGCCCTGGCGGTTTCCCTTTTCGCCTGGATTTGGCCCCGCACCACCAAGCCAACGAGACCCGCCAGCACCACGACCAGGCCCGCCATCAGGGCGATCTTCTGGGTGCGGCCGAGCGGCTTGGCGGGGACCTTGGCGGCCGCCGCGAATTCTTCCCCCACAGGTGCGCCATGGTCCCCTTCGACCGCGGCGGCCTCGAGCAGTAGCTTGTAGATCGGGATGTGCTGCGAGATGTTCTTCAGCTCGCGTGGTCCGAGGCGGGTGGCGTGCAGCGCCAGCTTGTTCTTCACGACGTCATAGACCGTCTGGGAAATACAAATACCGCCCGGCTCGGCCTCGGCCTGCAACCGCGCCGCGATGTTGACGCCGTCGCCCATCACGTCCTGCTCATTGACAAACACATCGCCGAGGTGGATGCCCAGCCGGTGCACCAGGCTCTCGGCGGCGGGTCGGGTCTTGGCCTGCTCGAAGAAGAAGCGCTGCATCGCCAGGGCACAGGCGACCGCCTGCACCGCGCTGGAAAAATAGAGCAGCAGCCCGTCGCCGGTGGTCTTGAGCACCGAGCCCTGATGCTGGGTGCAGACCTCGCGCATCGCATCGAAATCGCGCTTCAGCAAGGTCAGCGTCCCTTCCTCGTCGGCCTGCATCCGCGCGCTGAAGCTCACCACATCAGTAAATACGATGGCGGCGAGCGACCTCTGACCGCGGGAACTCTTTGTGTCCAAGGGGTTGTTCGTGCCTGGCGCCATGAAATCGATAGCACGCTGGGTTTTTCCCCAGTCGGGTGCAATGCCTTTGGTAGGCGGCAGGGTATGTAGGGCGGGATCGCTGATCCCGCCCTACAACCCGGCGTCAACCGGCCACCGCGTCGAGGAGACCGCGGGCTTTGGGGA
>JBKJRX010000073.1:0-3694 GCA_046593155.1 Lacunisphaera sp.
TTTCATCCGACATCCGCCGGCCGCCGCGAAAAGAAAAACCGCACGACCGTCGGACCGAACACCACCAGCGCCACGCCCCACAGCACGAAGTCGCCGAAGCGGTCCCACGCCGCGAGCGCGTAGTGCCCTGCCGGTGACTGGTTCGCCTCCGCTACACGCAGCTGGCCCTGCAAGCGCTCGCGCGCGATCTCCAAGCCGTCCTTCTCCCACTGCAGACGGACAAATTCCTGTTTGAGTTCACCGACCCGCTTGGTCGCGTCGGCGTCCATTTGTTTCAGCCTCGCCTGGCGCGCTTCGTTCTCGCGCAGTTGCGCCCCGTCGGTCGTGAGTCGGTTCAAGCCGCTCCCGAGTTCATCCAATTCCTGGGCAACCTTCGCCGCCTGCCGGGCGCGGAGTTCCTGCGCGGCGATGACCGACGGTTGCAGGGCGATCTTCGCTTCGACGGCGGCGAGGGCATCCCGGTTCTTCGCGACCTCTGCCTGCAGCGTGCGCCGCGCATGCTGTTGGCGCTGTTCAAACGTCCCGCCGCCCTCGGCGCGGAAGAGCCACCAACCCAACGCCGCCAGCGCCGCGCCCGAGAGGACGGCGGCAAGGAGGAGTTTCTTGAGGAGCCACGAGAACAATCGCATGGAGAGGGTCAGCAATCACGCCGGGTTGGGCCGGAGATAAGCTGGTTTCATGCAAGAGGCCGCCCAGCCACATGCCAATTGCCAATCGCAAAATAAACCTCCAGCTTCCGCGCAGTTTCCGGCTCATCTCAACTCCCCGTTTTATGGCACTCATCCACTCCGTCTATGACTCGCCGGTCTTCCGGCAGGCCTGCACCCAATTCGACTTCGCGGCCGACATCATCGGCATGGAGGCTGGCGTCCGCCAGCGCACCAAGCAGCCGCGCCGCTGCCTCGTCGTCAACTTGCCCGTCCGCATGGACAGCGGCAAGATCGAGACCTTCGAGGGCTACCGCGTGCAGCACAATCTCTCCACCGGCCCGGCCAAGGGCGGCATCCGTTTCCACCAGAGCGTCACGCTCGGCGAAGTCGCCGCGCTCGCCATGTGGATGAGCTGGAAATGCTCGCTCGTCGGCCTGCCTTACGGCGGCGCCAAGGGCGGCGTGGTCGTCAACGCGCGCGACATGTCGATCGGCGAACTCGAGCGGCTCTCGCGCCGCTACATGCAGGAGATCGCGCCGTTCATCGGGCCCAACGTCGACATCCCCGCGCCCGATGTCGGCACCAACGAGCAGGTCATGGCGTGGATGATGGACACCTATTCCAACCACAAGGGCTTCTATGAACCCGGCGTCATCACCGGCAAACCCATCGCGCTCGGCGGTTCGCTCGGCCGCCGCGAGGCCACCGGCGAAGGCGTGGCCTGGTTCGTGAAGGCCTATCTGCAGGACATGGGCATTTCGGCCGAGAAGACCACCGTCGTCATCCAGGGTTTCGGCAATGTCGGCAGCGAGGCCGCGCTGGCCCTCTATCATTGGGGCGCCGAGATCACCGGCATCTCCGACTTCACCGGCGGCATCTACAATCCCAAGGGCATCGACCTCAAGGCCGCCCTTGCTTATGCGGAAAAGAACAAGTCCCTGCAGGGCTTCACCGGCGGCGAGGCCATCACGAACGAGCAATTGCTTGAACTGCCGTGCACCGTCCTCATCCCCGCGGCGCTCGAACGCGTCATCACCGGCCAGAACGCCGGCAAACTGAAGTGCCGCCTGCTGGCCGAGGGCGCCAACGGCCCGACGACCAATGAGGCCGACCAGATCCTCAGCGAACGCAGCGACATCGAGATCATTCCCGACGTGCTCTGCAACTCGGGCGGTGTGATCGTCTCCTATTTTGAATGGCTGCAGAACCTGCAGAACTACTATTGGACCAGGAACGAGGTTAACGACAAACTTCACCGCATGCTCGCCAAGGCGAAGGCGTCGGTCGACGAGACCCAGAAGAAATACAAGTGCAGCCGCCGCACCGCCGCTCTCGTGCTCGGCATCGCCCGCGTCGCCGACGCCAAGGCCAAGCGCGGGTTGTTCCCGTAAGCGTCAGCTTAAGGGAAGGTAGGGCGGCGAGTCCCTTCGCCGCCGCGGCGCGCTCGGAGAGCGCGCCCTACCCTCACAGCACCATGAACGAGAACGCCACGATCAGCGTTGGCACCAGCGCGCCGGCGAGCAGGCCCAGCGGCGACACGCCATCCGGAAAATAACGCTGCAGGATCGACTGGCCGGCCGGGTTCGGCGCATTGGCGATCACGGTCAGGCCGCCGCCGGTGACCGCACCGGACACGACGGCAAATTTCAGCTCATCGGTAAATCCCGGCACCAGCGTGGCCAGATAGGTGATGAGCGCGTTGTCGTTGAATGCCGTGAGAATGGTGGCGCCGGCAAAGAGCGGCACTGCCCCCAGGCTCCCGAGCACCGGCTGGATCCACCAGCCCTGCAGGCCACCGTGAATCACCAGGCCGGCCAGGAAGAATCCGACGAGCAGGGGGCTGCGCAGGTCGACCTTGCTCTGGTGATGCGCCGTCGCCTGGGCGAAGGCGAGGAAGAACAGGAAGCCGCCCACAAACAGCACGGGATGATGCAGCGCCCACACCGTGAAACCGAGGAAGAGAAGATGAACCACCGTCACCCAGACCGGCACCGCCGCCTCGACCCGCTCGCCGGAACGATCAGCGGGCTGGAGCGCGAGCAGTTCCTTCCGAAACACCAGGAAGTAAATGATGTTGGAAATCACGATGCCGGTCACGGCATGCCACCCGAAGTGCGTGAACATGTAGGCCATGTCCCAGCCCCACGCTTTTGCGACCATTATCACCGGCGGCGCGGCAAAATGGGTCAGCGTGCCACCGATCGAGATGTTCACGAAGAGCAGACCGAGCGTGCCATACATCAGCTTTGTGCTGGGTTTCAGCTCGTAGAATTGCTTGGCTAGCAGCAGGGCCGCGATGGTCATGGCCGCCGGCTCGGTGATGAACGAGCCAAGGATCGGCGCCACGGTCAGGATCGCCAGCCACCAGGCCCAAGGTCGGCCGCCGCCAAGCGAGGCCACCAACCGCAGGCTCTGTTCCGCCAGCCGCATGACCGGCCGCGTCGAGGCCAGCGCCATGATGATCACAACAAACATCGGCTCGGTGTAGTTCACCGTATCCGCAATGTAGCGTGTGGCCGTATCAATGCCCTTGAACCACACGATGGCTCCACCGAGGACGACGGCCCAGATGCCGAACACCACCTCGATCTCGCCGAAAAAGTGCAGGACCTGCCCCCAGAAACTGACCTCGTCGGGCTGGCCATCGTTGTCGCGGTCGCCGCGGGCGATCTTCAACCGTTCGCAGTGCCGCTCCTCGACCACATGGCTCCAGTGGCGGATCTTCGGGGCGACAAAGGTGTGGAGCACCGCCAAGATAAAGATGACCGTGGCCACCACATTGAAAGGCTCGGCGGCGGCGCGGGCCTTGATCACGTCCATGATCCCACTCGCAGCCGGGTCGGCGTAGGCGGATAGGTCGCGCGGAAACGGCTCGACCTGGACCGTAGTCGCCCACGCCACCGAGGGCCAGGAAAGCAGCAACGCGAAAGCGAAGATCACCAGACCACACACCCCGCCCTGCCTGGCACCCCTCTTCTTAGAGGGGATTCCCGCAGTCGGCGTCTTGATCCCCTCTATCAAGAGGGGTGGCGCCCCGCGCCGGG
>JBKJRX010000088.1:0-16237 GCA_046593155.1 Lacunisphaera sp.
TGCCGAACTATTCATCAGGCGCCACCGCTGCGGCCACGCCGCAGCCCCCGAGTCCCGTCACGTTGTTGGCGGCATCGGAAGTCAGGATCTTGTGATCGAACATGGGCAGATCGCCGACGATCTCGTGCCAGGCGCAAACCGTGTTGTAGGTCTGCATCACCCGGGCGGGCACATCCGGGTTGGTCCATTTCGTGTTCCAACTGATGCCGGTCAGCGCATCCGTGGCGCTGCCGATGACCCGGCCGACCGTGCCGACATCGCCGTTGTAGACCAGGTTCAGGATGGGCGCCTGGCCACGGATCATGGCGTTGCGGTCGGAGAGATCCCACACATAGAGCAGCTTGTTGTGTGTGGTGTGCCAGTGCTGCGTGGAAAGAATGGTGTCGTGATAAACGAGGTCGAAGAGCGGCACCTGATAGCCGGAGTTCAGGATGTTGGGCTCGTCGCCCGCTGCCGGAGCCTTCACATCAACCATGACCTCGGGTTGGGCGTTGTTATTCCAGGCGCCGTATTGGCCGGGTGTGCCCCATTTGCCATTCCGGAAATGACCTTCGGCCCAGTGCAGGTAGGGGATGGCCCATGACTTGGCCCCCTCGGCGCCGGTGAGCTTGTTATGGTTGGGCGAGGCTCCGGAAGAGGCGGCGAGCAGCGCCGCGCGATAGCCGGCGTCCTGGGCGCGGCTGGCCGAATGGTCGTAGCCAAACGACGTGCCGTAGTCCTCGTAGGGTTCGAGGGCGCAGGTCGTGTCGAAGAAGAAGGCGTCGAGCCCGAAGCTCGCGATATGCGCAGGGAGCCGCGTGTCGCGGGCGAAGGTAGAGGACTTGCCGTGGGCGACATCCAGGGCGCTGGGCGTGCCGGCGGCAGTGATATAAAGCCAGTTGGGATTCGCGCTCGCCGGCCACAGATAATAAAATCCATTTAGGGGCGGATTGTTCTGTGGCGCGTTGTAGCGGGAGTAGATGTCGTAGATGCCCGACACCCAGCCCTTGGCACTGACGGCCGCGCCCCACCCGGAGCCGGGGTAGGCGTTGTTATGGTCAACGTGATTGATCGAGAATAGAATCAGCGCTTTCCCGATGCCCGCGGCGCTAAGGGCATCGAGCATCGTCTGACTGCGCCCATCACCCCAGAGATAGATCAAGGGTGCGCCGAGCAACTTGTTGACATTGCCGTTCTGGGCCGACTTGGCTGCCAAACTCACATGCCAGCCCTTGGTGATGGCGAAGCCGCGGAAATTCTTTGCCTGGGCCACATAGCCGCCGGTCGTATAAAACGTATAAGTCGCGACGCGGTCATAGGAGAGCCGGTTGGCCAGCAGACTGGCGTTGGCATTCGAGCCCTTCCACTGGAAGGCGCCACCGAGCCGGGAAACGGCGTTGACCGTGCTCGTCTGTTTCCGGAGCTGCATGTCATCGGCGGGATCCGCGATGGCCATCCAGCCTTCGGCCCGGTTGCTGTCCGTGCCGCCCACCCATTCCAGGCGGGTGTGCGTCCATGGTTCCCCCCACGCGGTGTCCGTCGTCGGGACCAGGAAGCCGCCGAAAAACGGCAGCACCGCGTAGCCAGAGCCGTCGGATTTGAAGAACGGATATGGATAGGTGATTGCATTGGTGATGCTCTGGGTCGCGCTGCCGCCGATGGTCACCTTGAGCTCGCCGCTGGCGGGAACAAGCTGCAGACCGACCGTGACGGGGTAGGTGTTGAGCAAGGCCGGCACGCTCAGATTGAGACTGTTCGGCTGGGTGGGCGTCCCATTGAGGGACCACGAGCTGCCGCCACCGGCCGTGCCCTGGCCCCAGACGGTGCCGGTGGCCTTGACGGTGACGCTCATGCGCCCGGTGGCGTCGTTGAGCACCACACTGATCGGGCTGGAAGCATCATCCAGGGTCCAGTTGGCCGCCTTTGCTGCAACACCGCACAACGCGAAAACCATGGCACTGCCGGCGCAGGTCATCTTTGCAAAAGAAGCACTCCCACAGGAGTCCTTCGCCATTTTCAGGGGTATCGAGTTCATTTTTTGCTGTTTGAAACCCGGCAGCTGCAAAGCGGGCTGCTGCCGGGGATTGCTACAGTCGCCGGCCGCCGGCTTCGTGTTTTAGCCCAAACGCGAGGCCGCCCACCGGCGGGTTGACTGATTACAGATCGAACGTGGTGCTGAGCACCCACTGGCGGCCGTCGATGATGCGAAAGGTGGCGGGGTAGCCCTCCGGCTGCCAGGTGGTCGCGCGCAATCCGCGATTGAGGAAGGCGTCCCGGCAATTCAACTGGATCCGGGCCCGGATCTTGTCTTTGAAAAGCCTGAGATTGTAGGCTGCCATGAAATCGAAGCTCATCCGGGCGGGGTCGTAAACCGGCTTGCTGTAATCAAGGGAGCGGTAAACGCCGTCCGCGTCCTTGATCCCTTCAAAGCCGATGGAGCTCTTGTCCGCCCAACGGAGGGTCGAACCAACCGTCAGTCCATTGAGCCGGCCTTGGGTGAACTGGTAGGTGGCGATGGAGCTCCAAGTCCACTCTTTGTTCTGGGTGCGGGGCTGGCCAAGGTTGGCGCGCATGCGCAGCAGGTTGACCACGATCTGATTGTTATACTGGTTGATATTCTGGGTCACCTGATTCCACCAAAGCTGACCGGCGTCGTTTGTGATCGTCGTCCAGACCGGCAGGCGCTCGTTGATGAACTGCTGTGTCGCGTCGATCAGGGAAAGATCGATGGCCTTCGTCTGCGCGGCGGTGAACCGGAGCCGGAAGTTGCGCGAGGGATTGTAGTTCAGCTCGATTTCCATGCCTTTGGAGAGCTGGTTGTTGACGTCCGTGACGTTGACGGGCGCCCGGATGAGATCCCAGAAACCCTGCGGGAGCTTGGCGAAGTCATACATCGCGGTTTGGATCTGTGCCTCTGTCGCGTTGGCGAACTGCGGCCGGGCGGAGATGACATTGCGCGCGAATGTCTCCAGCGTGTTGGCGCCCGTCCCGGCCTCGAAGCCGCGGACAATCATCACAGGAATATTGAACGCGCCCTGCAGACGGGCGCCGGTCTGCTCGGTCTTGAACCAGCTTACCCGCGCCACAAACTTGTTGTTTGGTGAACGCAACGAGAAGCCCCAATCCCGGCCGAGACCGTGCTGGTTCTGCAATTCCTCGCCATAGAGGTTATAGGCGGGCGCCTCCGGCCGGAAGCTGTCGGCATAACTGTAATGCACCTGGAAGCCGTCGACCAACCCCCACAGATAACCCGACGTGCCGCCCTGGTCGCGCTTTCTGGTGATCCTGGACCAATCACGGAACGGCCGGAGCACCCCCTGATAGGTGGTGGTGTCGCCTTCCCGTTCCGACCAGGCGCCAAAGGTGTTCAGGTTGGTGGTGGTGCCGAAGCCGGTAGCGGGATCGATGACCGCACCGGGGGTGCTGCGGTTTCGCTGGGTGTCGGTGCGGAAACCCACGGTGGTCACGAGGCGTTCCTTCCAGAAGTAGCTCTGGAGTGCTCCGCCGAAGGTGCGCACCTGCAGCCGGCTCCCACTGGCCCCGCCGAAGGCCATGCCATCGACCTCCAGCGGGAGGTCCGCGAACGTGACGGTGCTGCCGGCCACATTGCTGGCGTAACGGAAATTGTAGGTGCCTGACGCGATGCCGGCCGTCGAAGCGGCATAGTCCACCACGTTGTTGGAACCGGCCTTCACCGCATCGCCGAGGTAATAGCGCTCGGTGATGGTGGCGTGATTCGAGTTGTAACGGCTGGCAGAGTTGATCCAGGCAGCATTACTGGTCACCACTTTGCGGTAGCCGTAATTTTCGTTTTTTGTGCGGTTGAATTCATAAAAAGCGTTCGCCTGATGGCGACCGAGATAGGAGAGCCACTGGCGTTCCTGCTTGCCCAGATCCAAGGCGTAGGTGAGCTGGGCGCGCACAGTGTCATTGTAGATCGTGTCGTTGGAGGCCGTGCGCTGGATGGCGTTGACGTAAGGCCGCAGGAAGAACGGGTTGACCGTGCCGTCGAGCAACCGCTCGTTCACGTCAATGTAGACGTTTGTGGTTTCGTTGATCAGATTCTGGTTGAACCGTTCGGAATCCTCCAGTCGCCAGGCGACTTGCGCATAGGACTGGTGGAGCGGAGTGCTGAAGAGCTTCTGCTCAAGCTGGACCTTGTAAGCGTTGGCCTGGTCACGGTTCCAGTTGGGCGCCACGGCGTTGATGCTCTCGTAGTCGTAGATTTCTTGGTTGGAAATGCCGGTCAGGGAGTCGAGCGGCAGCCGCGGATTGTTCGGGTTCGTGGCATTGCGGAATTTGAAAACGTCGCTGGCGGAGGTCATCAGCCGGATGCTGTTGGTGAACCCCGCCGTGGAAGGCGCGCCCGCGGCCTGCAGACGGTTGTTGGTAAAGAGGGTGACCCGGCCGTCTTGTTCAATGAACATGCTCGGGATGTTGTCGAAGAACGCGTCCCGCCCCAGCCCGCGCGGATACAGATCATTGTTATCGAACGGATTCGCCAAGGGAAACGTTCCGACCGCTACGCCGTTGAGCTTCGCAGTGAAGGTGACGGGATCCCAGGTGGGCCGGCCCGCGGCGAGCCAGTCGGACACCATGTCGGTCGGGGTGCTGGCGTTGGGCGTGCGGCGGAACTGGCGGAAGGTCTCAAAGGAACCGCTGATCGTGGTGTTGGCAAAAGGCTTGTAGGTCAGCGCGCTGAAGAGCCGGCGCTGGGTGTCCTCCGAGGGCTTGCGGCGAAAACCTTTCGTGTCGTAGACTCCGGACACGCGAACCGCCAATTTGTTTTTCAACAACGGGCGGTTGAGATCCATGCTGGTGCGATAGCCGCCCCAGTCGTCGCCGCGAAAGACCACCTGGGTGGTCTCCCGGGTGAGATTG
This sequence comes from Lacunisphaera sp., assembly GCA_046593155.1. Lineage (GTDB taxonomy): Bacteria > Verrucomicrobiota > Verrucomicrobiia > Opitutales > Opitutaceae > Lacunisphaera. The sequence continues at coordinate 4,861 of JBKJRX010000088.1, forward strand.
GCGCGCGCTTGGTTGAGATTGACCGTGCCGCCCGCGTTGCCCAGGCCGGACAGGGTGGAGTTCGGACCACGGCTCAGCTCGATCGAGTCGAGATTATAGGTGTCGAAAGGGATGCGGCTGGTGCTTGAAAAGCCATCCGCCGAGATATTAGCGGAGCTGAGACCGCGGACCCGATTGCTGGTCTGCGGACTGGCTTGCACATTGTCGATCACACGGCCCTGGAAATCCACGGACTGATCGGTGAACTGGCTCGTCCCTTCTGTTCCGATTTCGGTTTGGAAGACATCGTTGATATCGAGCGCAGCGGTATCGAGCAGCTGCTGCTTGGTGATCACGGTGATCGACGCACCCAAGTCCTCGATCTTCGAGTTCAGGCGGGTGCCCGACATCGTATTGGAAGCCAGGTAGCCCTTGGTGTCGGCGATCACCTCGAAGGGAGACAGCTCCAATACGGGTTCGCTGGACGCAGCTGACGCCGGATTCTCCTTCTCCCACAACGCCACCTCATCGGGATCGAGCTGGCCGTTGGCGTTTTTATCGTAACGCGAGACTTGCTCGGGCGTTGGCTGGGCGGCGGCTATTTGGGCCTGCAGCGGGAACTGAGCGCAGGCGACTGCGCATAACAGGGCAAGGGTCGCCTTCAGGGCGGACGGCGCCACAGCGTCGATACGATGCTTGGTATTCATGAGGTGGGGGTTGGACTCTGGCAGGGGTGACTTGGTCAGTTCAGCCGGCGAATCTACTTGGGTGAACGCAAGAATGCACGGCTGGGGTAAGCGGTCGTCTGTGGGATAATGGTCACTGACGGATCCGCGAGTTGCCCTTCGTTTTATCCGTCAACTGAAAACCGGAACCGTGGTGAAACCCTCCTTCAAGTGATCCCGGCCGCGATACAATCGGACCGCCATTTGGGCAGCCAAAACCCGTTGGCCGGAGCGACGCGCCATACGTCGGGATCGCGACATCACTTGACATGGGGAGCGTTTGTATCCTTCACCATTTTATCCGTTGAACAAACCCGCCCCAGCTTTGATCACGCTCGGCACGATTGCCGATATCGCAAAAGTCAGCCGCACCACGGTGTCGCTCGCGCTGCGCAACAGCCCGCGCATCAGTGCCGCGATTCGCGCGCGCGTCCAGGCCATCGCCCTAAAGCTGGACTACCGGCAGAATCCGCTGGTGACGGCCCACATGTCCTATGTGCGCACGCTGCATCCCCGCTACACCGGACAGTGCATCGCCTTCGTGTGCAACCGCTCGCTATCGCAGATCGAGGCCGATACGCGCACGCCGCTGCGCAAATATCTGCTCGCCACGCGGGCGCGCGCGAAAGCCTTGGGCTACGAACTGGAACTGTTCAATCTTGCGGAAAAAGGCATGCGCCCGGAACGCCTCTCGCAGATCCTTGCGGCCCGCGGCATCGTCGGGGTGATTTTCCATCCCCTGGACGAGGGCAGCGGTCTGGCCGGCCTGCCACTCAATACCGACATGTTTGCCCTCGTGATGATCGAGCACGCTTTCATCGAACCACGTCTGCACAAGGTATGCGATGATCAGTTTTCCACGATCGGCCGCATGATCCAACGGCTGCTCGACTACGGCTATATGCGCATTGGTATCGCCATGTCGTCACGAGCGGACGACCACGCGAATCATCACTGGCTGGCGGGTTACCAGGCCTTCCAGTCGCTCAACAAAGCCAAGGACCGCATCCCCCATTTCATCACTCCGGAATGGTCCAAGACCAGTTTCCTCAGATGGTATCGGAAATGGAAACCCGAGGCCATCGTCACCATCGACGAAGACATCGTGCTCTGGCTCCGCGATGCCCGCATCAATGTGCCCGAGACCGTGGCCTGCACCACGCTCTACTGGAAGGAGGACCGCGCCGAACTGGCCGGCTTCTATCAGAACCACGAACACATTGGCGCGGCGGCCGTGGACATGATCGCCGCCCAGCTCTACCATAACGAGCGGGGGATTCCGGCGGAACAGCGCTCGATGCTAATCGAGGCCGTATGGAAAGAGGGCGCCACCCTGCTCCGCAAGACTGCGCCCGGCACGCTGTCCCCCCTGCGCGTGTGGACCCGCTAGACGGCACCGGGTCCGGGTGCCTGATGTAACGGGTCAAACACCGCCAGCTTGGCGTCGTTTGGCTTTCTGCATTTGGAATGAAGCCCCGGCGGTAGAATCGCGCCATCAGTTCACCCCCCTCTTCAAGAACATGCGTCCGCTCTCTTCCCTTCTTTGTATCGTCTGCCTCTTTACTTGCACCGCAACCCTGCCTGCCACCATTCTCGAAACCGAGCACTTCCGCATCGAACTCGCCGAAGGTGGTGCGCTCACCGTCGTCGACAAGGCTGCCGCCCAAACCTGGCGCCAGCCGGGCCTCCCTGTCCAGATCACCGGAATGCATGCCACCGCAGACGAACTGCGCTATATCATCAACGGCGCCTGGACTGTTCGTGTCGTTCCGGCGACGGATTACATCGATCTACGGGTTGAAGGCGACGCCGACTCCTCCATCGAAGGTTTGGAATATCCCGCCGGATTCACCGTGGCTTCGTCGGGCGCGAGCGGCGACCAACAGTTGCTGCTGCCCCATTGCGCCGGGCTGGCCATCCCCTTCGCGATGAAAGAGCGGCCTGATCTGAAGCCGCTCATCGGTTACTTCGAAAACGGCATCGATCAGTCCGGGCTCACGATGCCTTGGATCGCCACAACGGATGGACGCACCGGTTGCCTCATGTCCGTGCGGACCCCCTACGATTCCCGCATGAAAATGTGGACCGATCCCAAAGGCTTCCAGTATGGCGTGGCCTGGAAAAACACGAAGGGGCGTTTCGGTTATTCGCGGCTGGTCCGCTATCACTTCCGGAAGGAAGGCGGTGCCGTGGCCCTGTGCAAAGCCTACCGACAGGAAGCCCAGGCCGACGGCCTGCTGGTCACCCTGCGCGAGAAGAGCCGAAAAATTCCGGCCATTGATCGTTTCCTTGGCGCAATCAGCCTGTGGATGGTTGAATGGCCGGACCTGGAGTTCATCGAAAAAATGAAATCAGCCGGCATCGAGCGCATGCTGGTCAACTACCACGTCACCGCCCCGCCCCCGGCCGGCACGGTCAATCGCTACGGCCACAACACCACCTACGAGGCCATGGACCGGGCATTTGCCGGCGAATTGCACCGGCTGGGCTATCTCGCGGGCCGCTATGACTACTACCGCACCATCTTTCCGCCCAGCGACGCCGGCCGGGGCGGCAACGGCTGGATCATGCGCTTCGTCGGCTATCCCGAGCAACTCGCCGTCGATGCGCAGGGCAAGATTCGTGCCGGATTCCAAGGCACCAATGCCGATCCCAAGGCGCTGCCACGCGGCCATCGTTGTTCCAAGTGTCAGTATGAGATGGCCCAGGCCTATATTCCCCTCGATGTGGACCGTGTCGGATACGATGCCCGGCTGCTCGACGCCGTTTGCGCGGTCAGCTGGCAGGAATGCTACAGTCCCGCACATCCCGTCACCCGGGAAGAAGATATGCGCTGGCGCCGCAAGCAGCTTCAGGTCGCAATGGACAACGCCCAGATCACTGGCACGGAACACATCGGCTTTTGGGCCGTGCCCGACGCCGTCTACGCAGAGGCGCCGACAACCTTTGTCCGTCTGGCCCGTTATCGCGAGGCGTTCAACGGCAGCTCCTTTGCTCCACCGGAGAGCTACTCCACCGCCGTGTTGGACGAGCGCATCCGCTTCCCCCTTTGGCAGCTCGTGTTTCATGATGCCGTCATCATCACCAACCGCTGGACCTTCACGGCCAACCGCTACACGGACGAAAAGATCTGGGATAAGGAGGACCTGATCAACCTCCTGCATGGCCAGATGCCAACCTTCATGCTCAGCCGCGCCAACTTTGACGCAAACACGGCGCACTTCGTCCGCACCGCGCAATCCGTCGGTCGCTGGAACGCGCGGATCGGCTACGAGGAGTTGACCGACTTCCGCTGGCTCACATCGGACGGCTCGGTGCAACAGGCCACCTACGACTCCGGTGCCAACATCGTGGTCAATTTTGGTGTCCGTGAGTTTACTTTGCCCTCCGGAGCCGTGGTTGCCGCCCAGGATTTCCTCACCAGCGAAAAGCCTTGAATAGCCAGCCATCGCGTCCGGGAGCTACCTTTTGGCAAACGGATGAAAAGAGCCGGATTCAAGCCTTGGAGCGCACCCAGCCGGTCTTACCGTGGGCCTGGGCTACGTGGACGGCCTCACTACGTGCACCACGGCACGACCACACTGTTTGCCGCCCTCGACGTGCAAAGCGGCAAGGCCATCACCCAGTGCAAGGCCCGCACCGCCATCAGGAGTTGCTGGCCTTCCTGCGGCACCTCGATGAGAGCGTTCTGGCCGCGCTCGACCTGCATCTCATCATCGATAACTACGCCACCCACAAGCACCCCAACGTTGGCGCCTGGCTCACCGCCCGGCCGCGCGACCACGTCCACTACACCCCGACTTATCCTCTGTGGCTCAATCAGGTCGAACGCTGGTTCGGTCTCATTACCCAGCGCTCCATTCGCCGCGGCTCTTTTCGCAACGTCAAGGAACTCGTCCAGCGCATCAAGACCTACGTCAAACACCACAACCGCCCGGCCAGTTCTTTCCAGTGGACCGCCACGGCCGAGCCCATCCTCAACAAGATCGAGCGACTTTCAAAAATGATCTCCGGGACACAACACTAGCAGTCCCACGAGGCACTGGCATCGCTGCCGGCAACCCGCGGGGGCTGATAGTCCCGCCTCCAACCAAATAAAAAGGCCGCCTGGTCGGGGCGGCCTCGAATTATTGTATGAGCCAGCGAGCTTGCTCGTGCCTGCAAGCAAGCTGTCTACGCGCTCAGAACCTCGCGCTGACCGACAGCACCGCGCGGCTCGGGAGACCGCGGGCTTGGTTGGCGGGAAAATATTTTTCGTTGGTGAGGTTCTTCCACGAGAGCGTCGCCGCCATGTCGCGGCCGGCCCATTTCCAGTCATAACCGATCACCGCATCGAATACCGTGTGGGCATCGAAGAAGAGCGTCGGGTTGGCAGTGCGCTGGGCCTTCCTGCCCGTGTAGACGAAGCCGCCGGCCACCCACAGGCCTTTCGCCGGGCCGGAGTTGAACGAGTAGCGCGTCCACAGTGAACCGAGTGTTTCGGAGGAGCCCTCCGGCACCGCGTTGATCACGAGACCGACGGCCTCATTATAAGCGGCGAGGTAGGCGGCTTGGTAGACCGGGTCGGGGTTGACAGGGATCGGCGGGAAGGTCGCCTTCGTGGTCTTGATATCCATGAACGTGGCGGTCGCATAAACCTGCCAGTTGTCGAGCGGGGACCAAGTCAGCTCCATCTCCACGCCCTCGCTCTCGTCCACCGTGCCCTGGCGCGTGATCGTCGGGAAGGTCCCGTCCAGCGCGGTCTCGCGGAAGCGCAGGATGCGGTTTTCACGTTCGAGGTGGAAGAACGACACCGTGGACGACACGCGGCCGTCGAGGAAGTCGGTCTTGAAGCCGAACTCGTAGCCGGAACCGGTCGTCGGCAGCGCGGGAGCGCTGCTGGTGAGCGGGTTGGTGGCCGCGTTCGTGGGCAGGGCCGGGTTGTAGGCCGGGTTGAACAGCGTCAGAATGCGTTCCTCGATGAAGAACGACTCCGAGTAGCTCGCAAAGAGCAGCAGGTCGCGACGCACCTTGTAGCCGACGCCAAATTGCGGGGTGGTCTTGGTGGCGGAGTAGTTTGGATCAACGACCGCCGGGCCGGGTGTGGCGGCCACCGTCGGCAGCAGGTTGATGCCGGTGGACTTGCTCTTGTTGTAGCGCGCACCCCCGATGGCGATCAGGCGGTTGTCAAAAAAACTGGCGTTCAGGACGCCGTAGACCGCGCTCTCCTCGCCCGTGCCCTTGCGCAGGTTGTTGAAGGGTGAGATCAGCTCGTTGTAATCCGCGGCGCGGTCCCATGTGGTGGGATCGTTGTAATTCCATGGCTGGAAATGCTGCGTGGGCGTGGTGGCACTGTTGGCCACGCCGGCCGCCGGCGCCGTGGTGCTTTCGCGGCGACGGGCGCCGCCCTTGCTCTGGCTAAGGTAGGCGCCGAACAGCGGTTTAACGGTGACCCCGCCGAACTCCAGCTTGCCGGTCAGCTCGGCCTGGTAGGAATCGGCGCTGCCGAAGGACTCCTCGAGGCGCTTGCGCTTGGTCAGGATCGCCGAGGCGGTCTTGGCCGGATCGGCGAGGATGGTGGGATTGGCGACGACCTCCGCCACGTAGTCAAAGCGGTTCTGGGTGGCGAGATAGGCGGCCGCGGGCGTGACGGTGAATTCGGCGAGGCCGGTCAGCTTGTTGCCGAGATAGAATTCGCCCCAGGCATAGTTGGCGCGCGCCACCCAGTTGCGGCCGAGGTTGATGCTGTATTCGGCGTTGAACGAGTCGAAGTCCGATTTCCGGTAGTCGGAGTTGCTAACGTAGTTGAAGTCATAGGGCAGCGGCGGCTGGGCGCGGAAACCGAGGTTGAGGTTGCCGACGTCGATATAGGCCTGGGCCCGCGCGCGGTCCGCGGTGCGGGCGAAGTTGGCAGGGGTGGCGGCGACGTTGACCGCGAGATTGGGCATCATGCCCACCAGCGGCGTTTCGCGGCGGCGGTAGCGCTCGTAGTCGAGGATGAGCCTGGAATTCTTCGTCAAATTGATCGCCATGCTCGGCGCAATGAGCGTGGACTTGGTCTCGCCCGGGTCGGTCCACTCGAAGGCGTTTTCATAACCGGCCACCACGCGGACCTGGAAGCGACCGCCGTCGGCGGCGTGATTCACATCGAGATCCGCCCGCCAATAGCTGTCCGTGCCGGCCTGCAGCTTGATCGAGGTGAAGCTTTTGTCCGTCGGCCGCTTGGTGATGTAGTTCACCGTGCCGCCGGGGGTGATCTGGCCGTAGAGCAGCGAGGCCGGGCCCTTAACGACCTCGACGCGCTGGATGTTGCCGGCATCCACATAACGGTTGCCGATGAATCCGTTGCGCTGCGGCGTCACATCGCCATCAAAGCCGCGGATGGAGTAACGGTTGTTGCCCTGCGTGAATTCCTTCGCACCGCTGGTCACACCGGGGGCGAAATTCACGATGTCCACCAACTCGCGTGCGCCGATGTCGGAGATGAACTGCTCGGTGAAGGCTGTGATGGCGAACGGCAGGTCCTTGATCGGTGTGTCCACCCGCGTGGCGGAGACGGAGTTGGTCGCCCGGTAGCCTTTGTCCTGACTGGTCGACACCGTAAAGGTGGGCAGTTCCACGGTCGCGGGGGCGGCCGGCGGTTGGGTCTGGGCCGTGGTCCGGAGGGAGAGCAAGGCGAGGCCGCAAAGGCCGGCGGCCCGGGCCCGCGTGTAGGCGGCGGAATAACGAGGTATCATACGCTGAGGGGTTGAGGGTTCGGTTCATTAATAATTATGAGCCGTGAACGATTACAAGCATTTTTCCTCTATGCTGATCCGTATTTATTATTACCCGTCGTGGATAAACCGGTCGCACCGCGCCAGGTTGACCGATGCATACCCGCCTCCTGATCCCGGAAAGATTGTTTCTTTGCCGGCAAATTAACGCCACTTTATTGCTTGCAACGAAATATGACTCGGCAAGCCTTCCACCCGTTTTGGCCACCCCGCCCGACAAATTTGACTTCAGCGTGCTGCGTCGCTTGCGCGAGCAGCACGAGATGACGCTGGCCAATTTGTCCGAGGCCTCCGGTGTTTCCGTGCCGGTCATCTCCAAGCTCGAGCGCAACCAGCAGTCCGCCGAGCTCGACACTCTTTACCGGCTTGGGCGCGCCTTCGGCATGAGCGCTACTGATCTGCTCGCCCTCGCCGAATCCCCCCTCGCCCACCGCGGCGCGGAAGATGCCCACCGCTCCGGGCAGTTCCGCTTCCGCCAGATTCGCTTCGCCAATGTCGTGGCCCTTCTCGGCACCGCGCCCGCCAGTTCCAAGGTCTCGCGCCCGGAGATCCATCACGACGACACCGAGGTTTGCTGGGTGCTCGAGGGCAAACTGAAGCTCACGCTCCCCCACGAGGAATGCGTCCTTGAGACCGGCCAGTGCATGCAGTTCGACGCCATCCAGCAGCACACCTACGAATCGCTCGCCGACTCCCGCTTCCTGATCCTGCACCTTCGAAAGGACAAAAGATATTGAGCCTGTGGGCCAGCGAGCTTGCTCGCGCCACTTACCCCTGCGCGACCGAGGTCGCCGCCTACCAAAACCAAAATTCCCCGCATGAAAATTGATGACCAGCTGAAACCCGCCGCTCTCGCCCCCGCCCTTGAGAACTTCTGGAAGGTCTCCGGCGACAAGCTCAACCTCACCCACCGCGATTACGACCCCGCCAAGGGTGCGCCGGTCTTCACCGTCGCCGGCAAATACACCGCGCGCGGCTGGACCGAGTGGACCGAGGGTTTCCTGTATGGCTCCGACCTGCTCCAGTTCGACGCCACGGGTGACACCAGTTTCGCCAAGCGCGGCGCCGATTACACGACGAAGCGCATGGCGTCGCACGTCTCGCACATCGGCGTGCACGACCATGGCTTCAACAACCTCAGCACCTACGGCAACTGGCTGCGCCTCCAGCGCGAGGGCAAGCTCCCCGCCGGCCAGATCGAGTCCTGCGAACTCGCCCTCAAGGTCTCCGGCGCCGTCCAGGCCGCGCGCTGGTCCAAGATCAACGGGGGCGGAGGTTACATTTATTCCTTCAACGGCCCGCACTCCCTCTTCGTCGACACCATCCGCTCCGTCCGCATCGTGATGGTCGCCCACGCCCTCGGCCACCGCCTCATGGGCGAGAACGACGCCGCGCACTCCCTCCTCGACCGCGGCCTGCAGCACATCGACGCCACGGCGAAATACTCCATCTTCTACGGCGAGGGCCGCGACAGCTACGACGTGCCCGCCGAGCGCGGCCGCACCACCCACGAGGCCATCTTCAATCCGAACGACGGCCGCTACCGCTGCCCCAACTCCCAGCAGGGCTTTTCCGGCTTCACCACCTGGACGCGCGGCCTCGCGTGGGCCATGGTCGGCTTCGCCGAGGAGCTTGAGTTCCTCGACACCGTCCCCGAGGCCCACCTCGCGCCCTTCGGCGGCAAGGCCAAGCTCCGCGACCAGATGCTCAAGGGCGCCAAGGCGACCTGCGACTGGTTCATCGCCAACACTGCACTCGACGGCATCCCCTACTGGGACGGCGGCGCCCCGCACCTCGGCCAGCTCGGTGACTGGCGCGCCCGCAATGCGGAACCTTTTAATGACTTCGAGCCGGTCGACAGCTCCGCCGCCGCCATCGGCGTGCAGGGCCTGTTCCGCCTCGGCCGCTACCTTGGCCTCGAGACCGCCGACGGCAAAAAATACTGGCAGGCCGGTCTGACCACCATGCGCACGCTGCTGGCCGAGCCCTACCTCGGAACCGCGCCTAATCACCAAGGCTTGCTGCTGCATTCCGTCTACCACCGCCCGAACGGCTGGGACCACATCCCCGCCGGCCGCAAGGTTCCGTGTGGCGAGGCCTGCATGTGGGGCGACTACCACCTCCGCGAAGCCGCGCTCTACCTGCAGCGCATCATCAAGGGCGAAAAATATTTTACGTTCTTCGGTTGTTTGAAGAGCTGAGGTTTGAACCACAAAGGCACTGAGACACAAAGTTCCGAGCCCATGAATTCGTATCTCCTCAACCTGTCTTCGTCCGTGTCTCCGTGCCTCTGAGGTTAATCAGAATCATTCTGCCATGAATCCTTCTTCACCCCTTCCCGGCCTCAGCCGGCTCTGCATCCACACGATCACCACCAAGCCGTGGGCGATTGAGACTTCCGCGCAGAAGTTCGCCGCGGCGGGCGTGAAAGGCATCACCGTCTGGCGCGATACCCTCGCCGGCCGCGACATCAAGAAGACCGGCCAGCTGATTCGCGACCAAGGCCTGTCCATCGTCTCCCTCTGCCGGGGCGGCTTCTTCCCCGCCACCACCGCCGCCGACCGCGCGAAGGCGCTCGATGACAACCGTCTCGCCATCTCCGAGGCCCACGCCCTCGGCGCACCGCTCATCGTTCTCGTCTGTGGCGCCGTCCCCAGCCAGTCGCTCGTCGAGTCGCGCAAGCAGATCACCGACGGCATCGCCGCCCTTCTCCCCGACTGCAAGGCCGCCAACGTGAAGCTGGCCATCGAGCCGCTGCACCCGATGTATGCCGACTCCCGCTCGGCCGTGAACACCCTCGGCCAGGCCAACGACATGGTCGAGTCCCTCAAGTCGCCCTACGTGGGCGTCGCCGCCGACGTCTACCACCTCTGGTGGGACCCGGCGCTCGAGGCCGAGATCGCCCGCTGTGGCCGGCTCAACGCCCTCTTTGCCTACCATGTCTGCGACTGGCGCACGCCGACCACCGACCTCCTGCTCGACCGCGGCCTCATGGGCGAAGGCTGTATCCCGCTCCGCCAGATCCGCGCCTGGATCGAGGCCACCGGTTTCAAGGGCTTCAACGAAGTCGAGGTGTTCTCGAACCGCCTCTGGGCCATGGACCAGGACGAATACCTCAGGAAAATCGTCCAAGCCTACAAGGACCACGTTTGAACCAACCAAACCTTTTAACGCGGAGGGCGCGAAGACCGCGGAGAAAACAAACCTATTCCTAAACTCCGCGCTCTTCGCGCCCTCCGCGTTTAAATTCAGTAATTTTCCTACCAAAACCACATGAAAGTTCACAAAATCGGCATCATCATGAACGGCGTCACGGGACGCATGGGCACCAACCAGCACCTCATCCGCTCGATCAAGGCCATCATTGATCAGGGCGGCGTGAAGCTCTCCGACTCCGAGGTCATCATGCCCGACCCGGTCCTCGTTGGCCGCAGTGAAGAGAAGCTGAAGGCCCTCGCCGCCCGCACCGGCGTCACCCGCGTCTCGACCAACCTCGACGCCGAACTGGCCAAGCCGGAGAACCAGATCTATTTCGATGCCACCCTCACCGGCCAGCGCCCGATCGGTGTCCGCAAGGCCATCGCCGCGAAGAAACACATCTATTGCGAGAAGCCCACCGCCACCACCTCCGCCGAGGCCCTCGCCCTCGCCAAGGAAGTGTCGGCCGCCGGCCTCAAGAACGGTGTGGTGCAGGACAAGCTCTGGCTGCCCGGCCTCGTGAAACTGAAATACCTCATCGACACCGGCTTCTTCGGCAAAATCCTCTCCGTCCGCGGCGAGTTCGGCTATTGGGTGTTCACCGGCGAGCACGAGAAACTCCAGCGCCCCTCGTGGAACTACCGCAAGGAGGACGACGGCGGCATCATCGTCGACATGCTCTGCCACTGGCAGTATGTCATCCAGAATCTCTTCGGCGAG
>JBKJRX010000104.1:0-16555 GCA_046593155.1 Lacunisphaera sp.
GGGGTGGTGGGAGACATCCGCTCGGCGCGCACGGAGGCCAAGCCGCGGTTTTATTACCCCTACTGGCAGGCCCGGAATGTCTCGAATTTCGACCTGTTTGTGCGCACCGCGGTCAAACCGGGCCCCAAGTTCAACGCCGACCTGCGGCGCGCGATTTATGAGATCGAGCCAAAATTCGCCGTCTTGAACATTGCGGGTTTCGACCAGCGGTTGCGCTCGGAGGTGTGGGTCGAGCGGTTCATCATGACGATATTGGAGGTGCTGGGCACGCTGGCGCTGCTGCTGGCGGTGCTCGGCCTGTTTGCCATGATGGCCTACACGGTCGTGCAGCGTCGCACAGAGTTCGGGATCCGGCTCACGTTCGGGGCCAGCCCGGCTTCGATCCGGTGGCTGGTCGTCAGCGGCGGGCTCCTGCTGGCCACTCTGGGCGTGATCATCGGGCTCGGCCTGGCCTGGGGCCTCTCGCGGTTCATGCGCTCCATGCTTTACGGGACGAGCGCGGCCGATCCGCTCGTCTTCGGGATCGTGGGCGTGGTGATGCTGCTGGTCGCGCTGCCCGCCTGCTGGTGGCCGGCCCGCCGTGCCGGGCAGGTGGACGTGGTGAAGCTGCTGCGGGCGGAATAAATGGTAGGGCCGTTGCCCTCAACGGCCCTTGGGGTGCGAGGGCGCTTGAGGGCAAGCGCCCCTACCGGGCAACCCCCGTCAGAACTCCGCCGTGCCGGGGGTGCGGGCGAAGGGGATGACGTCGCGGATGTTGGCGACGCCGGTCACGAACATCAGCATGCGCTCGAAGCCGAGGCCGAAGCCGGCGTGCGGCACGCTGCCGTAGCGGCGCAGGTCGAGATACCACCAGTAGGCCTTTTCATCGAGGTGGTGCAGCGCCAGGCCTTCGCGCAGCCGTTCGAGCCGCTCCTCGCGCTGGCTGCCGCCGATGATCTCGCCGATGCCGGGCACGAGCAGGTCCATCGCCGCGACCGTCTGGCGGCCGGGCGCGTCGCCATCGTTGACCCGCATATAGAACGCCTTGATCGCGCGCGGGTAATTGTAGACGGTGACGGGACACTTGAAATGCTCCTCGGTGAGGAAGCGCTCGTGCTCAGACTGGAGGTTGTCGCCCCACGACACCGGATGCTCCCAAGTCTTGCCGGATTTGCTGAGGATCTCGACGGCCTCCGTGTAGCTGCAGCGGACAAACGGCTTATCGAGCACGAAGTCGAGGCGGGCGAGCAGCTCCTTGTCGACGAACTTGCTGAAGAACTCGAGATCGGCGGCGCAGTGCTCCTTGGCGTCGCGGATGAGGTATTTCACGAACTCCTCAGCCAGCGCCATGTTGCCCGGCAGGTCGCAGAAGGCGACCTCGGGTTCGATCATCCAGAACTCGGCGGCATGGCGCGAGGTGTTGGAGTTCTCGGCCCGGAAGGTCGGGCCAAAGGTATAGATGTTGGAAAGCGCCGTGGCGAAGATCTCGCCCTCAAGCTGGCCGGAGACAGTGAGGAAGGTTTTCTTGCCAAAAAAATCCTTCGCACTGTCGATGTCGCCGTGTTCGTTTTTGGGCGGGTTCGCGAGGTCGAGGGTCGTCACCCGGAACATGTCGCCCGCGCCCTCGGCGTCGCTGGCGGTGATGATGGGAGTGTGGACGTAAAGGAAGCTGCGCTCCTGAAAGAACTGGTGGACCGCGTAGGCGAGGCGGCTGCGGACGCGGAAGACGGCGCCGAAAAGGTTCGAGCGCGGTCGCAGGTGGGCGATCTCGCGGAGAAATTCCAGCGTGTGGCCCTTTTTCTGCAGCGGGTAGGTGTGGTCGGCCTCACCCAGCACCGTGAATTTCCCGGCGACGACCTCCCATTTCTGGCCGCCGCCCTTGGACTCGACGAGCTTGCCGTGCACCTCGACCGACGCGCCGGTGTTGGCCTTGGTGATGTGGACGTAGTCGGGCAGGGCGGCGTCGATGATGACCTGCAGACCCTTGAGGCAGGAGCCGTCGTTGAGTTCGATGAACGAAAAGGCCTTGGCGTCGCGGCGGGTGCGGACCCAGCCCTGAAGGTGGATGGCATCCAGCGGGCCGGCGGCGTTGAGGGCGTCCTTGACGAGAGTGCGTGGCATAGGGGGAAACAAAAACAAGCAAGGCGCCCGGCGCTTGGCAAACCGGGAAAACCGGAGGCAGACCGCCTTTTATTCACTATCCGGCAATCCCCCAGTGGTGCCTCGGGAAATGTTCCGGCAACTTCAGCCTCTAGGCGCCTTCTAAGGAGTGTATGAACACTACACCTGTTTTCTCCAACCGCCTACGGCTCCCTTTGGTGCCGGCGGTTCTCGCTGCGGGCGGCTTCTTGCTGCTCGGCGGCTGCTCCTCCGGTCCTGAATCCCATGTTGTTTCCGCTCCGCCGCCCCAAGTGGTGGTTGTGCAGCAGCAACCGCAGATGGGCACTGCGACCACCAACCAGGGCACGATTATCGTGACGCAGGCCCCCCCGGTCGCCCCGCAAATGGTTTATGCGCAGCCCGCGCGGCCGACTTCGGACCATGTCTGGGTCGAGGGTCACTGGACGATTCGCGATGGCCGTTATGCCTGGATTGACGCCCGCTGGGAAATGGCGCCCCGGAACGACGCTCGCTGGATCGCCCCGCGCTGGGAACGTTCCTCTAACGGCTCTTATACCTTCTACGAGGGCTATTGGAACTAACCGGTCCAGGTCGTTTTATTCACTCAAAAGGCGCGGACTGGTCCGCGCCTTTTTTATTCCCATTGGGTCTAATACCCCGGGGCTTCAGCCGTCGCCGAGCCTAGGGCTGACAGGTGCCCCGGGGATCTTTACTTTTCAAACGCCTGTTGCCCTGCCTTGGCCCGGTGCTATTGACTTTCCGTGCACCGAGCTGGTGCCGGATCCATACGGCCACCCCCACAAAAGCACACAGCCATGGCCCCCCCCGAAAGCAGCATCCGTCCCGCCGTGATCAACCATGTGGTCAAAGGACTGCTGCACTTCGCGCTCGCCCTATTTCTGGGCTACCTGGCGTTACAATTCGGCTTCATGGACGAGGGGATGGCGGATCTTGCCGACCAGCTGGGGTTCGGGGTGGGATTTGGCGCGGTGGCCCTCGGCTTCGCCCTCGCCGGGTGTCGCAATGTCCATGCCCTGCTCCGGCCCCCGGCCCTGGTCCTGGAGACCGAGGGCGTGAGGCTCCGGTGCTGGCGCGGCACCGGCTTCGTGGGATTCTTTCTGCCGGTCTACCGGACGCGCGAGCATTGGATTCCCTGGGCCGACTTCGGCCAGACCGAGGCCTTCACGTATCGCATGAACGGCATTCCGATGGAACAGGAGCTGCGCATCCAGACCACGCAGGGGCTGGTGGCTTTCGGCTGGGATGTGTTCAGCCCCAACGTGGCGCACATCCAGCGCAATATACTCGACTACATCGACGAGCTTTTCCGGGGGGCGAAGCGGGCACAGGCGCGTCTACCCGACCTCCAGCGCCAGCGCTGGCAGCAGCCGCTGCTGCTGCGGTTTGCCATCATTCCGTTCTGGCTGGCGCCGCTGGCCGTGGCCGGCGCGCTCGCGGCCGGGGTGGGCGGGCCTCTGGTTGGATTATCGGACGACTGGTCGGCCGTGATCGCCATCATGTGCCTGATCGGTGCGTTCACCGCCGGGAGCAAATGGGTGCGCGCCCGCCGGAGCAGCCTCGTGGAACTGCGCGGCGACGGACTGGCGCTCGGCCCCTCCCAGAACTCACTCCGGGTCATTCCGTGGACGGACATTCAATTCGTGCGACCGCAGACATTCACGAGCACCTTTGGCTGGGGCTCGTCCGCCAGCCCGGCCCTGGTCGGGCTCGAACTGCGTCGAACCGACGGCCGCTACCTTACAATCGAGGGTCACAAAGCGGAGGAATTGCAGAGGCTGCTTGCGCTGCTCGAGCCGCCGCTGGACGCGGTGATAGTGGCGCAGGCTGGCATCGCCCACGGCACCGCCCCGGAGGCGGCCGCAGTCGCCGCGGGGCTCGCCCCGCGCTGAGGCCCCGTTGTCGCGTCCTCGCGCCCCGGGGTTTGTCCGGGGAACTCCGTCCGCCGGCGGATTCCCAGGCAAATCAGCGCTCGATCCCGATAGGATAGAGCAGGTAGCGGTCGTCGTAAAACCTGCTCCGCTCGTAGAACCATTGCAGCCGGGCGGTGGGATCCCCGGCAAATTTTTCGTCAGACTTCAGCTTCGCTGCGAATTCGGCCGCCAGTTTCGGGTCGTCGGCGAGCATCCTCTCGGCGAGCGGGGCAATGACGTAGCCGTCGATGTATTCGGTGCGTTGCAGGATCTCGGGAAAGAAGCCCCACGCGAGGAACGAGTCGGCGCCCTCCGGCTCGAGCAGCGCGACCATGAGGTCGCCGAGGGGCTGGTCGGTGGGCACGCGCACGGAACCGGCGGGGAAAGTTTCGGTGCGGGTTTCGCCCTTCACCTTGGTTGTGACCAGGTGGCGGCCCTCGAAGGGTAGCGCGGCCGGCACGGGGTTCACCAGTCGATACATTTTCAGGGTTTCCGTCATTGGGCGGGTGTGGGCCTCAACCCGCACCCCGTGAAATTTGAGTCGCTCGATGATTTCGGGTTGGGCGGCCGATACCCAATAAGCCTTGGGCCGGCGGAGTTCGTTGCCGGGCTTGGTGTTCACATGGACCACGAGCTTCTCGTAGGTCTTGGGGGTGCCGGAGGCGGGGGAGACGAATTCCTCGTAGGCGATGCCGGCGAAATCCATCGTGGTTTGGACATCGGAGTTTCCGCTCCAGTTCATCGGCAAGGTGGCGGGCCGGGCGGCGGAGTCTGCGCGAATGGAAGCCTTTATATTATCGAACTGTTCCCCCAGCAGTTTGAGCGAAGCCTCGAGCAAAACATAGGTCCCAAGCACGCGCTGCTTGTAGGGCTTGAGCGAGTGGTTTTCGACGAGGACGGACGGGATGTGGCGCAGGTCGCCGTAGGCGTTGGAGAAGCGCGGACCACCCGGGCCGGGTGCGGCACCGCCTTGCTGCCCGTCGCTGTCAGTGGCGACGAGCAGGGTGAGGGCGGAGAGGATGAAGACGACGGCGATCACGGGAAAAGAAGGGGTTGGGCGGTCAGGTGAGCCGGACGCCTCCGTCGACGGTGATATTCTCACCGATGATATAGCTGGAATCACTTGAGAGGAGGAAACGCGCGAGCCGGGCGACTTCGTCAGAGGTGCCGAAGCGCTTGAAGAGTGATTGGGCGGCCATGTGGTCTTCGAACCCCTTCTGGGCATCGGCCGGGAAGCCGAGCTTGTTGTAGATCGGCGTCTTGATGGGGCCGGGGCTGAGGGTGTTGATCCGGATGCCGCGTGGCGCGAGTTCGACGGCGAGGGTCTTGCCGAGCGAGACCACCGCAGCCTTCGTCGCCGAGTAGATGCTGGTGTCGGGGAAGCCGAGTTCCGCCACGACCGAGGCGTTGAAGAGCACCGCGCTCGGATTCGCGAGGACCGGCAGGAGCGATTGCAGCTGGAAATAGAGGCCGCGGACGTTGACGCCGAACATGTCGTCGAAGTGCTGCGGGGTCATCGAATCGATCGGGCCGAACTGGCCGATACCCGCGTTGAGGAAGACGCCATCGAGGTGGGTGACGTGTTTCCTGATCTCGGCGCCGAGCGCCTGGGCGTCGGCGAGGGAGGCGGAGTCGGACTTGAGGATGATGGTGCCGGCGGGCAGTTCCTTTTGCGCGGTGGCGAGAGTCGCGGGATTGCGGCCCGTGACGATGACCTTCGCGCCTTCGGCGCTCAGGAGTTGAGCGGTCGCCAGGCCGATGCCGGTGGTGCCGCCAGTGATGAGGATGTTTTTGTTTTTCATGGGAATGACGTGGTGGGTTTGGTTGTCTGGAACAAACGTTCCAGAATGTGCAAGGGAAAATCAGTCGAGAACCTGCAAGGCCAGATGGACGGTTTGCTGCAGGCCCTCCTTGTCGCCGAGCGCGCGGGAGGAAACAGCCAGGCCGAGCGTGGTGTGATAGAGGAAGCGGGCGAGGGCGACGGGATCCTTGGACTTGGCGATCTCGCCCTTGCGCTGGGCGGCGCTCAGTCGGCCGGCAAAGAGGCCTTCGATTTCACGGGCATGGGTCTGGGCGAGGGTGCGGGTGGCCGCGTCGTGCGGGGAGAGCTCGACCATGGCGTTGACCATGAAGCAGCCGGCGTGGGAACACTCGCAGCTGGTGGCGATCATGGCAGCGAAGAACTGGGTGAAGACCTGGCGGACGGGAGCGGGGTCGTCGAGCTTGCGGCGCATGCCGTCGATGGCCCGGTCGAGGTAGCGCTTGAGGGCGGTCAGGTAAAGGGTCTGCTTGTCACCGTAGGTATCATAAAGGCTCTGCCGGCTGACGCCGAGTTTCGCGGTCAGGTCGGAGAAGGAGGTGTGCTTGAAGCCCCGCGCACGAAAAAGCTCGAGTGCTTGGTCAAGCACTTCGGCTTCATCGAACTCTTTTTGGCGAGGCATGGGACGTATAAGAACGATCGTTCCAGAATGGGCAAGGATTATTTAGTTTTTTTTGGCGGCGCTTAGGGCGGTCGGTGGGTTGCCACTGTGCTTTACGGGCTTCGCTTGGGGGCAGGGAACTGCTTCGCTCGCGGACTGATGTTCACCGCGTGGCGCGATCGTCTTCGTTCCTTGGGGCCGGGGTTGCTGCTGGCGGCGGCCGGGATTGGCGCGAGTGATGTGGTAGTGGCGTCGGTCACGGGCATCAAATACGGCACGACTCTGCTGTGGGCGGTGGCCTTCACGGCCGCGTTGAAGTTTGTCCTCACGGAGGCGCTCGCACGCTGGCAGCTGGCCACGGGGGAGACGGTCGTGCGCGCGTGGATGACGCGGTTGCCGCGGTGGGTCGGGATATTATTCGCCGGCTACCTGCTGCTGTGGACGTTTCTCGTCGGGGCGTCGCTCAGCGGCGCGTGCGGGTTGGCGGCGGCGAGCCTGTGGCCGGTGTTCTCCGTGCCGGTGTGGGGAATGATCCACGCGGTGGGTGCGGCGATGCTCGTGGGGTTCAACCGTTACGCGCAGTTCCAGCGGGTGATGAAGTGGCTCATCGCGGTGATGGCGCTGAGCGTGCTGGTGTGCGCGGTGCTGTCGAAACCGGCGCCGCTCGCGCTGCTGGGTGGACTGCTGCTGCCGCGGCTGCCGGCCGGGGAAGGCGGCGGGGCGGCGCTGCTCGCACTGCTGGGCAGCATCGGTGGTAGTCTGACGGTCATTTGTTACGCCTACTGGATGCGCGCGGTGGGCTGGAGCGGGGCGGACAAACTGCCGGCCGTGCGCAGTGATGTGCGGCTGGCGTATGTGTTCACGGGGCTGTTCGGCATGGCGCTGGTCGTGATTGCCGCGGGGGTGAACGCCAAAGAAGCCGGCGGCACGCGCATCGCCTTGGAGATCGCAACACAGCTGGCGACGGTCGCGGGGCCGGCGGGGCGGTGGATTTTCCTGGTGGGGTTCTGGTGCACGGTATTCACGGCGATGCTCGGGGTATGGCAGGGCGTGCCGCAGGTGTATGTCGACCTGGTGGCCGCATGGCGCGGCGCCCCGGCGCCGGCGGCCGTGACGGAGGGCCGGCCGGGCGGGATCTATTTCGCGGCCTTGGTGTATATCGCACTGCCGCCGCTCGTGCTGCTGTGGTTCAAGCAGCCGGTGGCGGTTGTCGTGGCGTTCTCCATCCTGGGCGCGTTCTTCATGCCCTTCCTCGCCGCGACGCTGCTCTACCTGAACAACCGTCGCGACTGGATGGGCACGCTCGCCAACCGCCGCCTTGGCAACACCGCGCTTATCGTGTGCCTGCTGGTGTTCGGTGCCGCCTGCGTGCGGGAGATCGTAGCGGTGGTGGGATCGTGAACCTGGGGCATCAACCGAGAACGTAGCGCCCGGATTTTCGGGTGCCGACGCGTTTGACGAGCTTGGCTTTGAGCAGCGGGGCCAGGATGTGGGCGGCGCCCTGTTTGGTGACGTTGATGGCTGCCCAGATTTCCGCCGGAGTCAGGCCGTCCGGTTTGTCGCGCAACAGGTGCAGCAACCGCTCCTGGCTGGGGCGCAGCACGGTTTTCTTTGAGCCGGACTTCGCGGCGAACTGCTGGATGCGCAGCCACACGCGCTCGAGGGTCGCCCGTAGTCCCTCGGTGGTGTATTCGAGCCAGACGGTGAGATTCCCGCCTTCCTTGGACACGGCGGCGAGGCTGGCGTAATAGCGCGAGCGGTCCTCCCAGAAGAACTCGTCGATGGAGAAGATATGGTGCGTGTCGAACCCGCGCCGGTAGAGTTCCCACAGCGCAAGCATGCGGCCTGCGCGGCCGTTGCCGTCGGCGAACGGGTGGATTTCCTCGAACTGGTAGTGCAGGATGGCGGACGTAAGCACCGGCGACCATTCGCCGCTGGGTCCGTTCCACCACTCGAGCAACTCGCGCATGAGGCCTGAGACCAGGTCAGGCGCCGGGGGACGGTGCTGGCCGACCCGCACGGCAATGGTCCGGTAGCGGCCGGCCTCGCCTTGGTCCATGACTCCGTCCGCCAGCAGTTGGTGCAGCCGGAAAATATCCTCATGGGTGACGGGCTTCTTTTGGCGGGCGCGTTTTTCGACCCAACGTAGCCCGGCGAAGTAATTCAACACCTCCCGCTGCGAGCGGGCGGTGTGAACGGGCAGGGGAGTGCCGCCTTCCAGGGCGCGGACCTCCTCCAGTGTGAGGGGATTGCCCTCGATGGCGGTGGAGGCGTGCGCCCCGCGCTGGCGGCTGTCCTTGGCGAGCTGGGGCGTCCAGGCAACCTGCACGGTCGCATTGGCGATCTTCGCCTTGAGGTCAGCCACGGCCTCCAGCTCCCGAAGCAGCGGGGCGGAAACGGTAAACAGGGGGGCGAAGGCCATGGCTAGTAAGACAAGTGTAAGTCCAGTAATAAGTCAAGCGGCCGGCCAGATAAGACAAGTGTAAGTCCAGCAATGAGTCCACCGGTTGAAGTGTTTGATACCAGGCCGTTTCGATTCCGCTTTGAGGTCACAAATTGTGACCTCAAGATTGCATGTGATTGGGAATAAGTGGTTCACGGATTCAAGGTCACAGATTGTGATCTTGAATTGAGGTGCCAGACTGGCACCTCAAACGAACAAAGTTCGCTCGGCATCACTATCCGGAGACCGTGCCTGTGTGTTTCTCTTCACCTGGCTGGGCGCTTCAGAGTGGTGTGAAAGCCCATTTCCTTGTCGGGAATCTCCGGGCCTCGCGGAGGATCGAGGAGGAACATGATGCGCCTCATGAACTCGCTGATAGCAGTCTCATGTGAGTCGAGTCGGGAGGTGAGTTCTTTCTCAAGCGCAGACAGTTTCCTGGCGAGTTCGCGAGTGTCGGTAAGCAGGCTGCGCATCTTGATAAACGCCCGGACGACAAAAACACTCATCTGCACCGCCTGCGGGCTGTTGAGAATATTGGCCGCCATGATGGCGCCGTGCTCGGTGAAGGCGAAAGGGAGGTGCCGGATGTTCCGTTTTGATGCGATCACAGTTTGTGATCGCATACGCCCTTGGTTTTTGGCCGAACCGGTCACAAATTGTGACCGGTTCAACGCATCTGCCTCTTCTGCAGAAAGCTGAAAAAGAAAGCCCGATGGAAATTTATCGCGATTGCGGCGGATAGCCTGATTGAGCACGCGAGTCTCGACGCCGTAGAGTTTGGCCAAATCGGCGTCGAGGATCACGCGTTCGCCGCGGATGGTGTGGATAACGCCTTCGACGGCGGAGAGCGGGGCGGGGGACTGGCAGGCTGGCCGCGGCAAAAGCTTGGCGAAGACGGGTGCGCATAAGAAGTGGCGGCCCGTGGCGGCAACGATGCAAAAATCAGCCGGAGCGTCGAGCCGGTGATGCGGCGGACATCAATATACGCGATCTGCCCCGGTTGAATACTACCGAAGCTAGTTGAGAAGGAAGCAGTCTAACGACAGCATTCAATCTCATGACACCGGACAATCCCTTGCGGCAGTATATTGCAGAACGGATCAAAGTTGCGCGCGAAGTGTTCGTTGGGACGCAGTCTTTTTTATATATGCTCAATCGCGACGACTTTTTCCAAGCGATGAAGGCGCATCTTTTTCCGAATATTGATACAAATCTAAACTTGGGTCGAGTTGGGCGAGATACGCCATATTCGATCCCTAATTATGGGCCACTTATCGAGCAGCTACGTGGAAACCCACAATTCAACATCGATTATATGGGACTACTTTTGCAATCGATGGTCATTCAGATTGGCGACATGCTTTCCAAAAACGGCTATTTCGAGAAAGCACCAGAACTGGAGTTCTATCGTCATCTTCGCAACGCGCTGGGACACGGGAATCGCTTCCACTTTTTGCCGGGCGAGCCTAAACGACTAGCGCGTTTCCAGAATCGAGAAATCACGATCGCGCTACAAGGCAGTCAGGTGTTTTTCAATTTTATGGGACCGGGCGACGTATTTGAGCTATGGGAACATATCGAAGGTCATCTGAGAGCCACATCGACGACTGGCGCGCCCTAATTTTTGGTGACGCTAGGAGGCGATTTTTTCACAAACGGACGGACGAAGTCATGCGCAGGCATCGCCTCGAGTTTCGCGCGGTCGGCCCGTTCGACAAGTTAGGGCGTTTGACGTGAAGTTGGGTCATTTGACGAAGGCGGACATGAATTCGTAAACGGGGGTTGATTCCAACCTCGACCGATCCGCGAAGAGGGACATGAGCGATGCGGCCTTGTCTTTGCCGTAGTGGGTGGCGAAAGCGTGATGGGCCTTTTGCTGGAGCACCGGAATGCCCTCGGCACGGCGGCGGCGGTGGCCGATGGGGAAGTGGACTTCAACGCGCTCCGTCTTGGGGCCGTCTTTGAAAAATACCTGCACGGCGTTGGCGATGGAGCGCTTTTCAGGGTCGAGGTAATCCTTGGAGTAGGCCTTGTCCTCGGTGACGACCATCTTGGCGCGGAGGGCGTCAATGCGCGGGTCGGCGGCGACCTTGTCCTCGTAGTGGTCGGCCGTGAGCGCACCGAAGATGAGGCCGATGGCCGTCATGTATTGGAGGCAGTGATCGCGGTCGGCCGGGTTGTTCAGCGGGCCGGACTTGTCGATGATGCGGATAGCGGACTCGTGGGTCGTCAGCTCGACGCGCTCGATCTGCTCGAGGCGATCCTTCACGTGTGGATGGAGCTTCATGGCGCACTCGACGGCGGTCTGGGCGTGGAATTCGGCTGGGAAGGAGATCTTGAAGAGAATCTGTTCCATCACGTAGCTGCCGAGCGGACGGGCGAGCTTGAGAGGGTTGCCCTTGAAGGAGACATCTTGAAAGCCCCAGCCCTTGGCGGTGAGGACGGAAGGGTAGCCCATCTCGCCGGTCATGGCGGTGAGCGCGAGGCGGACGGCGCGGCTGGTGGCGTCGCCCGCCGCCCAGGACTTGCGTGAGCCGGTGTTGGGTGCATGGCGGTAGGTGCGCAGCGCGGAGCCGTCGAGCCAGGCGTGAGAGATGGCGTTGATGACCTGGTCGCGCGTGCCGCCGAGCATCGCAGCGGTGACGGCGGTCGACGCGATGCGGACAAGCAGCACGTGGTCGAGGCCGACCCGATTGAAGGAATTCTCGAGGGCGAGCACACCCTGGATCTCGTGGGCCTTGATCATGGCGATGAGGACATCGCGCATGGTCGGAATGGGCTGAGAGTTGAGGGCTGAGAGTTGAGAGCCAAAGGTGGCGAGCGGCTGACCGGCGGCTTTGTTGCGGCTGATCCAATCGGAAACCGCCAGAATGGCGCCGAGGTTATCGGAGGGGTGGCCCCATTCGGCGGCGAGCCAAGTGTCGTTGAAATCCAGCCAGCGGACGATGGTGCCGATATTGAAGGCGCCCTGCACGGGATCGAGCTCGTGGCTGGTGCCCGGGACACGCGCGCCGTTTTTGATCGTGGTGCCGGGGACGACCGGACCGAGTAGCTTGGTGCAGGCCGGGTAGGCGAGGGCCATGATGCCGCAAGCGAGCGTGTCAGCGAGGCACCAGCGGGCGGTGTCGTAGGCTTCGTCGCTCGTGATCGTTGCGCTCAGCGCATAATCGGCGAGGTCGGTGAGGAGCTGGTCAGGGGCAGGGCGGACGTTGGAAATGGGGGAGGACACGGGGAAAGTAGCGAGTATTGAGTAGCGGGTAGCGAGTAGGGGGAACGGTTCGGGGCTTACAGCTTAGCGCTTAAAGCTTATCGCTGAGCCAGTGGCGGGAAGGGCCGGTGGTCGGGGCCGGTGTAATTGGCGCCGGGGCGGATGATCTTGCCGTCGATGCGCTGCTCGATGATGTGCGCGGCCCAGCCGGCGGTGCGGGCCATGACGAAAAGCGGCGTGAACATGGCGGTGGGCACGCCCAGCTCGTGGTAGGCGACGGCGCTGAACCAATCCAGGTTGGGGAACATCTTCTTCTCATTCCACAGCAGCGTCTCGATCCGCTCGGCAATGCGGAAGAGGTTCACGTTGCCGGTCTCGGTGCAGAGTTGCTGGGCGATTTCCTTGATGATGGCGTTGCGCGGATCGCAGACAGTGTAGACCGGGTGGCCGAAGCCGATGACGA
Source organism: Lacunisphaera sp. (assembly GCA_046593155.1). Taxonomy (GTDB): domain Bacteria; phylum Verrucomicrobiota; class Verrucomicrobiia; order Opitutales; family Opitutaceae; genus Lacunisphaera. Next base: position 12,566 of record JBKJRX010000104.1, read on the forward strand.
TTTCCTTGCGGCCGATGCGCTCCCGGATATCGGCCTCAGCCAGGTCGGGAGTCCGGTAGCGCTGCTGAATTTCGTAGGCGACTTCGTTGGCGCCGCCGTGCTTGGCGCCGCGCAGGGCGCCGATGGCGCCGGTGATGGCAGAATGGAAATCGCTGGCGGTGCCGGCGATGACGCGGGCGGTGAAGGTGGAGGCGTTGAACTCGTGCTCGGCGTAGAGGATGAGCGAGCGGTCGAGCGCGCGGACGTGCGAGCCGGTCGGCGGACGCTGGTGCAGCAGGTGGAGGAAATGGGCGGCGATGGACGGGTCGGCCGTCTCGACCAGGATGCGTTTGCCGCTGGTGGCGAAGTGGTGCCAGTAGAGCAGCATCGACGGGAAGCAGGCGAGGAGCCGGTCGGCGAGGTCGCGGGCCCCCGGGGCGGAGGCCGTCCCGGCGCCGGTCGACGGGAGCTTCTCGTGCTCGAGGTTGCCGAGCATCGAGCAACCGGTGCGGAGGACATCCATCGGATGCGCCCCGGCGGGGATCTGCTCAAGCACGGCGCGCAGCGGCACCGGCAGGCCGCGGAGTTTTTTTAATTTCTCACGATAGGCGGTGAGTCCGGCGGCGTTGGGCAGGTGTTCATGGATGAGGAGATGGGCGACTTCCTCGTAGGTGGCGTGGTTAGCAATGTCGGCGATGTCGTAGCCGCGGTAATGCAGGTCGTTGCCGGTGTGGCCGACGGTGCAGACGGCGGTGTTGCCGGCGATGACGCCGGAAAGCGTGACGGATTTCTTGGCCTTGGGGGCGGGGGCGGCGTCGGACATGGCGGATTATTTCGGAGGTTGGTAGCCGAGGATGTCGTAAAGGTCGGCGCGGGTTTGCATCTTGCCGACGACGGACTTTTGCGTGCCCTCCTGGCGGAGGGCGGTGTAGGTCTCGCGGGTGGCGGCGGCCGCGGCACGGGAGGCGGAGAGGGGATAAAGCACCATTGCGACGCCGGTGGCGCGGAGTTCGTCGAGGGTGAAGTAGGGCGTCTGGCCAAACTCGGTGAGGTTGGCGAGGACGGGCACTTTTACCGCAGCGGTGAAGGCGCGGAAGTCGTCGAGCGAGCGCAGGGCCTCGGCGAAAATCATGTCAGCGCCCGCGGCGGCATAGGCCTGGGCACGGGCGATGGCGGCGGGCACGCCCTCGTTGGCCGCGGCGTCGGTGCGGGCCATAATGACGAAATCGCGGTCGGGTTTGCCGGAGACGGCGGACTTCACGCGGGCGATCATCTCGGCGGTGGAGACGAGGTGCTTCCCGGGGAGGTGGCCGCAGAGCTTGGCCGGGACCTGATCCTCGATGTGCACGGCGGCGACGCCGGCGCCGGCCATTTCGCGGACAGCGCGGGCGGGGTCATCCCACCCGGTGTCGATGTCGACCAGCAAGGGCAGATCGACGCGTTGCGTGATCCGGCGGGCGTCAATGAGCACGTCGGCCAGCTCGGTTTTCCCGATGTCCGGCAAGCCGTAGGAGTGATTGGCGACGCCGGCCCCGGAAAGGTAGAGCGCGCGAAAACCGGTGCGTTGGGCGAGAAGGGCGGCGTAGGCGTTGATGGCCCCGGCGATCGGGAGGGGGTTTTCAGCGGTGAGTGCTGTGCGGAATTTCTGGCCGGGGGTCATGGGCGTGAGGAAAGAGTGACGTCTGGCAGGTTAGGTCACGGTGGGCGCGATGTCGAGGCGGCGGGAAAAGAGGGCCCCCGCGCCATATTGTTATAATCCAGTATTAGCCGGGTGTGCGCCGTGTTGGCTCTTGCCCAACCCAGCCACAACAGGTGAGATTTGCCGTTATGAAAGTAGTCATACTTTGCGGTGGCAAAGGCACCCGCTTGCGCGAAGAAACCGAATACCGGCCCAAACCCATGGTGCCGATCGGCAACCGGCCGATCCTGTGGCACATCATGAAGACCTACGCGCATTACGGCCACCGGGAGTTCGTCCTCTGCCTCGGTTACAAGGGTGACATGATCAAGGATTTCTTCCGCAACTATCTCTGGCACACCTGTGACGTCACGCTCTCACTTGGCGAGAAATCGACCCCGCAATTTCATAACGGCCACGGCGAGGAGGAGTGGAGTGTGACGCTGGCGGACACGGGGGAAAACACCATGACCGCGCATCGCGTGAAGCAGATCCAGCGCTACATCCCCAAGGGTGAGGCCTTCATGCTCACCTATGGCGACGGGTTGGCGACGATCGACATCAACGCGCTCATCGCGGCGCACAAGCGGTCCGGCAAGGTCTGCACCCTTTCGGCGGTGCATCCGGCCGGCCGCTTCGGGGCGTTGCGCATCGAGGGAGACGGTCGGATCCAAACCTTCAGTGAGAAGCCCCAGTTCGAGGACGCCCACGTCAATGGTGGCTACATGGTCTGCGAGCACCGGCTTTTCGACTACCTGTCGGACGACTCCACGGTCATGCTGGAACGGCAGCCGATGGAAAAACTGGTGCGCGACGGCCAGCTCAACGCCTATCAGCACGAGGGATTCTGGCAACCGATGGACACCTATCAGGAGACGCAGCACCTCAACCAGCTGTGGACCGACGGCAAGGCGCCCTGGAAGGTTTGGTAAGCATGGCCTTCGGCGACATCTATCGCGGCAAGCGCGTGCTCGTCACCGGCCACACCGGTTTCAAGGGCTCGTGGTTGTGCGAATGGCTGCTTTCGCTCGGGGCCGACGTCACGGGCTTCGCGTTGCCACCGGCGACCACGCCGGCGCTGTTCGACGAGCTTGGCCTCACCGGCCGGATGAAGGACCGCCGCGGCGACATCCGTGACCTGACCGTCGTGCGCGCCGCCGTGGATGCGGCCCGGCCGGACTTCGTGTTTCATCTCGCGGCCCAGCCGCTGGTGCGGCTGTCCTATGAACAGCCCGTGGAGACCTATGCCACCAATATCATGGGCACGGTGCACCTGCTCGAGGCCGTGCGGCTGGCGCGGATCCGTTGCGCCGTCGTGGTCGTGACCACGGACAAGTGCTACGAGAACACGGGGCGGGCGCACGCCTACCGCGAAGAGGAGCCAATGGGCGGCCACGATCCCTACAGTTCCTCCAAGGGCGCCACGGAACTCGTGGTGTCGGCCTACCGGCGCTCATATTTTTCTGCGGCCGACTCGCCGGTGCAACTCGCCTCGGCGCGCGCCGGCAACGTCATCGGCGGCGGCGACTGGGCGCTGGACCGCATCGTGCCGGACTGCATCCGCAGCCTGCAGCGCGGCGAGGTGATCCCCGTGCGCAACCGCCACGCCACGCGCCCGTGGCAGCACGTGCTGGAGCCGCTGAGCGGATATCTCTGGCTCGGGGCGGTGTTGGCCAATCCTCAGGTCTCAGGTTTCAGGTTTCAGGTTTCTGATTATGCCACCGCCTTCAATTTCGGCCCGACGCCCGCGGCCACCCGGCCGGTAGCCGCGTTGGTCGAGGAAGTCCTGAAGCACTGGCCGGGCAAATGGGAAGACCGCACCGATCCCAAGGCCGTGCATGAGGCCACGCTGCTCAGCCTCGCCATCGACAAGGCCGCGCGTGTGCTCGGCTGGAAGCCGGTGTGGGATTTTGCCGCGACCATCACTCATACCGTGGAGTGGTATCGCGCGGTCTCCGCGGACGCTTCCGTCGCGCCCGGCCATACCCGCCGGCAGATCGCGGCCTACGACGCGGCGGCCCGCGCGTTCAATCTGACTTGGACCCGATGAACAAGACCCCGGCACAACTCAAGGCGGAGATTCTCCGCCTCACCCGCGAATACTCGGCGCTGACCCATGGGGCCAACTGCGCGGGCACGGACAACACCGCGCCCTTCGTCGCCGGCCAGACGACCGTCCCCTATGCCGCGCGCGTCTTCAATGCGGACGAGGTGGAGGCGGCCGTCGGCGCGACGCTGGATTTCTGGCTCACGCTCGGGCCCGAGGGCGACGCGTTTGAAGAGGAACTCGGCAAGATCCTCGGCGTGAAGCGCTCGCTCCTCGTGAACTCCGG
>JBKJRX010000105.1:0-4360 GCA_046593155.1 Lacunisphaera sp.
CAGATCCGGCTGCCCCAGGGCAATTTCGATGTCCGCGAAATCGCGGCCAAGGCCGTCTACACCTTCAGCCCGGACCTGCAGGTCAGTCTGTTCGCTCAATACGACAACCTCTCGGCCGAACTGGGCGTGAACTTCCGCCTCAAGTGGATCGTCCAGCCCGGCAACGAGGTGTTCTTCATCATCAACCAGGGTTACGACACGAGCTTCGACCGCTTCCGCCCTACGCAAAACGAAACCTCGATTAAGGCCGCCTGGACGTTCCGGTTCTGAGGTGGGCAGCGAGCTCGCTCGCGCCGTTTGCCCTGAAGCGCGAGCAAGCTCGCTGGCCCACGGGTAACAGCGGAGGCCGCTACAACCCGCTTCCTTGACAATTCGCGGCTCGTAAGCGACAGGTAACGCCGTGTCCCGCCTGATGAAACTCGCCGCGCTGCTCCTGGCCACCTTGTGGCTGCCGGCGACGCTGCATTGCGAGTTTGAGTCAGCCAACATCGCCTTCCTCACTCACGACGATCATGAGCATCATCATGATATTCCCGCGGGGAGCCACAGTGAGAATGAAGAAGCCGGCCATGCCATCGAGTATACGCCTTACACGGCCACCACGCCGTCCCTGAAGGTTCCTCCGCCCACCGACTCGCTCTCCACGCTCTTGGCCGCGCTAGCTTGGCCCGCGTCTGTCTGCAGCATCGAGCCTCCCCTTTCCCCAGCCCGCCATCGACCGCCCCCGGAATGGAGGGTCGCCTGGCAGTTTATCACCCGCGCCGCGCCCCCCGCGCGCGCCCCTGACGTCGTAGCCTGAGTCCCTTTCTGCCGGTCCACCGACCGGAGCGAGGACTCTCTTCTCCGCCCGCCTGCTTGGCGTGCTTCCGTGGCCGCAGCCGCGTCTGTTCGTCTCTGTCCAACCCGTGTTCAATCATGAGAATTCTCCCGTTTATCCTTCTGCTATTTATCCCCGTCATCGCATCCGCCGGGTCCTCCCACTCCGATGAGGCGGCGGCCCGGGGCGGCCCGGCCACCACGGCCGATCCCCTCACGCTGCCGCAAGCCCTCGCCCAGGCGCTGCTCAAAAACCCTTCGCTCCAGGCCTACGCTTTCGAGTCACGCGTGGCTGAGGCGCGGATCCTGCAAGCCGGCATCCGCCCTAATCCCGAACTGTCCGTCGAAGCGGAGAACTTCCTCGGCACCGGCGCGCTTTCCGGCGTCAAGGGTTTGGAAACCACCCTCCAGCTCAGCCAGATCATTGATCTGGGGGGCAGCCGGGCGCGCCGGGTCGAAGCGGCCGAGGGCGAACGCGCCCTCGCGAGCGCCGACTACGAGACCAAGCGCGTGGAGGTGCTCGCCGAGGTCGCGCGGCGATTCATCGAAGCCGTGGCGGACGCCGAAAAGCTCGCCGCCGCCCACCGGGCCCGCGAACTCGGCGAACAAACCGTGGCCGCGGTGCGGCAACGCGTCGAGGCCGCCGTGAGTTCTCCACTCGATCTGCACAAGGCGCGCACGGCGCTCGCCCGGCTGCAAATCGACGAGGAGCATGCGGAACACGAACTCGCCGCCCACCGCCAGTCGCTCGCCGCCGTGCTCGGCGAGGCCGAGCCCCGGTTCGGTCCGACCCGGGCCGACTTGCTGCAACTGCCGGCCGTGCCGGAATTCGCCGGACTCGCGGCCCGTCTGGAAAAAAGCCCCGTGCTCGCCCGCTTCTCTGTCGAGGCGCGGTGGCGCGAAGCCCAAGTGAGGCTGGGCCAGAGCCTCCGCCGCTCCGGTCTCCGGTTGAGCGGGGGTCTCCGCCGGGTCGAAGCGACAGACGATTTCGGTTTTGTGGCCGGCCTGTCCATGCCGCTGCCTCTGCGCGACCAGCAGACGGGCACCATTCGGGAGGCCCGCGAACGCCAGGCCCAGCTCACTGCTTCCACCGAAGCGATGCGCCTCGAGATGCGCGCGACCCTCTTCGACGTGTATCAGGAAATGCTCCATGCGCGCACCGCCCTCACCCAGCTGCAACAGGAGGTCATTCCCATCGCCGACGAAACCCTCGCGCTGGCCGGCGAAGGTTACCGCAGCGGACGTTTCTCCCTGCTTGAGCTGCTCGACGCCCAGAAATCCCTCATCGAGCTGCGTGGTCAGGTCGTGACCTATGCCGCGACCTTCCATCTGCACGTCATCGAAATCGAGCGCCTCCTCGGCGCGCCCCTCCAAGACGATATCAACCGTTCCTAATCTCCTGATCCGAACTGAATCACCCATGAAATTTAAACTTCCTCTCACAATCCTCGCCATCCTCGCCTTGGGCGGGGGCCTCGCCTACTATCTCGTCGAAAGCGGTCACGATCCCGCCGCAGAGGCCGCCGGCGGCCACGACGAACACGGCGGTGCGGACGACAAGCATGCCGAAGAGGAGACCGCCAAAGGCCCGCACGGTGGCCGCCTCCTCACCGACGGTGATTTCACCCTCGAACTCGCCATCGTCGAGGCGGGTATCCCGCCCGAATTCCGCGCTTGGTTTACCCAAGGCGGCCAACCTACCACGGCTTCCGCCGTCAAACTCACCGTTGAGTTGAAGCGCCCCGGCAACGTCATTGACCGCCACGCTTTTGTGCCCGAGGGCGATTACCTGCGAAGCCCCGACGAGGTGTATGAACCACACTCCTTCAACTACACCATCGTGGCCGAACACGCCGGTCGCACCCACCGCTGGGCCTTCGAGGCTCCCGAGATGCAGGTGACCATCGGTGCTGAAGCCGCCGCCCGCTCCGGCGTCGTCGCCGAAGTCGCCGGTCCCGCCACGATGACCGAAATCCTCCCCGTCTATGGTCAGGTGAAACTCAATTCGGACAAAGTCGCCCGCGCCGTGCCCCGCTTCGGCGGCATCATCCGCGAAGCCCGCAAGTCCCTCGGCGATTCCGTGACGGCCGGCGAGGTCGTCGCCATCGTGGAGACGAATCAATCGCTCGCGACCATCGAGGTGAAAGCCCCCGTCGCGGGTGTGATCGTGGATCGCGACGTGAACGCCGGCGAAACCGTCGGCGACGGTGCCACCCTCTACACCATCGCCGATCTCGCCGATGTCTGGGTCGATCTCAACGTGCCCAAGCGCGACCAGGCCCGCGTCAAGGTGGGCCAGGCCGTGGCCATCTACGCCGACGATGGCGGGCTCGAAGCCCAGGGCAAAATCTCGTGGCTCTCCCCGGTCAGTTCGGCGGAAGCGCAGACGCTTCTTGCCCGCGTGGTGTTGCCGAACACGGGACAACGCTGGCGTCCCGGCCTCTTCGTGAAGGCCGAAATCACTCTCACTGCGGAGCGCGTGCCTGTGGCGGTGAAGGAATCGGCCATCCAGTCGCTCTTCGACTTCACCGTGGTGTTTTCCCAGCACGGCGACCTCTACCAGGCACGCCCCTTGGAACTGGGCCGGCGCGGCGGCGGTTATGTGGAAGTGCTCAAAGGCCTCACGGCCGGCGAGCGCTACGTGACCGAAAACAGCTTTCTCCTGAAAGCCGACATCGGGAAATCCGGCGCCTCGCACGACCACTAAGCGGAGACCACGACCATGAAAGAAATCACCGCCATCATCCAGCCGCACACCTTGTCGCGCGTCATGCACGCGCTCCATGCGCTGCCGCACTTCCCCGGAGTCACCCTGCTCGACGCCCACGGCCAGGGCCGCGGACGCGGAGCCGGGGGAGCCTTCCGCCCCACCGAGGATAACTTCACCTTCCATAAAAAGACCGTGCTACTGCTCACCTGCGAGGCCGCTCACGCCGACCTCATCGCCGACACGCTCGTGCAGGCTGCCCGCACCGGCAACAAGGGCGACGGCCTCGTCACCATCAAGGATGTCGTTCGCGTCATCCGCATCCGCACCGGCGAGACCGCCGGTCAAGCCCTCTAAGCCCCGCCCGTCATGCTCGAAAAACTCATCCATTTCTCCATCCGCCAGCGGTGGCTCATCCTGATCGTTACGCTCGGGATGTGCGTCCTCGGTGTGTTCAATTACCGCCAACTGCCCATCGACGCCGTCCCCGACATCACCAACGTCCAGGTGCAGATCAACACCGAGGCGCCCGGCTTCTCCCCGCTCGAATCCGAACAACGCGTCACCTATCCCGTCGAGACCGCGATGGCCGGCCTGCCGAGGCTCGACTACACGCGCTCGATCTCGCGCTACGGCCTCTCGCAGGTGACGGTAGTTTTCAAAGACGGCACGGACATCTATTTCGCCCGCCAGCTCGTCAACGAGCGCATCCAGGAGGTGAAGTCGCAACTCCCGCCGGGGGTGGAACCAAGCATGGGGCCGATTTCCACCGGTCTCGGCGAAATCTTCATGTTCACGGTCGAACCGAAACCCGGCGCGAAGAAGCCCAACGGCACC
>JBKJRX010000333.1:0-12752 GCA_046593155.1 Lacunisphaera sp.
CAGACCGAAGGCGGCTTGAGCGGCCGGGGAGCGCAGGCCGAGATGCCGGCGCCAGAAGAAGATCGCCACCAGCGTGCCGGCGGCCAGCAGGGCCAGCCAGAGGCTGGCGCCGGCGAACATGCTCCAGGCCGCGCCGGTGTTGCCCACGTGCACGAGGTAAAAAAAATTCGGGAAAATCTCGATGCTCGCCCCGGGGCCGTAGCTGCCGAAGGGCAGACGGGCGTTGATCCAGTATTTCGTCAGCTGGTCCAGCGCGAAGACCACGATGCCCAGCAGCCAGAGCCGCCGGTAGGCCGCGAGCCGCTGGGTTTTCGATTTTGGATTCTCGATTCTCGATTCCACGAGGGAGTGTCGGGTTGGGGCTGACTCAGCCGGCAATCGAAAATCCGGGATCGGAAATCAAAAATGTCATCACTCGTCGTCGCCGCCGTCGGTAATCTTGCCACCTTCCTCCTCGGCGCCGTCGCCGAACAGGCCGCCGCGTTCGACGGAACGGTGGGAGTGGCGCTCGACTTCCTTCTTGGCCTCGGTCGAGTAACGGGTGAAGGGCACGGCCAGCAGGCGCTCCCGGGCGATGGGTTTCAGTGTCGTCTCACAGATGCCGTAAGTGCCGGCGTGGACTCGCTTGATGGCGGCCTCGATCTCGGCGAGAGCCTCCTGCTCGTTCGAGACGAGGCTGAGGGCGAAGTCACGGTCAAAGGTGTCGGTGCCCGCATCGGCCATGTGCTGGCCGTAGCCGGAGAGGTCGCCGGAGTCGTCCTTGGCGGACTTGAGCAGCGTCTCCTCGGTGTGCTCGCCGAGTTGGGTCAGCACGTGGTGGCGCAGCTCGAGGAGCAGGCGGTAGTAGCGGCGGTATTTCTCCGGAACCTGGGACTCGTCGATCATCGCGGCCGGCGCCTTCTTGCCCTTGGTCGGGTTGAAACCGAGGATGTCGGCCAGCGAGGCCGTCTTGACGTGGTGCGGCTTGTGCGGCTTGGCCAGGTCGGCGGTGAGATTGGTGTGTTTGGTGGTGGTGCCGGGCTTGCCGTTCTTGCCGGTCTTGGCGGCGCTCTCGACCTGTTTTTCGTTCTTCTTGGCGATCTCGCGGACCTCATCGAGGCTGAAGGCGATGGCCTTGGGCGCGGCCTTGCGCTCGAGCAGGAGGCGCTTGAGGTCGGCGGTGGACGCGGCTTTGCCCTTGCCCGGGGCGGGCTTCGTGGCGGGGGCGGCCTTGGCCGCAGGTTTCGCAGCCACCGGCTTGACCGGAGCTTTCGCCGGCTTGCGGGCCGGAGCTTTCTTGGCGGCAGGCTTCTTTGCGTGGGTCTTTTTCTTGGTAGCCATAAAGGGAGGGAGTCAGGAGTTAAGGGCTTCTTCGCACCGAGGGCAAACTTCTCCGTGCGGGGTGTGAACAACTTTCGGCACCCAGCGCCAGCAGCGCGGGCAGCGGACAAAACCGGCTTCGCGGGCGTGGCGGGGGGTGATTTCCAGGGGTGCCCCGGGTTTTGCCTCCAGACTGACCTGTGAAACGATAAAGAGTTCTGGAAGAAATTCCCGGTGCTTCGCCAGCACGGCAAAGGCGGCGTCCTCCGCTGGGCTGGTGATGGTCAGGACCGCATCCAGCGATTTGCCAACGGTGCCGGCCTGGCGGAGTGGCTCGAGGCTCTCGGTGACCTTGGCGCGCAGTTGGAACAAGGTGGCAAAGTCGCTCTCGATCCCCGCGCTGCGCCAGGCAGCGGGTGCGACCGGCCAGTCCTGCAGGTGAATGGACTCGGTGGAGTATTCCTGGTTGGTCTTCGCGTAGCTCCACGCCTCGTCAGCGGTGAAGGTGATGAAGGGCGCGAGGATTTTCACCAAGGCGTCAAAGATCGCGTGAATGGCGGTTTGCGAGGAACGGCGGAGGGGGTGGGCCGCGCCGAGCGTGTAGAGCCTGTCCTTGAGGATGTCGTGGTAGATGGCCGAGAGCGTCACCGAGCAGAACTGGTTGCACAGCTGGTAGACACGATGGAACTCGTAGGCGTCGTAGGCTTTGGTGCACTCGTCGATGAGGACGGCTGTCTGGTGCAGCGCCCAACGGTCGAGCACGTCCAGTTTTTCAACCGGCACGGCGTGTTTCGCCGCGTCGAAGTCGAACAGGTTGGAGAGCTGGAAGCGGAGGGTGTTACGGAAAAGACGGTAAGCCTCGCCGACGTGCTTGAGGATCTCGTCGTCCACCGGGATATCGTCGCGGAAGTCCTGCGAGGCGATCCAGAGGCGGATGACGTCGGCGCCGTGCTGGGCGATGTAGGCGTCCGCGGTCTGCGGTTTCTGGTAGGTCGAACTCTTTGAAATCTTCTGGCGGTTCTTGTCGACAATGAATCCGTGAGTCAGCACCGCCTTGTAAGGCGCGGCCCCGAAGGCAATGACGCTGTTCCAGAGCGAGGACTGGAACCAGCCGCGATGCTGGTCGCTGCCCTCGAGGTAGAGGTCGGCCGGCCAGGAGGTGCCGCCCTGGCCGCGCTTGAGCACGGCGGCCTGGGTCGAGCCGGAGTCCATCCACACATCGAGCGTGTCGCGGCCGCAGGTGAGTGAAGCGGGCGCGGGCCAGCCGGCGGGGAGTTGCACGCCCTCCAGGATCTGCGCGGGTGTCGCGTCATACCAGAAATTGCTGCCTTTCGCGGCGACTTTGTCGGCCACGGCGCGGACGACCCCGGCGTCGAGGTAGGCCTTCTTATCCGGACCGTAGAAGGCGACGATCGGCACGCCCCAGGAACGCTGGCGGCTGATGCACCAGTCGGGACGCGACTCGACGGCTGCGCGGATGCGAGCCTCGCCCCAGGCGGGAATCCATTGAACTTTATCAATTTCCCAAAGCGCGTTCTTTCGGGGTGTAATCGGAGTCTCAACAGCCTGATCGGAACCTACAGGAATTCCGGTAGCTGGGCGGTCCAAGGACACGAACCACTGATCAACGGCGCGGAAGATGATGGGGGTCTTGGAGCGCCAGCAGTGCGGGTAGCTGTGCGGATACTTGGCCTTGGCCAGCAGAGCGCCGGCTTCCGCGAGCTTCTTCAGGACACCGAGGTTGGCGGGCGCGGGCTTCTTGGCGGCGAGGTCTTCGACGGTCTCAAGCGTGGTGAGACCGACGAGATCAGCCGGCACGCGACCGTCGTCGAGGTATTTCCCATCGTCGCCGACGGGGCAGTAGATCTCGAGGCCGTATTTGAGGCCCGTTTGATAATCCTCGGCACCATGGCCGGGTGCGGTGTGCACGGCGCCGGTGCCGCTGTCGGTCGTGACGTAGTCGGCGAGCACGACCGGCGAGGCGCGGTCGATGAAAGGATGACGGGCCTGCAGACCCTCAAGCTTTGCGCCGGGAAGGGAATGGCGCACAATCGCCGACGGCATGATCTCTAATTTAGCGGCGGTGGCAACGGTGCCGATCAGTGTGAACGCAACAATGATTCGTTCTGCGCCGAGGTCGACGACAGCATACTCTGTATCTGGGTTAAGCGCGATCGCGAGATTGGCGGGGATCGTCCAGGGGGTGGTCGTCCAGATGACGAGGTAAAGCGGCTTGTCGGTTGGCAGGCCGAACTTCTGCGCCTCGACTACCGGCACGAGGAACTTCACCCAGATGGCGATTGAGACGTGGTCTTTGTATTCAATTTCCGCCTCGGCGAGCGCGGTTTCAAAAGGGATCGACCAATAAACGGGTTTCTTGCTGCGGTAAACGAGGCCCTGTTCGACGAACGCGGCGAACGTGCGCAGGATGTCGGCCTCGAAGGCGGGCGCCTTGGTCTTGTATTCGTTCTTCCAGTCGGCGAGCACGCCGATGCGCTTGAACTGTTCCGTCTGCTTGGCGATCCAGCTCTCCGAGAACGCATCGCAGCGGGCCCGCATCTCACCCGTGGTGAGGGTGAGATTCTGTTCCTTGATCTCGCGCGAGACCTTCTGCTCGATCGGCAGGCCGTGGCAGTCCCAACCCGGCACGTAGGGCGTGCGGAAGCCGCGCATGGACTTGTAGCGGTTGACGATGTCCTTGAGGGTTTTGTTCAGCGCGGTGCCGATGTGAACGTCACCGTTCGTGAACGGTGGGCCGTCATGGAGGACAAAGGCGCCCTTGGGGCTGTTGGCGCGCTTGGCCTGGATCTTATTGTAAAGGTCGAGCTTCTCCCAGTGCGCCACCCGTCCCGGCTCGCGTTGGACCAGACCCGCCCGCATGGGAAAATCTGTCTTGGGAAGCAGGAGGGAGTCTTTCAGTTCGGTCGCCATCGGAAATAAGGGGCCGGAAACTACCCGGCGGAGGGGGGGAGTCAAGTGGCGAGAGGGTCGGTTGTAGGGCGGGATCGCTGATCCCGCCAAGCCACCGAAATGACACAAATAACCGAGGCGGGATCAGCAATCCCGCCCTACAGTTTACTGACGAAATCGCCAGTTTTCCGGGCCAGTTCGGTGCCGGATTTGAGGCAATCCGGGAGTGAGATTCCATCGCGGGCGTTGCCGCCGATGAAGAGCCCGGGATGGGCATTTTCGCAGCGAACCAATGGATCGAGGAAGCGTTCGTGGCCCAGATTGTATTGAGGGATAGCCCTGGGCCAGAACGTGTGATGAGAGAACACCGGCTCACCGGTCACGCCAAGCAGCTCGCGCAGATCGGGCAGCACGCGGGCGAGGAGGGTCGCGGTGTCCAGCCGGCCGGTCTCGGGCTGGCGCATGCCACCGGCGAACACCGTCAGGGCCACATGCCCGGCCGGCGCCCGGCCGGCGAACAGGGAGGATGAAAACAGCACGCCGAGCAGACTGCGCTGCTCGCGGGCGGGCACGAGTGCGCCGAAGCCATCAAGCGGATGGGCCACCTGTTCGCGCCGAAAGCCGAGGAAAAGCGAACTGACGGGCGGCTGGGGCACATGATCGAGCGAGGCCAGGGTGCGTTCGCCGAGCGTGCTGAAGACCAGTTGGGCCAGAGCGACGGCGGGCAGGGCCAGGATAACCGCGTCGTATTTCTCCGTCCACACTTCGTCACCGCGCGTCCAGATCAGCTTCCAGGGCTTGCCGGGAATGAGGCTCGTGACGGTGGCGCCGGTTTGCACGGCCCCGGCGGGCAGGGCGGCCGCGAGGGCGCGGGGCAGGGTTTGCAAACCGTGGGTGAAGGAGATGATCGGCACGACGCCGGTGGCCTCGCCGCGTGCGCGGCGCTCAGCGGCCTGGACGCGAAAACCACGCAACAGGGAGCCGTGGGTGCGCTCCAACTGCCAGAGATTGGGAAAAGCGTAGCGGGCGGACAGTTTTTCGGGATCGCCGGCATAGACACCGGACACAAACGGATTCAGGCCGTAATCCACGATCTCCCGGCCGAAGTGGGAGGCGACGAAGGAGGCGAGGTTGACGTCGGTCGTCCGCACGCGTGGGCGCGTGCACAACTCGAACAGCACCCGCAGGCGGGCGCGCCACGAGAAGAGTGGCGAGGTCAGCAGTCCGGCGGGGGAGAGCGGGACCGGGATCGGCTGTCCACCGCGCACAATGAAGCGCTTTTGCGCGGAGGGATTCACGACGGATCGCTGGTCGCCGAGGCCGAGTTCGGTGATCAACGCGGCAACCTCCGCAGTTTCCTGCAAGGAATTGGGGCCGCCTTCGACCAGCCAGCCATTTTTTTCCGTCGAGATGATCACTCCGCCCACCTGCGGGGCTTTCTCGAAAACCGTGACCCGGTGGCCGGCGCGATGCAGGCGCCACGCGGCGCTCAGCCCGGTGAGGCCGCCGCCGACGACGGCAATTTTCTTTGAGGCGGAGGGCACGGAGATTTAGACAGAATTAACGAAATGAAATCGGGATGACGGCACGGTCTTGGATTTCGGAATAATTTTGTTCATTGGGTTGATTCTGTCCAAACCGACATAGCTTTAAGGCTGATTTTTCCAACTCGTCACGGTTTCGACCAGGGCCTCGACGCACTCGATTTTCGCCGACGGCATGATGCCGTGGCCGAGGTTGAAGATATGACCGTTCGCAGCGCGCATGGTTTCCAGCAAACGGGAGGTCTCGCGGCGGACGATCTCCGGAGTCGTGTTCATGAGCACCGGGTCGAGGTTGCCCTGCAGGGCGAGGTTGCCCGGCACGAGCCGGCGGACGACACCCAGGTCGACGGTCCAGTCCACCCCCAGCACGCTCGCGCCGCTGAAGGCCTGGTCGGTGAGTTGCGAGGGGGTGCCCTTGGCGTAGAGAATGACGGGAAAGTTTTTCGGCAGCGCTGCGATGATGTCGCGGACCCAGCGCAGCGACGCGGCCTCGTAGTCCTGGCCGGCGACGATGCCGCCCCAGGAGTCGAAGATCTGGATGGCGTCGGCGCCGGCCCGGATCTGCATCTGGAAATATTCGATGAGGGCGACCGTGAGTTTTTCCATCAGAGCGTTGAATAATGCCCGGTCGGAATAGAAGACGGCCTTGCTGCGCTCAAAATCGTCCGCGCTGCCGCCTTCGAGCATGTAGGTGGCGAGGGTCCACGGCGAGCCGCCAAACCCGAGCAGGGCTTTCTCGCCCTTCAGCTCCGCCTTGACGCGGCTCAGGGCCTGGCCGACGTAATCAAGCCGCGTGGCGACCCCGACGGGGTCGAGGCGGTCGAGCTGAAGCTTGGTTTCCAGCCGGAAATCCATTTCGATGCCGCCGGCGTCACGGAACTTGTAGCCCTGGCCCAGGGCCTCGGGGATGACGAGGATGTCGGAGAAGATGATCGCCGCGTCAAACGCGAAGCGTCGCAACGGCTGCAGCGTGACCTCGGCGGCCAGTTCGGGCGTCTTCACCATCTCGAGGAAGGACGATTTCGCCTTCAGCGCGCGATACTCGGGCAGGTAACGGCCGGCCTGGCGCATGATCCAGACCGGCGGACGGTCGAGTGGGGTGCAGGCGACGGCGGCGAGGAAGCGTTCGCGTGAGGTCATCGGGCAGAAGCAGCGAGTAGCGGGTGGCGGGTAGTGAGCATGGGTCAGCCTTCCGCCCAGTTTCTGGGCTTGAGGAATACATCGTAGAGCCGGGCCTCGGGGGTGCCGGGTTCCGGCTTCCAGTCGTAGCGCCAGGCGACGAGCGGGGGGAGCGACATGAGGATGGATTCGGTGCGGCCGCCGCTCTGCAGACCGAAATGGGTGCCACGGTCCCAGACCAGGTTAAACTCCACGTAGCGCCCGCGGCGGTAGAGTTGAAAATCGCGTTCCCGCTGGCCGTGAGCGAGGTCTTGGCGTTTCCGGACGATGGGCAGGTAGGCGGGCAGGAAGGCGTCGCCGACCCGGCGCATCAGCGCGAAGCTATCCGCGAACCCCGGGGCATTAAAATCGTCGAAGAAAACACCGCCGATGCCGCGGGGTTCGCCGCGATGCTTGAGGAAGAAGTAGTCGTCGCACCATTGCTTGAACTTCGGGTGGAGCCCGGCGCCACAGGCTTCGCGGGCGGTGCGATGCCAGTGCACGGCGTCCTCCTCGAAGCCATAGCAGGGCGTCAGGTCAAAGCCGCCGCCGAACCACCAGCTCGCGTTGGCGCCTTCGCCGGCCTGCAGAAAGCGCACATTCAGGTGCGCTGTCGGCACGTAGGGATTGCGCGGGTGCACGACGAGGGACACCCCGGTGGCATGAAAGGCCTTGCCGGCCAGCTCGGGCCGTGCGGCCGTGGCTGAAGGAGGGAGGGCGGCTCCGCTGACGTGGGAGAAACCTACGCCCGCCTTCTCGAAGACCGCGCCGTCGGTCAGCACCCGCGAGCGTCCGCCGCCGCCTTCCGCGCGGGTCCAGAGGTCCTCCTGAAATTGTCCGCCATCCTCGCGGGCCAGCGCGGTGCACAACGTATCCTGCAGGGCGAGCAGGTAGGTGCGGACGGCGCTGAGATCGGGTGCCATGAGGGAAGGATTAACCACGAATGGACACGAATGAACACGAATCTTCACACCAGTCCCATCAAATTAGACCCAGCAAAGAGGATATGACCAGAGTCTAATCGGTGGTGCCCTGTTTGAAAATGCAGAATCGCCGCTCGTCGGCGGACCGGTTGAGTGAGGAACGGGTCCGCCGAGCAGCGCCGACCCTCCAGTCAGACATGAGCCCGTGACCCCTTGACGGCTTTGCTATGGTTCGGGGTCGACAGGGCCCGCCCCCCCGTCTTTTCTCGCCGACCCACCACGATGAATTCCACCATGCTCACCACCGTCGCCGCCACGGGCTTCACGGTGGCGTTTTTCCATGCGGCGATCCCGACGCACTGGCTGCCGTTCGTGCTGGTGTCGCGCGCGCGGGGCTGGAGCCGGGCGAAGACCCTTGCGGTGTCGGCACTGGCCGGCCTGGGACACGTGGCGCTGACGAGCCTGCTCGGACTGGGCATTGCGTGGTTCGGTTTCCAGCTCGACGAAAAGCTGGGGCGGCTGTTTCCGTGGATTGCGGGAGGCATCCTGATCGCGATCGGCCTGTATTATTTCTGGCGCCAGCTGCGCGGCGGGGTGGTGCACCATCACGTCCTCGGGGCACCCCACCATCCCAGCGAGCATTGCGGCCACGAACACGAGCACAGCCACTGGGATGAGGAGCTGAAAGACAGCCAGCTGGTGGAAACCAAGGCCAGCGACTGGGCCGCGATCAGCGGATTGTTTGTGATGCTGACCCTGTCACCCTGCGAGGGTTTTTTGCCGGTCTATCTGTCCGGCGTGCAGTTCGGCTGGCGCGGCTTTGTGGTGCTCAGCCTGATCCTCGCGGTGGCCACCCTCGGCGGCATGATGCTCTTCACCTGGCTGACGCTCGTCGGGCTCGAGAAATTCGAGGTGAAAAACTTCGAGCGTTACGAGGCGGGGTTGCTTGGTGCGCTGTTCACGCTGCTGGGTGGTCTGCTGATCGTGTTGGGGCATTGAGGTGGAACGCGGCCTCCCGACGCGTTTTCCCGTGCGTGAATCCTAAAAACCCGTCCGGAGGCCGGGTTCCACCACCTTTCAGTCGATCCGGTCGGGCGCCTCGGTCGTCAGGGAGTTCTTCACGACTTTGCCGCCTTTCATGACGAAGCCGACCTGCTCCAGCACGGTGACGTCGGCGAGCGGGTCGCCGGACACCGCGATGAGATCGGCGTAGAAGCCCGGGGCGAGCTGACCGACCCGATCCTTCCAGCCGAGCAGATCGGCGGCGTGGATGGTGGCGGACTGGATGGCCTGCATGGGCGTCATGCCCCACTTGACCATGTGGAAGAACTGCTTGGCGTTCCAGCCGTGCGGATAGACGCCGGAATCGGTGCCGTAGGCGATCTTGGCGCCGGCCTTGACCGCCTTCTGGAAGTTCACGCGCTGGGTGTGGCCGACGAGACGCTCCTTTTCCAGGATCTTCTCCGGGTAGCCCAGGCGGCCGTATTCAGCGAGAATGTAGTCATCGTTGTAGATGTCAGGGACGAGGTAGGTGCCGTGCTCCTTGGCGAGGGCGATGCCCTCGTCGTCGATGAAGCTGGCGTGTTCGATGGAGGCAACGCCCGCGCGGATGGCGCGCTTGATGCCCTCGGTGCCGTGGGCGTGGGCGGCGACCTTCCGGCCCCACATGGCAGCCTCGTCGACGGCCGCCTTCATCTCCTCGGGGGAATATTGCGGTGCGCCGACGGACTCCTCCTCGGAGAGCACGCCGGCGGTGGCCATGATTTTGATGAGGTCGGCGCCGTATTTAATGTTCTCGCGGATTTTTTTGCGAATGGCGTCGACGCCGTCGGCGATGCCGCCGATTTCGCCCTCGAAACGAATGGAAGGCGACATGCCATTGAGATCGGCGTGGCCACCCGTGGAGCCGATCCCAGGCCCGCTGGCCAGGATGCGCGGACCCGGCACCTTGCCGGTCTCGATCGCCCGCTTGAGGGCGAAGTCGATGTAATTGCCCGCACCAACGTTGCGGATCGTGGTGAAGCCGGCTTCAAGCGTGCGGCGGGCATAAATGTGGGCAGTGATCGCCTCATCGATCGGGCTCTTACGAAAGATGTCCTCGTAGAAATTCTCGGGCTGACCGGTGATGTGGGTGTGGCAGTCGATCAGGCCGGGCAACAAGGTCGCTCCACCAAGGTCAATGACCCGCGCGCTGGTGCCGGGGGGCACCACCTTCGCGAGGTCGGCCGCGGCCACGACGGCCTTCACGCGATCGCCCTGGATAACGACGGCCTGATCGGCCAGGACGCGGCCCGTGACGGGATCGACAAAACGGGCGGCTTTGACGACGATGAGCGGGAGGAGCTTGGTTTCCACGGCATCGGGCTGGGGTGCCGCCAGCAGACCGACGGCAAGGCCCATGACGAGCAGGAGGGCAGGGAGAGGGAAGGAACGCATTCCGGCATACTGCGAGTTGGGGCTCGCCAGACAAAGCTAAAGTCACAGCACGCCTGCCCGGCGGGCCAGTTGGCACTTGCGGGAACCTTGTTCCCGGCTAGCTTTCAAACAGCGGGCCACTCATCGATCAATCTTGGAGCTATCCTATGAATACCCTTGTGCGTTTTGTGTCGGCGGCGGCCGTGCTGGGCACGGCTTTGATGTTATCCGGATGTGTTTCAACCACGGCGAAGGCGCCGCGGGCGCAGGTCGTGGAGGAGTTCGCCGTGGTGGAGAGCTCGACCGAAAAGGAACTGACCCCCGGGCAGCTCGCGGAACTGCGGCAAGCCGTGCTCAATTACCTGCATGAGCAGGGCATGACCAACAGCCGGATATATTATGTGAAGGTCAACTTCGAGGCGGAGAAACCCGGGGAAGTGCCGCAATGGGCAATTGTGCGGATCGGGAACGTCCAGAACCGGACCTACACCGTGCTCGCGGCTTATCCGGGCCCCGACGATTACTATCCTTACGACTATTACCGCACCGGCTATTATCCGGGTTATTCTTACTCTGGTTTCTCGCGGTGGGGCTATTACGATCCGTTTGATTACAACTATGGCGGCTATACGGGGCGGACGGGGCACCCGCGCGACCACACCAAACCAGATCACACGCCGAACCATCCGCCCGGCACGCAGACGCGGTGGGACAACCACCCGCGCACGGAACCCGACCAGCCGCGTGGCGATTACCCGCCCCGGACGGCGAATCCCGAGCGCTGGGGCCGGGATCGTTCCAACAATCCCGGCGGCACGCCTGGCCGGTCCCATACGCCGCCCCCGGAACGTTCCTACACGCCACCCCCGGAACGTTCCTCTACCCCGCCGCCCCAATCGGAACCGCCCAGCTCAGGCCGCGTGGAATCTTCCAACGCGGGCATCCAGCAGGCGGCGTCGGGCGAGAAGGAGAAGTAAGCCGGCCCAGTCCTACAGCGCCCGCTCATAATAAATGAGCGGGATCTGCCGGTAGCGGGCGCGGCCAGTCTCGCGCCAGCCACACATCGCGTAGAACGGTCCGGCCCCCGCCACGGGAGTTTCAGGCGCATCAGGGGATGCCGAGCAACAGCTGCGCCACGGCCTCGGGCCGGCGCCAGTGGGGATTGTGGTCGCCCTCGATCAGGAGAATGGGCCAGCCGCGGGCTTTGGCCCGCTCGGACGCCGCGAAGAAATCGTCTTCCTCGGGTTTCCCGCCGGGTTCAACACTGAGAATGTAGGTCGCGGGAATTTTTGCGGTCGCCACCGCGTTCTTCAAGGTGATCGGATCGGTGAAGGTTTTAACGGGATGGGGGACGTCGATGGGAAAGGGTTTGCCCGGGCGCACCCAAGTGGGAATGACGAAGCCGTCCTTGGCCATTTTCTCCAGATCATAGGCGCCGGCCTTCCGGATGCCCAGAAGGCTCTCCCCGTTCACCGGCAGGACCGCTTCGAAGTAGACGAGGCGGGCGATGCGTTCCGGGATGCGGTCGGCGACCCCGGTGATAACCATGCCGCCATAACTGTGCCCCAGAAGGATGACGCCGTGGAGGTCTTCGAAGAGGATGAAGTTCACGATGTCGTCGATATGCGTGGCGAGGCCGATGTCGGTGCGGGCCGTGTTGAAATGCTCGCCGAGGCCGCTCAGGGACGGGCGGTGAACTTTCCAGCCCCTGGCCTCAAGCAGCGGGGCGATTTTTTTGAAATGCCAGCCGCCGGCCCAAGCGCCATGCACAGCCACCAGCGTGGGGGGCTGGGCGGCTCTGTCCGCGGCGGGCAATCCGGAGATGCAGGCTAATCCGAACAGGGCAAACAGCAGGCGCAGTTTCATGGCCACCTACTGTCCTGACACCGCCATCCGGTCAACCCCTTGGCAGGGCGGCTGCGCGCGGTATCTTCAGATCTTCTCGTCCATCCGTCGCAGGCGCTCGGCCATGGCTGTCATCAGCTGGAGGGCGAACACTTGTGTCACGGCCGGATCCACCCTTACCCCGTGGTGGGCGGAAGGGCGGCTGCCGGCCGCTCAGCGGGTCTGTTCCAGCGGCAGCGCGTGCAGCTTCAGCTCGGGATTCTTCTCCTGGAAATAACGCATGGTCCATTCGTTCGGGAAGAGGACGACGGGGTGCTCAAACTTGTCGGCGCCGAAACTGACGCCGGTGGCGATAACGAGGCGCGTCGGATCTTTGAGCACCGGGTGCGGTTCGACCCAGCGGAGCAGCGTCCACGGCGCGGGTGTCAGGCGCGACTCGGCGCCGTATTCGCTCTGGAGGCGCCATTGCACCACTTCGAACTGCAGCGGGCCGACGGCCGCGAGGAGCGTGGCGCCGGACGGGGCGTTGCGGGCGGTGAAGGACTGGACAACGCCTTCCTGCAAAAGTTGCTCGAGGCCGGCGCGGTATTTCTTGGAATCGCCGGTGTTCGGATTGGCGATGTAGGTGAAAACCTCGGAGGGGAAACGCGGAATCTCG
>JBKJRX010000255.1:0-5841 GCA_046593155.1 Lacunisphaera sp.
GCAGAGCAGGCCGCCGCGGTATTGCTCAGGCGGCGCGAGTTTTCGTCGGCCATTGGGATGAATGACAGCATCCGGTTCGACCAGTCGGAGCGGACGCGGCAGTTGCTCGGCGAACCACGGTGGTTTCGGCACAAGCCCGATTACGCCAAGCTCTATTTCACCTTCGTGAACGACGTCGCGAAGCGGATCCCGGGGCGATATCTCGGCGCCTACGCCTACGATTGGACGGAAGATACCCCGGGCTTCCCGATCGAGCGCAACGTGGTGCCCTACCTCACGGCGGACCGGAGCCAGTGGTTTGACCCGGCCTTTGCCGAGGCCGACAAGGCCCTGATTCGCCGCTGGGTGGCGGCAGGACCCGAGGTGGTTGGGTTATACGACTATTATTACGGTGCGCCCTTCCTCGTGCCGCGGCCGACGCTGTATGCGGTGGCGCAGTCAATTCGCTTTGCCCATGAGGCGGGTGTGCGGGCGTTCTATGCCGAGGTGTATCCCAATTGGGGGCTGGATGGACCCAAGGCCTGGTTGGCGGCGCAATTGCTTTGGGATGCCACCATCAAGCCGGAGGAATTGCTGGCCATCTACTATCGGGACTATTGGCGCGAGGCGGCCGGACCGATGCGGGATTTTTTCACACTGTGCGACCAGCAATGGTTGAACCAGCCCAAGCCGTCCTATTGGATCAAGTATTACAAGGATGAGCACCAGCACCTGCTTTTCCCGGAGGATGTCCGGCAGAAGCTGAGGGGCCTGCTGGCGGCGGCGCAGGCGGCGGCGACCACGGACCTGACGCGTCAGCGGGTGGCGTTTAGCGCGGGAGCGTTCGCCGTGACCGATGCATTTTGCGCCTGGGAGGAGGCGAAGGATAGGTTGTCACGGCTGTCCCTGCCACCAACGCCGGATGAGGCGGCAATCCGCGAGGCCTGGAATCAGTTTGAAGCGAGCAGCCAGCGCCTGAAGGAAACCCATGCCCGGGTGACAAAGGAGACGCCGCTGGCGGTGCGGGCCACGATCCTCGGCGAGTATGAGCGGAACGATCCGCGCCGCCGGGCGGCGTGGCGGCTTAAGCAGAAACCTGAAACCGTGCCGTTGTTGACTGCCGATTCGACAAGCTCATGGCCCAGAGCCCGTCGAGGGGCTGCCAACCCGGTATCTGTCCCGGCCGTCGCCGGGCAGAGAAACCTGAAACCTGAAAGTCCGACCGCTTTCGACCTTCGAGCTTTCAACTTCGAAGATTCAGCTTCTAAGGGTCCGAATTCGAATCCGCTCGTTTCAGGTCTCAGGTTTCAGGTTTCAGGTTTCTCGCCGTCCGGCGCCCAGCTTCTGCGCGACGCAACGCTTAGCGAGCTCCGGATCAAGCCGCCGACCGGCTCCATGGACTTGGAGTGGGTCGTGGCCGGTCCCTGGCGCGGACACGGCGAGCCGTATGAGACGCGACGCGTGAGCGTCGAGAGACAGAAAGCTGAGGATTCCGGAATCGCTACGGACCAAACTTCTTCGTCTTCGACTCAGGTTTCAGGTCTCGCATCACTCGTGATGCGTGGCTGCAAGCAGGAGACGTTTTCGCAGCTGACGGCCGCGACGCCTGGAACGTGGTATCTGGCGCGAGTGAAAGTCCGGGGCAAAGTCAGCCCGGGAAACATGACCTTTCTGATTCTCAATTTTCAGGACGCAGCCGGACGGGCGCTGGGTTTGGGGGTGGTGGATCGTCTGCCGGTGGGCGACTGGGGGCAGAGGACGCCCTCCTTCGCCAAGGCTTCAGAGGGTTCGTCCAGCCGCAACGCGGCAGGCGAAGACGTCGAACTTGTGGTTTGGGCGCAGGCCCCGGCGAACGCCAAGTGGGTGGGGCTGGGCGTGCGGGCGCTGAACCAGGTGGAGGATGATTTTGCCGCGTTCAGTGATTTTTCGCTGCAGGCGATGGCGCCGTAGTCTGATTCTGCGGCACGAGAAAATTGTTCAACGTTCATTTTTCAATGTGCATTGTTCAATTCGACAATTGGTCTGCCGACCAGCCGCCTGCGCCAAGGCTATGGCGCTCCAAGGCGGCGACCCTACATTTCAGAATGAACATTGAACGATGAACAATTCGGGATTCGATTTTAACGCAAAGGCGCAAGGGCGCACCGTTGCGGCGTGCTCGCCGCCCGGTATGCCCTGTTGCCGTGTGCTCACGGCCCGGGGTTCGTCCACCGGCCTGCGCCGGGGCGAATGTCCCGAGAACTCCGTGCACCGCCGGATTCACGGGCATACAAAGGCGCCGGGGCGCGAAGGGGGCGATCTATTGTTCAACGTTCATTTTTCAATGTGCATTGTTCATCGGGCGATCCTGTGGGCGGAGCCCGTCAGGGCGCCTGGTCAATGAACATTGAACGATGAACACTGAAAAATGGACAATGATCAGGCTGGGAGGCGGACGGAAGCCGGAGGACGGACGACGGCAACGAGGCGATCGTTGGAGCCGGGGCGACCTCGCCCGCGGGGGATGAAAGCCAGAGCGCGAGCGAGCTCGCTGGCCCACGGCGGATGAATGACCGGCCCCGGGGCCGGGGGCGGGCCGGCTCAAAGGGGGAGCCGGTAGGTGGCGATGATCTTTCGGGAAATTTCGCGCCGGCGCACCGGGCCGACACTGCCATAGCGACCGGTGATCGCGTCCGCAGCGATCTGGTAGAAATGTCCGCAGCTGAAAAGAGTGGCGCGGTCGAGTCCCTCGGCGCTGTTGAGCACGGTTTGATGGGGGCGCACGGGCTGCCCGGGCCGGCGGGTGCTGCCATACAGCACGTTGAGGCGCGGGGCGGAGGCGCACACCTCGTCCGCCGAAATCACGAGCGCCGGGTGTTCGTCGCGGTCGGCCGGGTTGATGCGGACCTTGACCACATCCCACTGCTGGAGGGGCCGGCTCATGGTTTGCCCGGGCCGGCGTCGGAGCTGCGGGCCATGAGGGCGTGTTCCCACTGGTCGAGCTTGAGGGAACCGGGGGCGGGGTAGACGATGGGTTTGACGGGGGGCACGGTCTTCGCCGGGCGGAGGAACAGTCCGCCATCGCGTTCCTCAATTTCCAACTTGGCCCGGGTTTTGAGCCGGAGCCGGCGGCGCATGGGGGCGGGCAGGACGATCTGGCCTTTGCTGGAGAGCGTAAGTTGCATGGCTTACTTTTTCCTACGGAGCGAAGCTTGTCAAGCAACCGGGCGGCGCGGGGATGCGGACGGAGGGCGCAGAGTTTTGTGGCCCACGGAACCCACGGAAGACACGGAATTCGGACCGAGGCATTTTAAAACGCGGAGAGCGCGGAGGGCACGGAGCGAAGCAGACACCTGAAACCTGACGACGGACGGCGGACCCGCCTTCGCCGGGCTTCAGCCGTCGCCAGGCCTGCAGCCTCCGCCGAGCCTTCAGCCGTCGCCAAGCCTATGGCTGACAGGATGGCGCGGCAGGCGGACGCAGACAGAGGAAGACCGCGGTTGACGGCGGGGCAGCCAGTGCCTTGATTCCCGGCATGGCACGCGATCAAGAACACAGGGCAACGGGACAGAATGATGTCACCGGCTTGCAGGTGACGGCCCGCCGCCTCGGCGAGGCTTGTGCGGCTGATCAGGTAATTCTGTTTGGCTCGAGAGCCACGGGACAGGCGGTGTCGGGGAGCGACGTGGATCTGGCCCTGATCCTGCCGGACGGCTCCGACACCCGGGCGAAACTGAATCAGGCGCATCGACTGCTTTGGCCCAGAACATTTCCGCTCGATCTGGTCGCAATCTCAGCCTCAGTTTGGCGCCGGAAGAGTTCTTTTTTGGCCCGGCAAATCACCGCGCAGGGTGTTGTGCTGTATGACCGCGGAGCGGCTTGATTCCACTGAGCCAGAACGCTGGCTTGAGTTTGCGCGTGAAGACCTGGCCTATGGGGGTGGCGCCTGTTGGCGCTAGCATAGAGCATGGAGCCAGGAGCTAAGAGCGGCAGAGAAACCTGAGACCTGAGACCTGAGATCTGAAGGCGGACGGCGGAGGACGGAGGGCGGGTAGCGGACGGCGGACGACAGATGGCGGACGGCGGATAACGGAGGGCGGACGAGGGCGGATGACGGAGAATGGAAGATTGTTCAGCGTTCATTGTTCAATCGTCATTGGTCATATCGGAGTAGCTACCGCTTATCGCTTATCGCTGAGAGCTATCCGGGTAAATTGGCCCACGGAATACACGGAAGACACGGATTCCAACCAAGGCGGTTTTTAACCACGAAGAGCGCGAAGGCCGCGAAGCAGGGCGGAGTGCCGCTTGACGTGACTTCGCCCATGGCTAGGCTGCCGGCATGACTGCCACTGCGTTTCTGGACCTTAAGCAACGCGCCGCACAGCTCTCCGAACAGGAGCGTCGGCAGCTTTCGGCGTATCTCATCCGGTTGGGTCAGGAGCGGCCGACTTGGAAGCGGGAAACGGCCCGCCGGCTGGATGAAATGGGCAAAGGGCAAAAGGTGAGCGTGGCCGCCTTGCGCAGGCAATTGGGTCATGCCTGAACCGGCCGCCTACGAGAGCCACCTGTCGCGGGCCGCCGCGCTTTTTGTGGTCTCGTTGCCTCGCCGGCAGCAGCGGCTGGTGCTGGACCTGGCCGACCAGATTGCGCGTCAGCCTTTTCTGGTCAGCGATTATCGGGCCAAGGATGCAACCGGTCGCGAGGTGGAGAATGTCCTGCTGGGCGCCTATGTGTTCACCTATCGGGTCGACCATGCCGTCCGCGAAGTGTGCATCACGGAAATTGTCCGGACGTAAGGCAGAAAGCTGAAACCTGAGGACTGACGACGGACGGCAGATGACGGATGACAGATTCGAGGGGGCGAAGCCTGCGCTTGCGCTTTCTGTGCTTTTTTGCGGCCATGAGCGGCACTTGGCTGTGCTGCAAAGAGCAAGGGGCTGAGGGGCGCGCTGAGCGCGTCGGTTATTGGTTGATGGTTGTCGGGGCTTTCCCAAGGTTCACAGAACTCCATGAAGCTGCCAGCCAGTGCCCAGATTGCCCGCGAGAAGGTGACGGGATATCTCCTGGTGCGGCAGGTCAGGAGCGATAAGTCAGGTTTTCTGGAAAGTGGCGGGTTCACGATGCTCAATCCCGGCGCGTTGATCGTTGAACTCGAAAGGCTTCGGTCTGAATGCCAGGCGATTCAGGTCAACGACAACAAGTTCGGCCGCTACTTTGAGGTTACCGGGGTGATGCGGGGCCCATTGGGAGTGGGCCTGCGGGTGAAAACGATCTGGATGACTGAGCACTTGTCAGGCGTCACAAAGTTCGTCACCTTGATCCCCATCGAGATTCTCCGCCCATGAAATTCCCTCTCTATACTGACTTGGCCTTGGCGCGCGACCTGCCGGAACATCGGCTGCGGCGCGGTGACTTGGTGCGGCCGGTGGAGCACCATGTCGCTCCCGATGGCGAGGAGGGCTACTCCGCCGAAGTGCTGGGGGCCAAAGGTCACACGCTGGCGGTTATCGCGGTGGCGGCCGGCGCGCTGGAAGAGTTGCGGGAGGATGAAGTCTTGAGCGTTCGCGCCATGGCGGGCTGATGGCGTAAAGCGGCGGAGGGGTGGCGCTGCGCAGCAAGCGGCGGATGACGGACACGGATCAGTTTTTGCGAGTTTTGTGACTTTTTGCGGCTAACACGGTTTGAGGATTGGCCGCGACGGAGTGCGCAGCACGGAGATGGTCAGGATCGTCGCGAGACTGCCCCGTGAGGGGGCCGGATGCGGGTGCCCTACGGGCGGCATCCGGCACAAAAAGCGCAAAAGGCGCAAAAAGGAGGGCAGGCATCTGACGACGGAGGGCGGACGGCAGACGACCCGCCGTCGCGCTTCGCGCTATGGCG
>JBKJRX010000258.1:0-32617 GCA_046593155.1 Lacunisphaera sp.
CGGGCGCCGCCGGCCGCAATGGCGGCTTCGTGCTCGCGGGGCTCGCCAAGTTTTTCAACGAGACTGTCGCGCAGTTCGGTGAGGCCACGGCCAGCGCGCTCTACCGGCACACGGCGCGCGAAATCCAGCGGCAGACGGAGGAGATGCCGGAGATCGTCCGGCTCACGGGCTCATTGCGCATCGCGGCGGATGCAACCGAACGGGCGCACTGCCAGAAGCACCTGGCGGCACTGCGTTATTGTGGCTTTGCGGCCGACCCCTACACCGGCCCGGAAGGCGAGGGGATCTTGCTGCCGACTGACGGGGTCATGCAGCCGCTGCGCCGGGTGCGGGCCATCGCGCGGAAACTGCGGCAGCGCGACGCCCTGCTTTACGAGGGCTCGCCGGTGCGCAAAATTGTGCCCGGTTCGGTGGTGACCGACCAGGGCACCATCTTTTGCGAGACGGTGATTGTGGCGGTGGACGGCCGGCTGGAGCAGTTTTTCCCCGAGCTCAGTCCCCGCGTGCGCACGGCGCGACTGCAGATGCTGGCGACGGGGCCGGCGCCCGAGGTGAGCTTCCCGCGGCCGGTTTACTGGCGGCACGGTTTCGAATACTGGCAGCAGCTGCCCGACCAGAGCATCGCGCTCGGCGGATTCCGCGATCACGGCGGCGAGGCGGAATGGACGCACTCGGCCGGGCCGACGGAACTGATCCAGGGATTGCTCGATCAGTTTCTGCGCGAGCATCTGAAAGTGCGGGCGCCGGTGACGCACCGCTGGGCGGCTTCCGTGGCTTACACGACGGATGGCCTGCCCGTGTTGGAGGAGGTGCGCGACAAGGTCTGGGCCGTGGGCGGTTACTGCGGCACCGGCAACATCGTCGGCGCCCTGAGTGCGCGGGCGGCGGCCCGGCTGGCATGCGGACAGACGTCGGAATGGGTCGACCTGCTGACGGCGGCGCGGGCGCACGTCGCCAAGTCATAAACGGCGGGAGGATTGACACCCGGCGGCAGCCTGGTCACCACTGGCGCCCGATGAATCGCTCTGCCGCCTGTTTTTATTTTGGCTTTGCGGGCTACTTTAGCCCGCAGACCGCCGGCGGCTTGTCCATTCGCAAACCCTGACTGACCCCCAGAACCAATTTGCAAAGGAGCCGCCCAACCCGGGCGGCTTTTTTGTTTTAGCCCACTGCCAATATGATCCTGCCAAAAAACAACCGTCTCTCCACCGAGGAAGTCGCCCAGCTGACCGTGATCGTCGGTGAGTTCGGCTGCCGCATCCAGCCGATCGTCGGGGACCTCCGCACAATCTACGCGATCGTCGGCGACGAGCGTCACGAGCTGATGATCAGCCGGCTTGAGGGCCTGCCGTTTGTCGACCGCGTCGACACCATCCAGTCGCCGCACAAGCTGATGGACATCAAGTCCGACCTCGCCCGCCACCGGGTGAAGGTCGGGGGGGTGACGCTCGGCGATGAGCTTCTGATCATGGCCGGGCACTGCACCATCGATCCGAAGAGTCCTAATCTCTTCTATGAGACGGCGCAGGCGGTGAAGGAAGCCGGTGCCCATGCCCTGCGCGGTGGCGTGTGGAAACCACGCACAAATCCCTACGCGTTCCAAGGGGACAACCGCTCTCTCGACATCCTGATGGAGGGTTCGCGCCGCACCGGCCTGCCGGTGGACACCGAGGTGATGGACGAGGAGCAGCTCCGGCTGGCCCTGGCCGCCGGGGTCCAGATCCTGCAGATCGGCGCCCGCAATGCCCTCAACTACTCGCTGCTCCGTCAGGTCGGCGCCGCCATCGCGGGCAAGCCGACCGCGGTGTTGCTCAAGCGCGGCATGCACACCGGCACGCTCAACGAGTTCATCTCGGCCGCCGAATACATCGTGAACTTCGGCAATCCGAACGTCATCCTTTGTCCGCGTGGCACGCAGCCGGGGCTGGACGGCTACCGCAACCACCCCGACGAGTCCATCACCCCGTTGCTCAAGGAACGCACTTGGGCGCCGGTGGTCATCGATCCGTCGCACTCGGTCGGCAAGGCCGTCTATGTGCCGGCTTGTGCGCTTGCCGCCGTGGCCTATGGCGCCGACGGCCTCTGTATCGAGGCTCACGTCAGTCCGAACCACGGGCTGGGCGACGATCCGAAGCAGGCCGTCACCCCCGCGGTGCTTGCGGAGTTGATTATCCGGGCCAAGGCCCTCCATGCTCTCCGCCGTTCCGTCTGAAGGTCCATGTAGGAGCCTGCTTGCAGGCGATTCACCGCTCGCGCCACCGAACAACATCCTGCATCGCTTGTAAACAAGCTCCTACACCAAGCCCGCTGTCGTGTCATGAAAAAGCAACTCGCCAAAATCCGCGCTGAGATCGACGCCCTCGACCAGAAGGCCGTCAAGCTCCTCAACACCCGCTTGAAGTGTGCGCAGAAAATCGGTGAGCTGAAACGCGGCGCCAAAACGCGCATCTACGTCGCCGAGCGCGAGGCGGACGTGCTGCGGCGCGTCCAGGCCGCGAACAAGGGTCCGCTCAAGCCGGCCGCGCTCCAGGCGATTTACCGCGAGATCATGTCGGCGGCACTCGCGCTCGAAAAACCGCTTTGCATCGCCTACCTCGGGCCGGAAGCCACCAACACACACGCCGCCGCGCTGCGCAAGTTTGGTTCGAGCGTGGACTACCGGCCGATGGCGACCATCGCCGACATCTTCACGGCGGTCGAGAAAGGCGAGGCCGACTACGGCGTCGTGCCCGTGGAGAACTCCACCGAGGGCTCCGTGCGCGACTCGCTCGACCTGTTTGTCGAAACGCCGTTGAAGATCGTTGCCGAGATCCACCAGGAGATTGAGCACACGCTGCTGTCGCACGAGCCGCTGGCGAAGATCAAAAAAATCTATTCGAAGGACCAGGCGCTGGCCCAGTGCCGCCGGTGGCTGCAGCGCAACCTGCCCCACGCCCAGCTGGTGGATGTGGACAGCACCGCACTCGGCGTGCAGATCGCCGCCAAGGAGAAAGGCGCCGCCGCCATCGCGCCGCGCATCGCCGGCGAGCGCTACGGAGTGCCGGTGGCCGCGACGCACATCCAGGACCTGAAGAACAACACCTCACGCTTCGTCTTCCTCGGCCGCGAGGCCTCGGGCTCGGCCGGCAGCGATCACGACAAGACGAGTTTGCTCGTCTCGCTCCACCACGAGCCAGGTGCCCTGTTGCACGCGCTGCAGCCATTCAACCGCCGCAAGCTCAACCTCACGCGCATCGAGTCGCGGCCGAGCCGGCTGCGGCCGTGGGACTACATTTTCTTCCTCGATGTCACGGGCCACTACGAGGACCCGGCGATGCAGGCGGCCCTCAAGGAGCTGAGCAAAAAATGCCCGCTGGTGAAGTGGCTGGGGAGCTACCCCGTCGCGAAACGCTAAGCGGAAACCTTCAGGTCTTGGGCGGCGCGTCGGTGGCCCGCCCCACGATTTCCCAGATCTCCAGCTCCTGGCGGGCGGAGTCGAGCTTGGCGCGGAAACCGGCAATCGCGAGGGCCCCGAGCAGGAGCCGCAACGGCGGATTGGGCGAATCGACGACCTTGATCATCGCCGCGGCCGCCAGGTCGGGATCGCCGGGCTGGGTGCCTTTCGCGCCATAGCTTTCGATGCGGGCGATGGTGATCCCGGCGGGAGTCGCAGAGTAGTCAGGGATGACCGTGGCGGCGCGCTTGATGGATTCGCCCGCCCACTTGGTGCGGAACGGGCCCGGCTCGACGAGAGTGACACGGATGCCGAACGGGGCCACTTCCTTGGCGAGGGCTTCGCTGAAGCCTTCGAGGGCGAACTTGCTGGCGTTGTAAATGCCCAGTCCCGGGGTGCCGGTGAAGCCGGCGATGGAGGATATCTGCAGGAGGTGTCCGGATTTTTGGCGGCGCAGGTGCGGCAGCACAGCCCGGGTGACAGCGAGGGCGCCGAAGAAATTCGTTTCCAGCTGGGCGCGGGCTTCAGGGTCACTGACTTCCTCCACGGCGCCGAGGATGCCGTAGCCGGCGTTGTTCACCAGCACGTCGATCCGGCCAAACTGGCCAATGACCTGCTGCACCACGGCGTCGACCCGGGCGTGGTCGTTGATGTCGAGCTTGACCCCCACGGTGCGGCCGGGGGCGAGGGCATTGTAATCGGCGAGCTGGGTGTCCTGCCGGAGCGTGCCGACGGCGATGTCACCCCGGGCGGCTACGGCCTCCGCGAGCGAGCGGCCCAAGCCGCTCGACACGCCGGTGATGAACCAGATGCGTTGGGTCATGCGCGGAGTTTTCCCAGTTCCGGGCGTTTCGCAAATGCGAAGCCGCGGGTGATGCGCAATTTGGGCTCGGCAGCCCCGGGAGCTTCCGGTTTCGTGGTCTTGTGCGCGCGCTGAAAATTCTCTTCGTCAGCCCCGAGGTCGAGCCCTTCGTCAAGGTCGGTGGCCTCGCCGACATGGTGGGGGCGCTGCCCAAGGAACTGGCCAAACTCGGCCACGATGTGCGGATCGTCTGCCCAGCCTACGGTTCGGTGAAGCGGATCGGCGAGTGGCGGGCCCGGGACGCGCCACGCGGCGTGGATGTCGGCCCGGCGACGCAATGGGCACGCACCTGGGAAACGGTGCTGCCGGATACGCGGGTGCCGGCGTATTTTCTCGAGAACGACGACCACTTTGCGCGACCGGAGGTTTACACGGGCCCGTGGGGTGCGCACAAGGACAACGACCTGCGCTTCGCCTTCCTCTGCCGCGGGGCGCTCGCGCTCTGCGAGCAGCTCAACTGGATCCCCGACGTCGTGCATGGCCACGATTGGACGACCGGCCTGCTGCCGATGATGCTCAACACGACGCTGCGCGACACGCCGCTCGGGCACGCGGCCACGATCTTCACGATCCACAATCTGGAACACCAGGGTTACTCACCGTCCCGCGTGATCGGGTTCGCGCGCCTGCCAGCGGGCGAGTTCGCGCGCGATGGCCTTGAGGCCGGCGGCATGGTCAACCTGGTGAAGACGGGGCTCTACCATTCGACGAAACTCACGACCGTGAGCCCGACCTATGCGAAGGAGATCGTGACGCCCGACGGCGGCTTCGGACTCGACGCGGCGTTGCGCTTCCGCGCCGGCGACCTCGTGGGCATCATCAACGGGATCGACGACGAGTCCTGGGATCCGGCGCGCGACCGCGCACTGCCGGCGAACTACTCGGCGGCGGACCTCAAGGGCAAGGCGCTCTGCAAGGCGGGGCTGCAGCGGCATTTCCACCTCGAGGAGAATCCCAACATCCCGCTGTTCGGCGTGGTGTCGCGGCTCGCCTCTCAAAAGGGCCTGGACCTGCTCGCCGAGGCGCTGCCCGCGGTCATGGAGCGGATGGACATCCAGCTCGTGGTGCTTGGCAACGGCGACGTGCGCATGGAAAACACCTTTCAGTGGGCGGCGCAGGCCTACCGCGGCCGGTGCGGCGTGCAGATCGCCTTCGACGGCAGGCTGGCACGGATGATCCAGGGTGGCAGCGATTTTTTCGTCATGCCCAGCCGGTCGGAGCCGTGCGGATTGACCCAGATGTATGCCATGCGTTACGGGACGCTCCCGATTGTGCACGCGACCGGCGGGCTGGTGGATACGGTCCAGAACTTTGAGGAAGGGCAGCCGCGCGGCACAGGCTTTGTGTTCCACGCCCTCACGGCGGGGGCGCTAAGCGACACGCTAGGCTGGGCGTGCGCGACCTATTACGACCGGCCGCAGGAATTCGCCGGCCTGCAGCAGCGGGCGATGGCGCAGGATTTTTCGTGGCGGCAGAGCGCCGCGCAATACGTGGAGCTTTACCGTTGGGCGGTCGAGCGGCGCACCGGTATTTATCCCGCGTAAATACCGCCCCGACGGCAAACCGCCGCGTGAATCGGCTCGCAATGCGCCGAGCTTTTCTATTGATGGAGGCCGTCACCCCGTCGTTCCGCATGAGCTTCAACCATGGCCTGCTACGCCCGGCACCACTCCTTTTCGGGGCGATGCTCTGGACCGGAGGCGTGCTCCAGGGCCGCGCGACGGACTGGCAAACAATTCTCGGCGCTTCGCCTTTTGGACCGTCGGTAACCGCGGCCACCCAGGCCAATACCGGGGTCGAGTTCCGGGGCGTCGTGCAGGAAGGAAACATCTGTCTGGTGAATCTCTATCAGTCCGCGGCGAAGGCATCTTATTGGATCCCGGTTGGGGATGAGGCGGCCGGGCTGCTGGTCCGGAGCTATGACGAAGTGACTGGCCGGGTATCCGTGGTGCAAGGCGGCCGGCTGCTGGTCCTGCCGCTGAAACAATTCCGGGTGGCGCTGCTCGGAGACAACGTCCCGCTCAAGCTGCTGGGCCCCGCCGAGCGGGTATCAGAAAGCGAAGCGCCCCACATGCCCGACTTCATGCGCGAGCTGCCGCCCGAGGCGCGCAAACTCCTGGAGGAGACCCGGCGGCGGCGCGCGATCCGGTGGCCGGCGTTATCGACCGCGGGGGACAAACCTGCGACCTCGCCATGAGGGCGGCCTGGCTCATCCGGCTGGTTCTGCCCATGGCCTTGTGGGCCGGAGCGCTGTCCGGCCAGACCGTCCAGCCGGACACGAACCTCAGCCCCGACGAACACGCCTCGCGCTTTTTGGCCCAGGCCACCTTCGGACCGACGACTGATTCCATCGCCGAGCTGAGCGGGCTGGGCAACGATTACAACGCCTGGATTGATCGCGAGGTCGCCAAGCCCGCCACGCTCGCGGCGCCCCTGGCCGTGGCGGCCAAGAGTTCCGGCCAGATCACGACGATCACGAATTCCCACAACCGGCGCGCTCGCAATCAGGTGATGATCTCCGGCAGCGATCAGCTCCGGCAGCGGGTCGCCTATGCTTTGAGCCAGATCTTCGTGATCTCGGACAACATCTCCGCCATCAGCAACGCCGAGGAGGGCTCAAGCAGTTACTACGACATGCTGGTGCGCGACAGCTTCGGCACATTCCGGCAGCTGCTCTATGATGTGACGCTGCATCCGATGATGGGTCGCTTCCTCAGCCACTATAAGAATCGCAAGGCCAACCCGACCACGGGCACGCGGCCCGATGAGAATTACGCCCGCGAAGTGATGCAGCTGCTGACCATCGGGCTCTACCGGTTGAATTCCAACGGCACCTACCAGACGGACGGCACGGGCCGGCCGCTGGACGCCTATAACAACGATCAGATCACCGAGTTAGCGCGGGTCTTCACCGGGTTGACTGACGAGAACACCAATAACACCGGCACCGGCACCGGCCGCGCCGACTTTCCCTCCGCCGCCCAAAACTACACCGCGCCGATGCGCATGTGGGAGGGCCAGCACGACACCGGCGCCAAGAATCTGCTCGGTTACCCCGGGGCACGCAAATCCAGCCTGCCCGCCGGCCAGTCGGGCCTGCAGGACATCAATGATGTGATCGACAATCTGGTCGAACACCCCAACACCGGACCCTTCATCAGCCGGCAACTCATCCAGCGTCTCGTCACATCGAATCCGTCGGATGGTTATGTGGCGCGGGTTGCCGGCGCGTTTGCCAACAACGGCCGGGGCCAGCGCGGCGACCTCGCGGCGGTCATCAAGGCCATCCTCCTCGACCAGGAGGCGCGCAACCTGGCCTTTGTCCTCGACCCGGAGCACGGCAAGCTCCGCGAGCCATTCGTCCGCGTGACCCACCTGCTGCGCGCCTTCCGCTTTAATGTGAGCGGGACGTTGCTGCCATATGACTTCTCCTCCGCGGTGACGGAGACGACCCTGGGCCAGTTTCCCATGTCGGCGCCGTCGGTATTCAATTTCTATCTGCCGGACTACGAGCCACCGGGCGCACTGAGCGCGGCCGGCCTGGTCGGGCCCGAGTTTCAGATCCTGAACTCGGTCTTCGGCATCGCGACGCCCAACTCGCTCTATAATCTCATCCACACGAATACCGGCAATTTCACCCTGGACCTCGCCCCCCAGGCAGCCTTGTCCGACAACGCGGGCGCACTGGTGGACAATATCGACCTCCTGCTCACCCACGGCACCCTCAGCAGTGCCACCCGCACGCACGTTATCACCGCTGTCAACGCCGTCACCACCGCGATGGTGCCCACCGGCAGCACGCTTGCCCTGACCAAGGCGCGGATCGCCGTCTATCTCATCACTGTATCCCCGGATTTCGCCGTCCTGAAATAGCCCTCTTCTCCATGTCATCCGCCCCGCAGGACCAGCCCATCAGCCGCCGCCAGTTTATCGGCCAGGCCAGCTGCGCGGCCATCAGCACCACGTCGCTCTTCTCGACTCTGCTCACCCTGCGTCTCGCCAACTCGCTGGCGGCGCAGACCACCGGCGGCGACTACAAGGCGCTGGTGTGCCTCTTTCTCTCCGGTGGCAATGATTCGTTCAACATGCTCGTGCCAACGACTTCCGGCGAATACGAGGCCTATGCCCAGGTGCGTGGCAACCTGGCCCTCGCGAAGGACACGCTGTTGCAGATCACCCCGGGCAACCTCGGCGGCCGGACGCTGGGCATCCACCCGTCCATGACGGAAGTCCGTGATCTGTTTGGCCAGGGCCGCCTCGCCTTTGTGTCGAATGTCGGGTCATTGGTCCGCCCGATGAGCCTCGCCGACTACAGGGCGGGCCGTTCCCTGCCGCTCTCGCTCTACTCGCATGCCGACCAGATCAAGCAGTGGCAGACCTGCATGCCCGACCAGCGCACGGCGGTCGGCTGGGGTGGGCGGGCGGCGGACATCATCAATTCGCTCAACAGCCCGAGCCTGGTATCAATGAACATTTCGCTGTCCGGCCAGAACGTGTTTCTCACGGGACGGGACGCTTTCACCTACAGCGTCAGTTCCGGTGGCGCCACCGCCCTGACCGGCTACAGTCCGACCGCCGTCAACAATCTCACGGCGCAGCGCACCAAGGGCGTGGACAGCGTCATGGATCAGAATTACCGCAATCTCTTCGAGCAGACCTATGCGCAGAGCACGCGCGACGCGGTGGATTCCTATTACGAATTTTCGGCGGCGCTCAATGGGGTCACCCTGGGCACCGCGGTGCCCGCGGGCAATACCCTCGCCTCGAACCTGGCCATGATTGCGAGGGTCATCTCGGCGCGCAGCCGGCTCGGCGCGCAGCGGCAGATCTTCTTTGTGCAGCTCGGGGGCTGGGATCACCACGATGAGGTGCTCTCCAGCCAGCAAACGATGCTCCGGACCGTGAGCCAGGCGATCGGGATGTTCTCTTCCGCCCTCACGGAGATCGGCCTCGCCGACCGGGTCACGCTCTTCACGGCTTCGGATTTTGGCCGCACCCTCAGGTCGAATGGCAACGGCTCCGACCACGCGTGGGGCGGCAACCATCTGGTCATGGGTGGCGCGGTGGGGGGTGGCAAGGTTTACGGCGACGCGGCCGCCGGCCACTATCCGGATTTCCGCAACCTTGCGCAGATCGACACCGGCCAGGGCCGGCTGATCCCCGGGATCTCCGTGGACGAATACGCCCGCGACCTGCTCTCGTGGTTCGGCGTCAGCAGCAGCAACATGGACTATGTCCTGCCGGCCTTCAGCAGTCGCTTCGGCGGCCGGCCCAGCCTGGGCCTCTTTCCCGCCACCACGAGCACGCCGGCTACTCCCAGCACGCCGTCAACTCCGGCGCCGGCTCCCGCCACGTCATCCGGTGGGGGCGGTGGGGGTGGGGCTCCCAGCACTTATTTCCTTGGTGGGCTTGGCGCGCTGGCGCTGCTCCGGCTGCGGCAAAAGCGCCTGGCCGAAAAAAAGCAGGCGGAAAAACTCAAGGGCCCCGGCGCGGTTTAAACCGCGACCGCTTTGGCCGTGTGAAAGAAGCGGTTGTTCGCCACGTCATCCACGGAGATTTCCTCGTCGAGCGATTCCCATTGGATCGTGCGACCGGCGTTATGCAGCTGGATTTTCTCCAGCTCGGACTGTGAAGCGTTGGCGAGCACGTCGTATTTGCTGGCCGGAAAGCTGACAGAACGACGGGCATTAATCTCCAGATAAATGCGCCGGCCCTGGACCCAGCAGCGTTGGGCGGAGAGGAGGGGAGTGATGGTTTGAGCGGAGTCCATCTTCCGACATTACGCGGCTTCGCGGGAATAGCAATGTATCCCTCGGGGAGAAGGCCCGGTTGATCCATCCGGCAAATGGCCTAATACCTGTCCATTATCTGCCACATGATCCAGGTGATGGTAATGCCCATCATCACCATGCCGGCCAACCCGCAAACGAACACGATGGGATTGCCCCGGCCGAGAAAGGTGATGGCGCCGAGCAGGGCTTGGGAGGGTAGCATGATTATGCAATAGTCGCGCATTTTACGGCGCTTGATCTTGCGGATCTCGATCTGGTCGAGGCCATGGGCCTGTTCAATCGCGCGGTTTTTCAGGAGCGCATTGTAAACGTCGTTGGGGTCGCCGGCCTTCGGACCGGTCGCGCCCTTCGGCGAGGGGGTCACCGGTCCGGCCATTTTCGCCAGTTCCTTGGCGGTGGGCAGCGGAGCCGCCGCCGGTCCGGTGGGATTATCGCGTTTGAATTCCCGGTCCTTGAAGCCGTAGTTTTTCCGTGGCGGGTCGTCGGACTCCATGCCGGGAGACTGGCTGAACCGGCACCCCCGTTCGACTAAATTCCGCACACCTGCCGATAGAGCGCTTCGTAACGGGGGACGACAGCGGCGGCGGAGAAATGGGCCCGGGCGCGCTGTTGCGCGGCACGCCCAAGCTGGGCGCGGCGGGCCGGATCGCGGAGCAGGGATTCGATGCCGGCGGCCAGCGCGGCGGTGTCGCCGAGCGGCGCGAGCAGGCCGGTTTCGCCATTCAAGGTGACCTCAGGAATGCCACCGACCGCGAACGCGGCACTCGGGCAACCGACGCTCATGAGCTCGAGGATGCTGAGGCAGAAACTCTCCACCTCGGAGGTGAACAGCCCGAGGTCGGCGGCCTGCAGGTAGCATTCGATGTCAGTGACCTTCTCGCGGATGATAAGGCGGTCGGCCACGCCGAGCCGACGGGCCTCGGCCAGGAGCGGAGCCGGGTCGCCGCCGGCGAGGACGACGAGCTTGAAGGGGAGTCTGGGTTTAAGCCGGACGATCGTGTCGAGCAACAGGTCGGTGCGCTTGAGTGGACGCAGGTTCGAGAGATGCAGCAGCATGGCCTCGCCGTCGGCCAGGCCAAGTTCACGGCGCATCTCGTCGCGGCAGTGGGTGGTGGCGTGCGGCTCGAAGAAATTAGGGATGACCTCGATGGGGCGCTGCACGCCGAGCAGGCGGACGGTCTCACCGCGCATGAATTCCGAAACGGTGGTGATGGCGTCGGAATGCTCCAGCGCATGCCGGATGGCGGGGCCGTAACCGGGATCGCGGCCGAGCAGCGTGGTGTCGGTGCCGTGCAGCGTGGTGATGATGCGCAGGCGGTGCTCCTCGTGCAGCATGGCGCGGGCGAGGATGGCGGCGGTGGCATGGGGCACGGCGTAGTGGACATGCAGCACGTCGAGTCCGTGGTCGCGGCTGACCTCGGCCATTTTTACCGAGAGCGGAAGGGTGTAGTCGGGATATTTGAACAGGTCGTAACTGCTGACCACCACGGGATGAAAAAACACGTTCGGGGCGGTCGGCATCCGGAACGGCGGCTCGTAGCTGATGAAGTGGATCTCATGGCCGCGCCTGGCCAGCTCCTCGCCCAGCTCCGACGCGAGGATGCCGCTGCCGCCAACGGACGGATAGCAGGTGATGCCGATCTTGAGGGGATGGTCAGGCATGAAAACAAAACTGAATTTTTAACGCGGAGGTCGCGAAGATCGCGGAGGAATCGAACAATTGAACTTTTGGCGATCCCCGCGGCCTCCGCGTTTCATCCGATTGGGTTCGAAAGGAAGTCATGCTCAGAAACGGCGGGCGCCGCGGGCCAAGGGAGCGAGAGAATCGAAGACCAGCGGGTCGTTCGGCCAGAGGGCTTGGGCGTGGGCCACGCCGGCGTCAAGGCCGAGCACGCGGGCGCGGGCCAGCTGCAATTCGACGTAGTTGCGCGTCTTCAGCTGCGAGGCATGAGCCTCCATCGCCTGGGTCCACGTGGCGACAATCCCGGGTGCGGAGATGTCAATCAGGATGGGTTGGCCGCCAACCGGTTCGCTGCCGGGACTGAGTGCGTAGAAAAACAACTGGCCAATGGCATGCGCGGGCCTGGCCTTGAGCTCCGCCATGCCGCCGTAACGGGAGAGCCGCGTGGCGTCGCGCACCAGCTGGCCGAGCCGCCAGTGATCGGGGTGCTGGTTCGGTTCCGGGGTGGGGGCGAGCACGACGCCCGGTCGCACGCGGCGAATGATGCCGGCGAGCAACCGCGCATGTGCCGCCTTCAATTCGAGGCGGGCGTCACCGTCGAGCTCGGGGAATTCAACCGTGGCCCCGAGGATCTTCGCGGCGGCCTTGGCCTCGCGGGTGCGGATCGCCGGCGTGCCGTTGGTGCCGGCTTCCCCGCGGGAGCAGACGACGAAGTGAACCCGGCGCCCCGCGCGCGTCTCCCGTGCAATGATGCCGCCGGCGCCGAACTCAAGGTCGTCAGGGTGAGCCCCGAAAGCGAGGAGCGGCGGCAGTTCTTTGGGTGTGGGCATGGGGCGTCAGTCTTTAGGAAATGTGTAATATAATACGTTACACATTTCCGCGGGGGTCAGGCGTCGGTGTAGGCTTCATCGGAACGGTCGATCGGGTCGCGGGGGACGAAGGTGATTTCGGGGGCTTCGGCGGGGTTGAGGTAGGCCTGTTCGCCGGCGCCGCAGACATAGTGGGTGCAGTGAAGCACGGATTGCATCCAACGCAACCGGCTATCCCGCGTCGGGCTGACCTGTTCCTTACGATAATCAACCTTCGGCAAATCGATGTAGCGGTCACCGCCTTCGTGGAGCTTGAGCGTGCCGTTTATGGACCGGGCGCGGACGGTCTCCCCCTCATAGGGCACGTCCACGAAAAAGTCGGTGATGTCGCAGGCCGCAAGGCGAACGGCGGGGTCGCCCGAGCGAACGACCCGGATTCCGTCGAGCAGGCCCATGCGGCGATACATCTCGAGACAGAAGTCAGCGGTGTTGGTCGCGGTGATTTGCTTGAAGGCCTCACTCCAGCGCGGCTCGACGAAGTTGGGCAGCTGGCGGGCCGTGTTGGCCGGCCAGTCGGCGGGGATGCGCTTGAGGAAGAGCGGGGAGAACTTCCGCTGGACCTTGTTGACGAAGGTGAAGTTGAAGGCCTGCGGCTCACCGGTCTTGCGGTGGCGCAGGGTAGTCTGGGTCTCGCGGCAGTCGTGGTCGCTGTCGTGGAGAAAGAACACGATCTCGCCGCCGATCTCCGCCTGGAGGCGGCGGGCGGTCACAAACTTGGCGGCAAGGAAGCGCCGCGGGAAGAACCCGCAGGGCTGCTGGCCGAAACAGATGACGGGGGAAGAGGCCAAAGTGAAAGTGACTAACCTTATGCGGTCATTCTGAACGTAGTGAAGAATCCAAAATTGCATGCGCCGGCGGTCGTCCTGCTGGATTCTTCGCTAAGCTCAGAATGAAGGGGCTTTAATCTATTTGCGTTCATTCGCGTGATTCGCGGGCAGAAAAGCTTGGAAGAGCAGGCTGAAGCCGACGCACGCCGCGCAGCCGATGGGATTGAGCCAGAGATAGCCGATCTCGCGGGCCGGCCAGACCTTGCCGGCGAAGAAGATCGCCAGCACGGCGGCCTGCGCGGCAAGCGCGGCCCAGAAGACCGCCGAACCGCCCACCTTCTTGAAAAAGAAAGCCACGACGAAGACGCCGAGCAGGGCGGGGTAGAAGATGGAGGCCACGATGTTGAGCGCCTCGATCAGGTTCTCGGCGAAGCTGACGAAGAGCGCGAAGCTGATGGCGAAGAATCCCCAGAATGCGGTGAACCATTTCGCGTTGCGGACATTCCGCGCCTCATCATGCGCGGCCAGCGGCCGGAAGTGCCGCCACAGGTCGATCGTGCTGGTGG
Source organism: Lacunisphaera sp. (assembly GCA_046593155.1). Lineage (GTDB taxonomy): Bacteria > Verrucomicrobiota > Verrucomicrobiia > Opitutales > Opitutaceae > Lacunisphaera. The sequence goes on from JBKJRX010000258.1 coordinate 13,971, forward strand.
TGCCGAGGGCGTTGAGTTCGCCGGCCTTGGACGAGAGCGCCGAGGCAAACATCACCGCGACCAGCAGGCCGATGGCGCCATGGGGCAGCTGCGTGAGGATGAAGGTGATGAAAACGTAATCGGAGTCCCGGGTCTTCTTCGCCTCCGGGGCGGCGGCATACAGGGCGTCGCGCGCTTGTTTGCGCAACGCGTCAGATGCCCGTTGCGCCGCCACCAGCGCGGTGCGAGCCGCGCTCTCGGCGACGGCATCATTTCCGTCATGCACGGCCGCCCAGGCATGGATCTTGGCCTGTTTGTCAGCGTGCAGCGCGGCATGTTTCACCTCGAGCGCGCGGAAATCCGCGCCGGCCGGGCCCGACACCTGTCGCTGCCAGGCGGTCTGGTTGAAGATCACCGGGGTGTCCGGCTGGAACTGGTAGAAAACAAAGAGCAGCGCACCGAGGATCACGATGAAGAATTGCATCGGGATCTTGAAGAGGGCGTTGAACATCAGCCCCAGCCGGCCCTCCCGGAGCCCGGCGCCGCCGATGTAGCGCTGCACCTGCGACTGGTCAGTGCCGAAATACGAGAGGGACAGAAAGAATCCGCCGAGCAGGCCGCTCCAGAAGGTGTAACGCAGTTTCAGGTCGGGTGTATAGTCCACGGCCTGCAGCTTGCCCATGGCACCGGCGATACGGGTGGCACCGTCCGGGAGCTTGGCGAGCAGAACCACAAATGCGGTGACCATGCCGCCGAAGATCACCGCCATCTGCCACTTCTGGGTGAGGTTCACGGCCGCGCTCCCGCCGGTGACCGTGTAGATGATGGCGAGCAGCCCGGTGAAGATGATGGTCAGGTCGAGCCGCCAGCCGAAGACCGTCGAGAGGATGATGGCCGGCGCATAGATCGTGATACCGCTCTGCAGGCCGCGTTGGAGGAGAAACAGACCGGCACCCAGCAGGCGGGTTTTCCGGTCGAAGCGATGGCCGAGATATTCATACGCGGTGTAGACGCCGAGCTTGCGGTAGATGGGCAGGAAGACCGCGCACACCAGGATCAGGGCGAGTGGCAGGCCGAAATAATTCTGGATGAAGGCGATGCCGTTCTCATAGGCCTGGCCCGGCAGTGAGAGGTAGGTGATCGTGCTCGCCTGAGTGGCCATCACCGAGAGACCGATGGTGCCCCATTTGGTCGAGTGATTGCCCTTCAGGTAGGTGTTGAGGTTGTCGGTATGCCGCGTGCGCCACGTGCCATAGGCGGCGATGCCGACCATGGTGCTGAGGAGCACGAACCAGTCGAAGGCGTTCATGCGAAGACGTGCGCGAACCAGGTCAGCGCGATGACGACCACGACAAAACAGCCGAAGACGAAAAGATAAACCCCGCGCCAGGTGCGAAAGCCGGGCACGCCGGGGGCGTCGTCATTTGCCGGTTCGTCTTTCATCGGAAGAGTTTGGCACCACTAATGCACACTAACCGGGCACTAATGAGATCCATCCGATTCATCCGGTGATTAGTGTCCATTAGTGTGGATTAGTGGTTAAACCGTTTGGTCGTTTAGGATCACTTTCCCAACGAAACCAGATTGGCAAAGAGCCGGTAGGCCCCCGGCACGCCGGCCGGCAGCTGCCGGAAGAAAGCGACACCGGTATAAACATAATGACCCTGGCCATGCTTCGCGATGAGGATGCTGCTTTTGAGCGGAGCCTCGCCCGGGTCGCTCATGCCGAGGAGGGCGGTGTAGTTCGTTTCGTCCCACTTGCTCGGGAAGTAGGCGCCGCGTTCCTGCACCCAGCCGTCGAAGTCGGCCGGGCCGATCCTATTCGGGGTGTTAAGCGCCGGGTGGTCGGCGGTGAGGAAGGTGACGGGTGCGGTCTCATCGGTGACGCGCAGCGCCGGCGCCGGGCCCGCGATGGAAAGGGAATAGGGCCCGAGGTTTTCTGCGAGCAGGCCGTTCGGCCGGTTGTATTGTGCGATGACGGTGCCGCCGGCCTCGACCCAGGCGAGCAGGCCCGGGAAGGCGGACTTCAGGTCGGTGCGCTCATTGAAGGCGCGCACGCCGATGACGACGGCGTCGAGACTCCTGAGCTTTTCTGGCGTCAGGTCAGCCCCCGTGAGTCGTTGGACGACATAACCCATCTGCTCGAGACACTCGGCCACGTAGTCGCCCGCGCCGGGCAGATAGCCGATGGTCCGGCCGCGGGTCGCGAGTTCGAAACTCGCGAGGCGCGCGCGGGCCGGCGGTTGGAGGAGTTGCACGGGCAGATGATCGTAGCGGACCTCGTAGCGCTGGTTGGAGTAGCGCTGGCCGTCGATCTCGGCGACGGCGACGAGCCGGCCGGAGGAAGGTTGGGCCGCCGCGGTTACGTTGAAGGTGACGCGTGTCTGGTCGCCGACATTGGCCAAGCGGAAGTTTTGCGTGCCGGGCGCGATCGACCAGCCGGCGGGCGTCTCGAGGCGCAGGGTGCCGGCGGTGCCGGCACGCGCGGTCGTGACCTCAACGGTGACGGCCTTGGTGGCGCCGGGCGGGACGATAAAAATCTCGGAGTTCAGCGCGAGCGAAACGGGCGGGATGACCTTCACCCGAAGCCGAGCTTGTTCGCCGACCGGGGCGTGGACGAACTGCACCGGTTCATCGGCAATGATGATCGTCTGGCCGTCTATCGTGAAGACGTGCTCGAGCGGAATAGCGGGCGGATTTTCCGGCCGGCCGATCATCGCCGGGTCGTCCACGCGGGAAATACCTGCGGCGCCGTCGGCACGCAGCCAGTAAGGCTGGGTGAGCGGAGTGGTCAGGGGCAGGACGCCCGTGAGTTCGCCGGCTTTGCCCGGGAATAGTTTCAGCACCGGACTGCGCGACTCCACGTAGCGCACGTCGGCATTCTTCGCCGTCACGGCATGGGTTAAGGCCAGCTGGAGCGGCTCACCGGGCACGACTTCGGCGTGGCCGATGGTGGTTTCGATCTTCAAGCCGAGGCAGGCTTGGAGAATGCGGTCGAACTGGGCGCGCTTGTCGGAAATGAGCGGGTCGGTCGGCAGGGCGGCGAGCTTGGTTCGGATCGCGAGCAGAGCAGGGATGCTGGCCGAGGGATCGTCGGTCTTAAACTGGGTCAGGGCCGCGGCGGCGAGTTCGCCGATCTCCACGCCGCCGGGGTAGCGTGTCCAGGTGATGTCGACGCCGTCCATCAGGTCCGGGGCACCGTTGCTGGCTGCTGCCAGCCCGGTGTTTGTCCGGGCCGGGTCGCCCGGCAAATCTCCCGCCAGCAGCAGGAAGGTCTGCACGTTGGGGCCGTCGGCGGTGCGGCCGGAAAAGCCGCCGAGGCCCTGGGTCTTGTGCATGCCGCGGCTTTTGTTGGCGATGGTGCCGAAGGATTCGCCGGTCACCGGATCGGTGCCGGCGATGTCGAGTTGCACGGTCGGGCCGGTGAGGCCGCCGCCGCGGTTGCCGCCAAATCCGTTCCAGACGACGCGTTTCGGCTGCCAGACGGTCAGACCCTGCCTGAGTTGCTCGGGATATGCGGTGGGATCGCCAGCGAGTTTAAAGGCCTCGACGGCGAGCATCGCCGAGGCGGTGTGGTGGCCGTGGCCGCCGCTGCCGGGCGGGATGGGGAAACGCGTGACAACGACATCGGGGCGGAACTGGCGGTAGATGCGAACGACATCACCGAGCACGGCAGTGCGGTCCCAGAAGCGCAGCGTCTCCTCGGGAGTCTTGGAGTAGCCGAAGTCGATGGCGCGGGTGAAGAATTGCCGGCCGTGATCAAAGCGGCGGGCGGCGAGCAGTTCCTGCGTGCGTGCGACGCCAAGTTTCTCGTCGAAGTCCCGGCCGAGTTCGTTCTGGCCGCCATCACCGCGGGTCAGCGACAGATAAGCGGCGCGGTAGCCGCGGCCCAGTGAGAGGTAGGTGATGAGCTGGGTGTTCTCGTCGTCGGGATGCGCGCCGACATGGAGCACGGTGCCCAGGGTGCCGAAGCTGCGGAGTTCCTGGGCAATGCTGGCAGGCGGGAGGGGCACCGTTCCGGCCTGCTGGCTGGCCGGTGTTTGTCCGGGCCGGTCGCCCGGCAAATCGGCGGCGTAAGACAGGGAGGCGCAGAAGCCCAGCAGGGCGAGCAAAGATCCAAGGCGTCGTTGCAAAGCAGTAGGGCTGCCGCTTGCCGGCAGGCCGTTCAGGGACCGCAAGCCGGTCCGGCGACAAGCACCGGCCCTACAAGAGGGAGGCGCTTTGAAATGAGTTCTAAACAATATCCTTATCGTCATTAAATTTTTGATGGTGCGGGTATCCTCCCGCGCCCGAAACGCGTCCGGAGGCCGCGTTCCACCTTTGGGAATTACTTTTTAACCGTGAACGGCACGGAGAATTGCGTGTTTTCCCACTTCAGGCGGAGAAAGCCGCCGCCCGCCGGGTTGCGCTCAAAGGCCATCGTGAACTGGTCGATCTGCGTATCGAGTGATTCCTTGGTGAGCGGGATCCTGGCAAATTCCTGCGTGGCGTCGTAGGGATCGGCGCCCCACTGGCCGAGCTTCTTGTTGATGAGGAGTTGGGCGGAGCCGTCCTCGGCGAGCAGGGTGTAGAGCGTGTAGGCACCGGCGGGCAGCGCGGTGCCGCCGAGGTCGAGCGGTTGCTGGGTGATGAGGAGCGTGGCCTCATCGGAACCGGTGCGCCACGGTTTGCCGGCCGGGACGAGTGCGCCCCAGACTTTGCGGATTTCGCCGGTCTTGGGATCCTTGGAGTAGGGACGGCCGTAAACAAGGGTGACGCGATTGCCGTCAATGCGCGCGCTGATGGTGTCGTGCGGGCTGGTTCGAGCGCGCGGCGCCGGCGCGGTGGCGGGAGCGGCTGGCGTGGCCGGGGCGGGTGCCGTTTGGGCGCTGACACTGGCGGTGCCGACGAGGGCGGCGAGCAGGACGTAGGTGGGGCGGATGAGCTTCATGGTAATCTCCGTGGAGGGGTGGAAGAAAACGGGCAGGGACGCCGACGGTGAGACGGCGCCCCTGCGGCAAGGTTTCGAACTGCTTCAGCGCCTTACTTGAGGCGGGCGATGAGCGCGTTGTTCAGGCGCGTATATTCCTCTTTCAGGGAAGCGGGGGCCTGGGTGTCGGTCTTGACGAGCTCCAGCGACTGTTGCGCGGCGGCGAGGGCACCGGCCTTGTCGCCCATTTTCTCGAGAATGAGACCCTTCCGGTAAATCATCCACATCTGGTTCGGGCGCTCGGCGATGGCGGCGTCCATCCAGGCGGCGGCCTTCTTGAGGTCGAGGTTGTTCTCATAATAGAACATGGCCGCGGAGAAATATGGCTTCTTGGGCTCGGCTGAGGCCATGAGGGCGTCGAGTTTCGGGACCAAGGTGCCGAGGACGTCGACCTCGAGCTTGACGGGCACGCGAACATTTTCCCACCAGAGGTTGAGCGTGGCGGAGTTGCCGGCAGCGAGGTCGGAGAAGGTGATGGCGAAGGACTCGATCGGCTGTGCCTGCGGGACGGGTGTGGCCTTGACGCGGGCGACGTCGTTCTTGGCGTCATAGGCGTAGGAGCCCCACTGGCCCGGGACCTTGTTGAGGATGACGGTCCAGTCGCCGGCGCGCTCGGGAATCGTGAAGAGCGCGTAGGTGCCGGCGGCGACCTCGGTGCCGTTGAACTTCACCGGCGTGTTGAAGGTGATCTTCGTGGCGTTGTTGGCGCCGGTGCGCCACACGGCGCCATACGGCTCGAGGCGGCCGAAGATCTCGCGGCCCCGCATGCTGGGCCGCGAGTAGTTGATCTCGATGTCGGTGAGGCCGACGCGCTGCTTGAGGGTGGCAGCGGGGCTGGCGACGGGGAACTCGATCTGGGGGGCTTGGGCAAACAGGCCGGTCACGAGGACCGACCCGGCAATGACTGCAGCGAGGGGACGGAGCATAGAGATCATAGGGAAGGTAAGAGAAGCCAGACAAGGCTTAGATTCCACCCAAATCAGGCAAAAGCAGGAAACAATGAGGTAAAAGGCGGCAACCTGCGCCGCCTCTCCGGCCGTTCAAAGGAGGAAGGTTTCGTTAGGCGAGCAGCGTGGAAACGCCTTTCACGATCGCATAGCCGAGGGCAACGACGAGGGTCAGCAAAAGCACTGCGGCCACCAGGACGGCAATCCATACGGCGCGGAGGGGACGAGGTTTCCAGCCGGGCCCGTGGTGCTGGTGGATCAGCTTCATGTTGCGGGTGTTTGCCTGCCACATGAAGTCGAACGCATCACCCAGCAGGGGGACCGCGCCCACGATCGTTTCGACGAGGATGTTGCCGGTCATTCGCATCAGCACAGAACCGGGCGCGCCGAGCCGGGCGCCTTCATACAATACGTAGAGCGAAAGCAGCGCGCCGATCGAATCGCCCAAGCCCGGCATCAAACCGATGATCGGGTCGAGCCCGATCCGCCAGCGTCCGATCGGGATAGCCCGGTCAAGAACCCACGACAGCCGGTCGAGTCGCCGAAGACGGACGTCGGCCGGGTTGGTCGGGTCTACGCGGGGGATGGGTTCGGCGACGCCGGTCTGCACCGATGACTCGATATCGATCCAGCCGGGTTCGCCTTCGGGGTGCGCGCGGGGTGTCGCCATGGTGCAGGGAGGGACAGCGACGGCCGGGCACGGTGCCGGCGGGAAACCTGAGACCTGAAACCTGAATGTTCCGTAGGATTTTTTCCGGAGAATTTGCGCGCTTCAGATCTCAGGGTTCGGTCTCCCTGGCCGATCGCGGCCGGTGCGCCCTCGCGACAAGCTCGGGGGGCCGAGCCTGTCGAACGGAGAGACCGGCGCTCCATTTTGCGCTTCTTGTGCTTTTTGTGGCTAATGATCGGTTCGCGTTTACCGTCGCCATATGGCTGTATACCAGAAGACTCTGGCGATTCGCACGAAGGGCGCGGGCACCTACGAGATCACGGAGGAGGTGTCGCGAGCGTTGAAGGCGAGCGGAATGGTGCAGGGCATCGCGACCTTGTTCTGCCAGCATACGAGCTGCAGTCTGGTGTTGATGGAAAACGCGGATCCGTCGGCGCGGCGCGATCTGGAGGCGTGGTTGGAGCGGCTCGTGCCGGAGAACGACCCGCACTTCACGCACACGCAGGAGGGAGCTGATGACATGCCCAGCCACATCAAGATGGCGCTGACGCGGACCAGTGAAACGATTCCCTTCGCCGAAGGCCGGCTCCTGCTCGGCACGTGGCAGGGGATTTTTCTGTGGGAGCACCGCAAAGCGACGCATACAAGAAACGTAGTGCTCACGATTCTCGCTTGAGGAGCGGTAAGCCGATCAAAATCCGGCTGGAAAACAAGGCTTGTCTGGCAGCCCCACGGAACCAAAATTGGCAGTTGCATCGGACAGCCGGGGCCAAGGCGGGATGATGCGACTATTCCCATTGTATCGCGACTTCATCGTCCAGATGAAGCAAAAGCCTTCGAATTTTATGCCCGCTGCCCTAGCAATCGCCATTTTTCCGCGCCTGAAGCCATCGATATGGCTCGTGTCCCGTTTGCTAGTCTTGGTTTTGGGTAATTTCGCCCTGACGGCAAGGATTGCGGCCACCACGGTCACCCCGCCCGAATTCCCCGAGCTGGTCAACCAGTCGGACTATATCGTGCGGGCGGTGGTGAAGTCGGTGACTTCGGACTATGCCAACCCGGGCAGCCGCAAGATTGTCTCCCAAGTGGAGCTCGAGGTTAAGGAAGTGATCGTCGGCAAGCCGCCCTCGCCACTGGTGTTGCGGGTGATGGGTGGAAGGGTCGGGGACCGCGAAATGATCCTCGAGGGGGTGCCAAAGTTTCGTGCGGGCGAGGAGGGAATCTACTTTGTGCAGGGCAATGGCCGGCAGATCTTCCCGCTAGTGGCGATGATGCACGGCCTCTACCCCGTCAAGCGGGAGGCCGGCGGCCGGGAGTTCATTACCCGGAGCAACGCCGTGCCGTTGCAGGATACCTCGGAAGTGGTGCAGCCGATGACGGAAGGCAGTGCGGCCATGCTGCAGCGGCGCATGCGCAACACCGGCGAAGCGCTGACGCCGGCCCAGTTTACCCAGCGGATCCGCGAGGCCGTGAAGCCCTCCAACTCCCGCCTCAATGAACGCTAAGCGACTCGCGAGGCTTATCGGTGGAGGCGCGGTGGCCTTGGTCGCGGCTTCGGTTGCGTGGGGTTTCGTGTTCATCAAGGACAACGGTGGCTATGTGAACACTTGGTTCCCGGGCACGATCCCGATGCAGGTGAAGCTGGCGACCAGCCCGGCGTTGAGCGACGGCACGAGCCTGAGCGCGAGCGTCCTGCAGGCGATGATTGACTGGAACGCGCAGTTGGGCGTGGTGCAATTTTCGGGCCAGCAACTGGGACCGGGCGCCTATTCAAATGGAAATGACATCAATGAGATCGTGATGGACAGCACCGTGGATGGGGAGGCGTTCGGGGAAAACACCCTGGCGGTCACGGTATCATGGCGGTCTGGCAACGAGCGGACGGAGTCGGACATTGTTTTCAACACCAAGTGGACGTGGGATTCATACCGAGGGAACCTGCAGGGCCCTGAGGACATCCGCCGCGTCGCAATCCACGAACTTGGGCACGTATTGGGTCTGGATCACCCGGATCAAGCTGGCCAATCGAGGGTCGCGATCATGAACAGCACGGCCAGCGACATCGACGGCCTCCGCGGCGACGACATCAACGGCGGCCAGGCGCTCTACGGTGTGCCCGGCGTCACTCCGGCCAATGACAACTTTGCGAACGCCATCTCCATCAATGTCAACAATGGCACAACCCAGATGAACGGCACCAATGTCGCCGCCACGGCGGAAGCGGGCGAACCGTCCAACGCGGGCGAACCCGCGCGCCGCACCGTCTGGTGGAAATGGAGTGCGCCCGGGCCGGGCACCATGACGGTCACGACCCTGGGCAGCAATTTCGACACCGTGCTCGGCGTCCACACCGGCAGTTCGATTTCCGGCCTCACCACGTTGGCATTCAATGACGACGTGCAGTCCGGCGTCGTGCGGACGAGCTCGGTGACACTTAACGGGACCGGTGGCACGACCTACTATATCGCGGTGGACGGCTGGGATGGGTATTTCGGGACCATCGCCTTGAACTTCACTTACACGGTGTCGACCGTGGCGCCGAGCCTCACGAGCCATCCGTCCAACCGGACGGTCATCACGGGCCAGTTAGCGGATTTTAACGCCTCGGCCAGCGGCGCCCCAAACCCGACTTTCCAATGGCAGCGCCTGGCCGCCGGAAGCGGCAACTGGGTGAACCTGAGCGAAGGGTCCGGCTATTCGGGGGTTAACAGCGGCGCCCTGAGAGTCAGCACGACGCTCGCGATGAGCGGCGACCAGTTCCGGGCCGTGGCGACCAACGTGGCCGGCAGCGCGACTTCCAACGCGGCGTTGCTGACCGTGAATTCCGTGCCGCCGCCCGTCATCATTGCCCAGCCCTTGGACCGCACTGTCTTCGTAAACATGCGGACGGGGGTTGGGGTGTCCGCTACCGGCGCCACAGGCTACCAATGGTATAAGAACGGAGTGCTGATGCCGGGCCAGACGCAGAACTATATCATATTCACGACCGTCCAAATATCGGATGCCGGTGGCTACCATGTGGTGGTATCCAATGCCGGGGGCTCGGTGACGTCGCAGTCCGGCACCATCGCGGTCCGGCCGGTGACTGGAGTAGTGGCGATCAAGACCTCGCCGGACAATGCGATGTTCATGCACTCCGATGGTTCGCGGTGGGTGGCCGGATACGACAATTGGGACATGGGTGAATCTTTGAACTCCCATTTGCTCCGGCCCACCGCCTTGATCCCGACGTCAACCGAAACGGCCGGGGAATTCTATGTAGCGGCAGCTGCTTTGGGCCACCGGCACAATCTCTTCATCAATGTTGCGGGCCAGCTCTGGGCGCAGGGTGAAAACACTTATGGCCAATTGGGCGACGGCACGACGAATTATCGATCCGCCCCGATTTTGGTGACTGGCGACGTGGTTGCCATCGCGGCTGATAGGGTGTCGAGTGTTTTCCTCAAATCCGACGGCACCCTGTGGGGCATGGGGCGGAACGATGCGGGGCAGCTGGGCGATGGAACCACTACCGACCGGAGCACGCCCGTGCAGATCGCGCAATCGGTTCGCGCCGTGTCGATGTTCGCGCGGCACGTGATGTTCATCAAGTTCGACAACACCCTGTGGGGCATAGGCAACAACCTCTTTGCCCAGATGGGCGACGGCACGACCACCAATCGATCCACTCCGGTTCAGGTCGCGAGCGACGTGGTTTCGGCGGTGGCGGGGGAGTATTGCAGCTTCTTCATCAAGTCCGACGGCACTCTCTGGGGGATGGGAAACAATTCCTTCGGCCAGTTGGGCGATGGCACCACGACCAATCGCAGCACGCCGATCCTGATCACCAGCAACGTGGCGGATGTGGCGGCAGGACTCAACCTGACCCTGATCCTCAAGACGGATGGATCGCTCTGGTATACCGGCGCGGGCAACGGCCAGTTCGGCACGGCTTATCTGTCGAACATCACCACCCCTGCGCAGGTGGATGCGAATGTCGTGACAATCGCGTCCGGGGACTCGTGTAGCTATTACCTGAAAGCGGACGGGAGTCTGTGGGTAACGGGTTACAATCAGTATGGCAAACTGGGCTTGGGGGATGAAATCAACGCCGTCACTCCCGAATCCCTGCCAAATGCCGCGCCGGCCATCCCGAGTCAGCCCGCGGGGGTGGCCGCGGGCGAAATCGGTTCTTCCCGGCGGATGTTGGTTTCCTGGAGAGCAGCAGTTGGTGCCACTAGTTATGAAGTTTGGCGGCATATTTCCAACGACCGGGAATCGGCGGTCCGCATCGCCAGCAACGTTCAAACCCCGTTGTATTACGACACGACGGTCACTTCGGGGACCTACTACTACTGGATCCGGGCGGTGAATCCAGCCGGCACGAGTTCGTTTAGCAGCGTGGGTTCCGGGTCCATCGCGGAGCCGACGGCCCCGGCGATTGCGACCTATCCTTCCAACCTGTCGGTCACCGCTCCGAGCAGCGCGTCATTCACCGTGGTGGCGACCGGCTACCCGGCCCCGACCTATCAATGGCAGCGCCTGCCGGCGGGCGGCAGCGTCTGGTCAAACATCAGCCCGTTGGAAATCTTCACCCCTGGCAGCTCCAGTTCCTCGCCTTACAGCGGTCACACGACCCAGAAGCTTAACGTGGTCACCAGCGTGACCATGGACGGCGACCAGTTCCGCTGCGTGGTCGCCAACGCCTTAGGCACTGTTACAAGCGATAGCGCCATGCTGACGGTGCTCGAGCCGGTGCCTGCCGGTGACTTCACCGGTGACGGCAAATCCGACCTGGTGTGGACGAACACGGTGACGGGGGAGCGTTACATCTGGGGGATGAACGGCACCGCTTACCAAAACAGCGTTTATGTGGGCAACCTGGGGGCCGACTGGCGGATCGCGGCGACCGGTGACTTCAACGCCGACGGGAAGGCCGACCTGGTCTGGCAGAACCTGACAAGCGGGGACCGATACATCTGGCTGATGAACGGCGGGACGATGGCTTCCAGCATATATCTGGGCAGCGTCGGCACCGACTGGCAGATCGCCGCCGCGGCGGACTTCAACAACGACGGCAAAGGCGACCTCGTGTTTCAAAACGCACAAACCGGCGACTGCTACGTGTGGGTGATGAACGGCACGGCCTATGTCTCGAGTATCTTCGTCGGCAATATCGGCGCGCAATGGCAGGTGGTGGCGGCGGGGGACTTCAATGCTGATGGCTGGGCAGATGTGGTCCTGCAAAACCCGGTCACCGGGGAAAAACGCCTGTGGCTGCTGGACGGAGGTGCGTTCGCAGCGAGCCTCACGCTGAGCAACGCCGAGGCCGTGTGGCGGATCGCCGGCGGCGGCGACTTCAATGCCGACGGATTCGGGGATCTGGTGGTGCATAACCACTCCACCGGGGAACGGCAGTTCTGGTTGATGAACGGCGCCATCGTCTCCCGCCAGGTTTCGCTGGGCATCCTCGGCCTGGATTGGAGCGCTAGCGGCCTGCCGTCCGCGGCATCGACGGTGGCCAGTGACTTCAATGCGGATGGCAAGTCCGACCTGGTGTGGACCAACTCCACCAACGGCGACCGCTTCGTGTGGCTGATGAACGGCACGACGATGAGTTCGAGCGTTTACCTCGGGAACATCGGGACGTCGTGGCGGATCAGCGGGCACGGGGACTTCAACGCGGACGGTAAGGCCGATCTCATCTGGACCAACAGCGCCACCGGCGACCGCTATGCCTGGCTCATGAATGGGACCACGATGAGCTCCAGCGTCTATCTGGGCACCATCGGGACGTCGTGGCAGATCAGCGGCATCGGCGACTTCAACGCCGACGGCAAATCCGATCTCATCTGGACGAACAGCGGCACCGGCGATCGCTACGCCTGGCTGATGAACGGGACTACCATGAGTTCGAGTGTTTACCTGGGGACCGTCGGCACCGTTTGGCAAATCGCCGGGGTGGGGGACTTCAATGCCGACGGCAAATCGGATCTGCTGTGGCACAACACCGCGAATGGCGACCGCTTCATCTGGCTGAAGAACGGGACGACGATGAGTTCAAGCGTTTACCTCGGCAACATCGGCAACAACTGGGTGGTGGATGCCACCGGCGACTTCAATGCCGACGGCAAGTCCGACCTGGTGTGGACCAACTCCAGCAACGGTGACCGCTTCGTGTGGCTGATGAACGGCACGACGATGAGTTCGAGCGTGTATCTCGGCAACATTGGCCTCGTGTGGCAGATCCAAAATTAACCGGGCGGTGAGGCTCGCTCACCACCGGCTTGCCTTTGGGAGAAGCGAGGGGTAGGAGAGGGGTAATCAATTGCAAGCTGGCGGGTAACAGAATTGTTACGCTCGGGGTCTTTTCTCGGCCAGCAGGTTCCGCGAGAACGTGCACCACCGATCCACCCGGGCCGCCCCCACGAATCCACCCCTGCCGATGCAACAATCTCCCCCAGCGCCGGACCCGTCAACAAAGGCCCGGCGCACCGTCCTGCGGCCGGGCCGGTGGCTCCTCGGCCTTTTTCTCATCCTCGGCGTGCGGCCGGCGCGCGCCGAGGATGCCATCAGTTACAAGTATCAGGATTACGCCGAGGCGGGCGGGCGGATTGCCGTCCAGGTGCACTCGGCCTTGATCGAGAAGAACCTCGGCCCGCTGATGCGGCTCAAGGTCCAGGGCGTCATTGACACCATTGCCGGCGCGACTCCGACGGGACAGCCGCCCGCCACGCCGGGTGGGTCGGTGCCACTGGCCCAGCTGGAGGAGGAGCGGAAGGCATGGAACGTGGATTTCTCCCGGCAGTTTTCCCGGGTCAACCTGTCCGCCGGCGTGGCCCAGAGCCGCGAGAGCGACTATGTCTCGCGAGGGTGGTCGCTCAACCTGCTCGCGGATTTCAACCAGAAGAACACCACGTTGTTGCTGGGAGCGGCGGGGACCAGCGATGAGGTCCGGGTTTTCTTCCAGTCCGCGTCCGCGGACAAGCGCACTTCCGACCTGATCGTGGGGGTCACCCAACTGCTGGACCCGCAGACCTCCGTCACTTTCAACGTTTCCTTCGGGCGCGCCTCCGGCTACCTCAGCGATCCGTATAAAATCATCCAGAAGAACGTCGAAATCGTTCCCGGGGTCTTCCTGCGGCGCACCTTCAATGAGAATCGTCCCGACCGCCGCGACAAGTGGCTCGCGCTCGCCCTCCTCAACCGGGCGTTTCCCTCCCTGCACGGGGCGGTCGAAGCCAGTTACCGCCACCACCGCGACGATTTCGGCATCACGAGCCACACGGTCACCGTCGAATGGTTTCAAAAACTCGGCGCGAAATTCATCCTGCGTCCGTCCATCCGTTATTTTGGCCAGGGCGCGGCGGATTTTTATCACGTGACCCTGGACGGAACTCCGATCACGCCCACCGCGATCCCGACCGGTCGCGGGCCCCATTATTCCTCCGATTACCGGCTGTCCGATCTGCGCACCCTTAACTATGGCCTGAAGGCCGTCTGGCGGGCCACGGATTCGCTCCTCCTTGATGCCGCCATCGAGCGCTATGAGATGCACGGGCGCGATGGGCGAACCTCAGCCAGCGCGTATCCCCGCGCCACCATCTTCACCGCCGGGGTGCGGTATTCATTCTAGCGCGTCATGACTTCTTCCCCGACATCCCCCGTGTCCAAGCCCGTGACGGCACCGCTGCGGCGGCTGACGTTTGCCGCCATGGGGACCAAGTGTGAGGTGCAGTATGCCGGTGCCAGCGAGAGTCAGGCCGGGGCGTTTGAACGGGCCGCCGTCGATTGGGTGGCGGGTTTCGAGGCCAAATACTCGCGCTTCCGGCCGGACAGCCTGCTCAGCCGGATCAACGCGGCGGCCGGCCGGCAGTGGGTGGAGATCGACGCGGACATGGAGGAATTGCTCAACCTCTGTCACACGCTGCATGCGATGACCCGGGGCTTGCTGGATCCCACCGCGCTGCCTTTGGTCCGGCTGTGGAATTACAAGGCGGTGCCCGCGGCCATTCCCGGCGATCACCAGATCGCGGCGGCCCGTGAACTGGTGGGCTGGGCCCGGGTGCAGCGGGCGCCGGGCAGGATTTTCCTGCCTCTCCCCGGCATGGCGCTCGATTTCGGCGGTTTCGGCAAGGAATACGCGGTCGATATCGTGGCGCAGATTGCGATGAACCATGGCCTGGCCAATGTTCTGGTTGATTTCGGCCACGACCTGCGCGCCCTCGGCGCACCGCCGGGACGTCCCTGCTGGCACATCGGCCTCGAGGATCCGGAGAAGCCGGGCACGCCCTGCGGCAGCATGGGCATCACCGGCAAAGGCGTGGCCTCGTCCGGTGACTACCTGAGATGCTTTGTGGTCAACGGCCGGCGTTACGGGCATATCATCGATCCGCGCACGGGCTGGCCGGTTGCCAATGGCTGCACGCAGGCAACGGTGGTCGCCGGAACCTGCCTGCAGGCGGGCGTGCTTTCGACCACGGCGTTGATGCTGGGCGTGCCGGGGGGAATCGATTTCATCCATTCGTTCCCCGGGGCCGAAGGCATTATGGCGACGGGGCACGCCCGCGCGCAAACACGCGGTTTTTATCACCATGTGGTCACCGATTAAAGCAGGCTGCTGCGGCTTGTTGCTGTGCGCCACTTTGGTGGGCGGCCGCGGGGCGGTCGCCGTGGGGGAAATTTTCCCGAAAATGGAGGAATTCGAACTGGCGGGCGACCTGCCGGCGACCGGTGGCCGGATCGTGCTGGTTGATTTCTGGGCGTCGTGGTGCGCGCCGTGCAAGGATTCGTTCCCGGCTTTCGCACGGTTGCATCGCACTTACGGCCCCCGCGGGCTGGTCATCATTGCCGTCAGCGTGGACCAGAAGCCGACGGAATACGACGGCTTCATCCGGAAGCACAGTCCGCCGTTTGCCGTCCTGCGCGACCAAGGCCGCCGGCTGGTCACGCGGGTCGCGGTCCCCGCCATGCCGACCTCGTATTTGTTGGGCCGTGACGGCCGCGTGCGCTTCCTCCACCGCGGTTTTTTTGGCAAGACCACCGAGGAGGAATTGTGCCGCCAGATCGAAACCCTGCTCGCCGAAAAGGCCTGATCCCATGAATGCAAAATCCCGCCGCCTCCTGTTCCTTACCTTGATTACCGGGCTGGCCGCCCTGGTTTCCGGCTGCTCCACCGTGCGGGTGCAGGCGTGGGAGCGCGACACGTTGTCCGAATACTCCCTCCGGCCCGACCGGGATCCCCTGGCCCAGGCGATGGGTGAACACGCCTTTTTTTCCCGCGAGGCCACGGCCGGCGGCCGCGGTGTGGGTGGCAGCGGGTGCGGTTGCAACTGAACGGCCGGTCCCTAAACTGGCGGAAGGCGCGACGCGCCAGGTGGACTTTCCGTGACCGCGCCGCCCGAGTCGAAGCCCGCCCGCCTCACCGGCTTCCGGACGAGGTTGCTGCTGGCGATGATGCTCGTGGTGTCCGCGATCACGGCACTGGCGGTCTACTTTGCCGAGCGCAACCTCGGGGCGAGCGTGGAGCTCGAATTGCAACGCACCTTCCAGGGCGAGGTGGCGGCGTGGCACAACGTCCAGGACATCCGCAATGCCGCGCTCGTCGAGCGCAGCCGGGCCCTCGTGCGCAAGTCGCGGATCCACGCCGCGCTGGAGGACAACGCCCCCGATTTGCTCTACCCGAGCGCGGAGAACGAACTGCGCGATGTCCTCGCCCCGGTCGCGGCCGATGCCGGGGAAGCCGAACTGCCGGTCCTGCCCGCCGGGTTCTACCGGTTTTTGGACCAGCAGGGCGCGGTCATTCCCCCGGCCAGCGCCCGGGCCGTGGGCGCGCTCACCGCCGCGGAAAACGCGCAGTTGGCGTTGGAACGAGCAGATCTTTGGCACGATTCCGGATGCCCGGGGCGGACGCACGCGGTGGGGCCGGGCGGCCAGCCGCATCGATTTTTCGGCGGGCTACCGCTTCACGCCTCATTTCCAGCTCAAGGTTCAGGGCAGCCTGCAGCATGAAGAAATCCGCCGGCACGATTCCCGGCGGCTGATTGCCGCCCAGTTGACAGTGCGGCTGTGACCTTTGACCCGCCGGGCCGGGTGTGCGGCGGTGGGAGAAAGGGTAACAATCCAGTTACCATCACCCTGTTGCTTATTGCGCGGCCCTCCACTACTGATAGCCCTTAGCCGGCCGCCTTGGCAGAATGACCCGGTAAACCAACGTCCAATTGATGCGCTTCATGAAAATCTCCGCGATAAACCAACGCCGGATCCATTGGTTCAACCTGCCGGCCAGTTTGTTAATGCTCCTGCTGCAGCGCGCCCCGGCGCTCCGGACGGTCGCCGTGGCGGTGGAATCCGTCCTCATTGCCCCGATGGGCAACATGCTCAGGTCAACCCTGGCCACCGCGGTCGCCTTGGGTGGCATGCACACCATCGCCGGGGCCACGGTGCTGTCTTCGTCCACGCCCGATCCGGCGAGCCTGCCGGCCGGCACGGCGGCAACCATTGCATTCGCCATCGACAGCCCATCGGCACCGGAGTCGTGGACGATTGGCGGTTCGGTGCCACCAGGCATGGCGTTTGGCGCCTTGAATGGAGCTACGCTCACCTTGAGCGGAACGCCCACCACTCCTGGAAGCTACCAGATCTCGATCACAGCCAATAACACCACTCCTCCGCCCATCACCTCCGCCTCCTTCACCTACACCGTCGAAGTCACCGGCGGTCCCGTGGCCACGGCCCCCGCCATTACCACCCAGCCCCAGAGCCAGACCGTGACAGTGGGCGCAAGTGTCACCTTCACCGCCGCCGCCAGTGGGTCACCTGCATTCCAGTGGCGCAAGGACGGCAATAATATCAGCGGAGCCTTCGGCAACTCCCACACGATCTCCAGTCCTGTGCTGGGCGATGCCGGCACCTACACGGTGGTCGCGACGAATTCCGCCGGCTCGGCCACGAGCAATGGGGCCACGCTGACGGTCAACGCTGCGTCGGTGCCTCCGGCGATCAACACCCACCCGGCGAGCCAGACGGTGGTGTCGGGCAATCCGGTCACTTTCACCGCCGCCGCCAGCGGCACGCCCACCCCCACCTACCAGTGGCGCAAGAACGGCAACAATATCAACGGGGCCACCGGGGGTTCCTACACCATCGCGAGCACCGGGCCGGCCGACGCGGGCGCCTATTCGGTCGTCGCGACGAACGCCGCCGGCTCGGTCGCCTCCAACAACGCCACGCTGGTGGTGAATGTTGCCCCCCTGATCACCACCCATCCCCATGCCGCCACGCCTCTGGTCGGCGGCAGCCCTTTCTTCAGCGTGGCGGCCAGCGGCAGCCCGTCGCCCACTTACCAATGGGAGCGCCTGCCCGCGGCTGGCGGTGGCTGGAGCAGTCTGGGCAATGACGCGACCTATGCCGGCGTCACCAGCACCCTGCTTACCATCAACGGTGCGACGGTCGGAATGGCTGGGGACCAGTTCCGTTGCGTCGTGAGCAACGCAGCCGGTTCGGTCACGTCGAATGCGGCCACACTGACGCCGCACAGCACCGTGCCGCCGCCTTCCGGCGATTTGACCGGTGACGGCAAATCGGACCTGGTGTGGACGAACACGGTGACCGGCGAGCGCTATATCTGGGGGATGAACGGCACCGCTTTTCAAAGCAGCGTTTATGTGGGCAACCTGGGAGCCGACTGGCGGATCGCGGCGACGGGGGATTTCAACGCCGACGGGAAGGCCGATCTGGTCTGGCAGAACCTGGCAAGCGGGGACCGATACATCTGGCTGATGAACGGCGGGACGATGGCTTCCAGCATATATCTGGGCAGCGTCGGCACCGACTGGCAAATCGCCGCCGCGGCGGACTTCAACGCTGACGGCAAATGTGACCTCGTGTTTCAAAATGCCCAAACCGGCGACCGCTACGTGTGGGTGATGAACGGCACGGCCTATGTTTCGAGCATCTTCATCGGCAACATCAGCCCGCAATGGCAGATGGTGGCCGCGGGGGACTTCAATGCTGATGGCTGGGCAGATGTGGTCCTGCAAAACCCGGTCACCGGGGAAAAACGCCTGTGGCTGCTGGACGGAGGTGCGTTCGCAGCGAGCCT
>JBKJRX010000052.1:0-21965 GCA_046593155.1 Lacunisphaera sp.
GGGCGCGCCATCGCGCCGGCCTCGCCCGGGCCGTCGCCGCCAACCTCCACACCGCCCACCTTCTCGGCCAGCGCATCGAGATCGAGGCACTCCACGCCGCCGGCCACAAGTTTCCGATCGAACTGTCCATCGTCCGCATCCAGGACGACCCGCCGCTGTTCACCGGCTTCATCCGTGACCTCACCGAGCGCCGCCAGGCCGAAGCCCAGCGCCTCCAGATCGAGCGCAAGCTGCAGGACGCCCAGAAACTGGAGAGTCTCGGTGTCCTCGCCGGCGGCATCGCCCACGACTTCAACAACCTCCTCACCGGCATCCTCGGCAGCGCCAGCCTTGCCCGCTTGGGACTGCCCGCCACCTCCCCGCTCGCGCCCCTGCTCGGCCGGATCGAGGAGTCCGCCCATCGCGCTGCCGACCTTTGCCGGCAGATGCTGGCCTACTCCGGCCGCGGCCGCTTCGTCGTGCAGCGCCTCGACCTGAACCAGCTGGTCGAAGGCACGACCCACCTGCTTCGCATTTCCATCAGCAAGACCTGCGAGCTCCGCTTCAACCTCGCGCCCAGCCTGCCCGCCGTCCAGGCCGACGCCACCCAGATGCGCCAGATCATCATGAACCTGGTCATCAACGCCTCCGAGGCGATCGGCGACCGCGACGGCGTCATCACGTTCACCAGCGGCGTGGCCCAGGTCGACGCCGCCCACCTCGCCGGCCTCCGGCACCCGGGCGAGGCCGCGCCCGGTGACCATGTTTTCCTGGAGGTCAGCGACAACGGCAGCGGCATGGACGCCGACACGCTCGGCCGGATCTTCGATCCCTTCTTCACCACCAAGTTCACCGGGCGTGGCCTGGGCCTCGCGGCGGTGCTCGGCATCATCCGCGGTCACCACGGCGCGCTGGACGTCAGCAGCGAACCCGGCCGAGGCTCCACTTTCCGGCTCCTGTTGCCCTGCGACGCGGGGGAAATCAAGCCGGCCGCCCCCGTGACACCGGACCGTCCCGCAGGCTGGCGCGGCCACGGCACGGTGCTGGTGGTCGACGACGAGGAAACCGTCCGCCACGCGTCGAGCCGCATCCTCGAATCCCTCGGGTTTTCCGTGGTGCTCGCGGTCGACGGACGCGAGGGCTTGGAAAAATACCGCGCGGAACCGGCGCGTTACGCCGGCGTGCTGCTCGACCTGACCATGCCGCACCTGAGCGGCGAGGAGACATTTCGCCAGCTGCGCCAGCTCAACCCGGCGGTGAAGGTCATCCTGATGAGCGGTTACAACGAGCAGGAGGCAATTGGCCGCTTCACCGGCCAGGGGCTCGCCGGCTTCATCCAGAAACCGTTTACCGTCGAGGATATCACTGCTGCCGTGCGCGACGTCCTTGCGCGGTCTTGATGGCCGTTGTTACAACCCAAGCAGGCTCCCGTTGCGCTTGAGCCATTTCTCGGCGTCGCGCCACCAGGGACAGACCTCTTCCACCCGCGCCCAGAAGCGGTCGGAGTGGTTCATCTCTCTCAGATGCATCAATTCGTGGTAAAGGATGTAGTCGCGCACGGTGTCTGGTGTCTGCACCAGCCGCCAGTTGAGGGAAATGGTGCCGCCAGCCGAGCACGAGCCCCAGCGCGAGCGTTGGTTGCGCACGGTCACATGTTTCACGTCCGCCCCCGTCTCCGCCGCCAGCTCCCAAGCTCGCGCCGGCAGCTCGATTTTCGCCCGGCGTGCGAAATGCGCTTCCAAGGTCGACCGCAGGTCTCCCCCCAACGACGCCACGCGGAAAACGTCCGCTGCCAGGCACACGCTGGGTTTGTCCGAAAATCCGGCGGAGCGCGGAGTTTTCGAGGCCACCACCGGGATTCCCGCCGGAATCAACGGTGCTTCGCTGGCCTGGCGGATTTCCGTCAGCTCCCCCCGCCACAGCACCTGCGTGCCGATGGTCCAGATTTCCGCCACCCGCGGCCGGCGCGCGTGCCGGGCCCGGGCCCGCTCCAGCCAGTCCCGGTGCTGTTCGACAAAAATCCGCGCTTCCCGCTCCGAACCCCGGGCCGGCACGGTGGCCACCGCCACCCCGTCCTTGCGCAGGGTCAACCGGTAATGCCGCGCCCGCAGGCTGCGGACAAATACCAAGTCCGGTCTGGCCTGGGCCCGGGTTTCGAAGAATTCCTGTTGGTTGGCACTCACTTCGGTCTCTAGCTAGACGGGGTAAACCCCCGACACCAGCCGGCAATGCCCCCGGGTTATGGCCGTGAAATTTCAGGCCATTGATCGCTTTCCAGTGCGGTCGGTCGAAAATTCATTGAAGAAAGGCTTCGTGCAACCTGTTTTAGCCTGAATGCTTGCACGCTTGATAAATACCAGTAGCATTGCGACCTGGTAAACAACCCAATGCCGCAAGGTCCGCACATCACCCCGTTTTCACTCCGTCGGTCTAGGGCCTTCACCTTGGTTGAAATCATGGTGGTGGTCGTGATTATTGGACTGCTGGCGGCGGCTTCCCTGCCCGCTTACCGGCTGATCACGCTGCGCTCCCGGGCCGCCAGCGTGGTCAATGACCTGCGCACCTTCTCCACGGTTTTCATCACTTACAGCCTGCAGAACGGCCGCTACCCCGACGATGGCGATCCCCAGGTGGTCCCGCCCCAAGTCGCGGGCCAGTTGCCCGGCAATTTCATCCAGCGGACGCCCATCGGTGGCATCTATAAGTGGAATTTCGACGTCCCCGCCGATGGCATCCCGGCCAAGGCCGCGCTCATCATCCAGGCGGATGGCAGCAATCCGATCATCGACGATCTCGACCAGCTTGAGGCCGTCGACAAGCAGATTGACGACGGCAACCTTTCCACGGGCAACCTGCAGCTCGGTTCGACCAACTCGCTGGTGTTCATTATCGAACGATGAGCACCACCTACCGCATCACCCTGGTCCAGCTGAAGGCCGACGCCGCCGGTGTCGGTGGCGCGAGCGACAAGATCGAGCATGGCACGCACCCGGTCGAGGAAGTCATTCGCCTGGCTGACAAATTACTCCTGCTGGATCTTTCCAGCACCCGCGCCGAACCGGGCATCATCGTCCAGCGCGGCGACAAGGGCTGGCGCATCGGGATCCATCAGGGCCGCCTGCGCATGCACAAGAGCATGTCGCTCTTTGACGATTTCTGGACGGCCGACAGTGCGGCGGCCCTCGCCGATCTCCCGCCCTTCCAAGTCAGCGCCGGCGCCCCCCAGCGCCCGACGCATGCCGCGACCGCCCCCCGGCGCCATGGTGCCGTCCGCACGGTGATCGAGGCTGTCGGTTTGTTCGCCGTCGCCCTCGTGCTCGTGGCCGTCGGCCTGCGCTTTGGCCTCCCGCAACGGCGCCTGAGCGACCTGCCCCCGGGCGTCGCCCTGGTCACTTCCGCCGACGAGCGCGCCACGATCTTCAAGACCGTGGCGGGCATCTATTCCACCGGCAAAACCGCGGGCAACAGCCTCGTGGTCATCTCGGAGGATGGCCAGGTGTCGCTCGGCACCATCGGCAAGGACGGCAAGCCCACCAAACCCCGGCTCCAGGAGCAGGCCAAGGCCGGTCGTCAGGGTAACATTGCCTGTGTCATCACTTCCTTCGGCATCATCGCTGGCATCGCGCCGCCCGATGCCGTGACGGTCGGCCGCAACGAATGGAAGAAAGCGCCCGTCACGGTGAGCGCGGTGAATTGACCGCGGCCGGTGGCTTCTGTAGGTCGGGGTTTATCCCCGACGTGTCGGGCGTAAAGCCCGACCTACAAATCGAAATCAGGACCTGCCCTTCAGGGGAGCCGCTTGTAGAAAATCACGTTGGGTTTTAGCGTTCCGTCCGGATCCATCGCATAGTCGGGGATGCCGCCACCGCGCGTGTAGCCGAGCTGTTCGTAAAACCTCGCCGCCCCGCCCCGTCCCTCACTCGTGTCGAGAAACAGCAAGCTGCGACCATGCGCCTGCGCCGCGGCCTCGAGCGCCAGCATGAGCGCCGTCCCGGCCCCGCCGCCGCGCTGGGTGACAAACACCAGCAGCTTCTGCACCTCCGCGCGGTGCCGGCCGTTGCTGCGCGATTCCAGCGCCAGTTGCCCGCAGCCCACCAGCCGGCCCGCCGCATCCCGCGCCGCCAGCAAAACCTTGTTACCGCCCGCGAGCTCGGCCCCGACCTGGCGCCAGTAGTCCGCCACCGCGCTTTCCGACAACGGCAGCGTGAAGCCGATCGAGGCACCATGCCGCACCGCGTCGCGCAACAGCGTGTGGAATTCAGTGGCGTCGCGGGCCAGCATTTCGGCGGTAACGGGCGCGATGTTCATAACAATTCCAGCCGCCAGTCAGGCGGCTCACCCTTCAGCAGCGTCAGCCACCCGAAACTCGCCCGGGCTCCACGATTCGGGCGGGTGATGCAGCCGGGATTCAACCAGCGCACGCCGTGCGCGTCGGTCTCATCGCGCGGCACGTGCGTATGCCCGTGCAGGAGGAGGCGCACCCCCGCCGGCGCGCGGAGCGGCGGGATGTGGACGAGGAAACACTTGATGCCCGCGCGCTCGAGCCGCAATTCCAGCGGCCAGAAATTGTGGCTCTCGTTGTTGCCCAGCACGACGCGCAGCGGTTTATTGAGATTCTGGAACTCCCCCAGCGTCGCGGGATCGCAGACGTCGCCGAGGTGCCAGATCTCGTCGGCCCCCGCCAGCCACGCCGGCAGACCCGGCGGATACCGGTCGTGCGTGTCGGCGATGACGGCGATGCGCATCGGTGGTTAGTGCGCGGCGACGGTTACGCCGGAACCGATCAGCATCGTGCCGGCGGTGCGGTTCATAAGCCGCAGGCGCGCCGGGTGGTGGAAAAACCGCCGGCTGCCCGCGGCCGCCAGCGCGATGGCAAAGGCCGCGAGGACGTAAGGATGCATGACCGGCAGCGTGTGATTTTCCTCGTCTCGCGCAATCCCGGAGCTGCAGGCGTCCCTGCCTGCCGATTCCACAGGCACGGAGGCCTGTGGCTACATCACTTCGCCGCTTCCGTGCCCACCAGCGGCACGTAGGGCTCCTCGTGCAGGTCGGGCGCGCGTTTGCCGGACAGCAACTGCCACCATACGCGCACGCTGGCCGCCACGATGATGAGCACCAGCACCATGAAGGCGCCGGTCACCGCGGCGTCGATGTGGTTGTTCAGCAGTTGTGAACGCCAGGTGGCAAGTTCCGTGACGGTGCCGCCCGAGACAATTCGCGCCTCGAGGCCACGGGCAATCGCCAGAAAGCCAACCGGCGCCGGACTGAATATCTTCATCCACCCCGCTGTCATCGTCACGGACAGCAGCCACGCGAGTGGCGCGAGCGTGACCCAGGCGTAGCGCTTGCGGCCCATCTTGATCAGCACCGTGGTGCCCAGGGAGAACGCGATCACGGCGAGCAGCTGGTTGGCCACGCCAAAGATCGGCCAGAGGGAATTGATGCCGCCGAGCGGATCGATCACGCCCTGGTAGAGGAACCAGCCCCAGGCGGCGACAAACAGCGCCGTGGCCAGCGTATTGCCCAGGAAGGATTTTGTGTCGCCGAGTTTTTTGGAGAAGAGCCCCAGGAAATCCTGCACGAGGAAACGCCCCACCCGCGTGCCGGCGTCGATTGTCGTCAGGATAAAGAGCGCCTCGAACATGATCGCGAAGTGATACCACAGGGCGAGGGCTCCCTTTGAGCCCAACACGCCCGCGAACATCTGCGCCATGCCGACCGCGAACGTCGGCGCCCCGCCGGTGCGGCCGACCATCGTCTTTTCGCCCACGCTGGCGGCGAGATCGGTCATCTGCGCGGCCGTGACGGGGTAGCCCAGCGCGGTGACCTTGGCGACCACCGCCGCGGTGTCCCCCTTCATGTTGATCGCGAAATACTCGCCCGGCTCCATCGCGCAGGCCGCGATCAACGCCATGATGCCGACGACCATCTCCGTCACCATGGCGCCGTAGCCGACCATGCGGATGTGGTTCTCGCGGGCCAGCAGCTTGGGGGTCGTGCCCGAGGCGATGAGCGAGTGAAACCCCGAGACCGCCGCGCAGGCGATGGTGATGAAGACGAAGGGAAACCATGGCCCGGCCACGACGGGCCCGGTGCCGTCGATGAATTTCGTGATGGCGGGCATCTTCAGCATCGGCCCGAGGGCCACGATCGCGATGCCGAGCGCGATCACCGTGCCGATTTTCATGAACGTGCTGAGGTAATCCCGCGGCGCGAGCAGCAGCCACACCGGCAAAATCGAGGCCAGCAGCCCGTAGCCCATGATCCACCACGCCAGCGTCGTGCCCTTGAGCGTCAGCCAGCCTTCCAGCGCCGTGCCGTGGACGAACTGCCCGCCCCACACGGCCACGAGGAGCGCGACCACGCCGAAAATGCTCGTGGCCAGGAGCCACTTCCCACTGGCGCCGCCGTAACGCATGGCACAGCCCATGATGACCGCGATCGGCATCGTCGCCGCGATGGTAAACACCCCCCACGGGCTTTCCGCCAGCGCATTGACCACGACCAGCGCCAGCACCGCCAGCAGGATGATCATGATGGCGATGATGCTGATGAGGGCCACGAGCCCCGCGAAGGGCCCGACCTCCTCGCGCACCATCTGGGCCAGCGACTTGCCGCGCCGCCGCACCGAGCAGAACAAAATCACGCTGTCGTGCACGGCGCCGCCCAGGGTGGCGCCGATGAGCATCCAAAGCATGCCGGGCAAAAAACCGAATTGCGCCGCGAGCACCGGCCCGACCAGCGGCCCCGGCCCCGCGATGGCCGCGAAATGGTGGCCGAAGACGACCCACTTGTTCGTCTGCACGAAGTCCTTGCCGTCCTCGTTGACGAGCGCCGGCGTCGCCCGCAATTCGTCGAGCGTCAGCACCTTCGCCATCAACCACGCGGAATGGAACCGGTAGGCCACCGCGAAGAAACACAGCGCGGCGACGACCATCCACAACGCGCTGACCGGCTCCCCGCGCGACATCGCCAGCACAGCAATCGAGCCGACGCCGAGCGCGACAACAAGAATCCAGGTTCCAGCCCGCAGCCAGGAGGGGAGTTTCATGGGGTAGTAGGGTTTAGATAGGGCTCAGGCTCCCAACCTCCAAGCGAGAAATAACCGCCCGGCGCCCGCGAATCCCCATTCTCTGCAGCCGCCACCAAAGCTGATGTCAACCAATGGTTGACATCAGTCGAAAACGGACGGGCGCTATTTCCGCCGCCCCCTTGAGGCCGCGATCTTTCGCTTCAGCCACTTTTCGTAGAGCTTGCCGTCCAGCGGCAGCTCGACGGTCTTGTCCGTCCACGTGGAGAGCAACATCGCGTTTGCGAGTTCGACGGAGTGGATGCCCTCGACCGCCGGTGCGATCAGCGGGACCTCATCGAGGATCGCCGCGGTGAAGTTGGTGAGAATTTCGCTGTGCTGGCCGCCGTGACCCAGGCCCACGAGCTTTTCCTCCGTGGTGCCCGGCGCCAGGAACAGCTCGCGCGAGGTGCGGCTGAAGGCCGCGGCCGGCGTCGTGTTGCGGGTCAGTTGCAGCACGTCGTGCTCATAGACGATGCGTCCGCCGTCGGCCGCGATCTCCAGCCGGTTCGTGCCGGGCGCCTCGCCGGTGGAGGCGATGAAGGTCGCGTGCGCGCCGTCGGCATATTCGAGATAGGCGCTGACGTCGTCCTCGACCTCGATGTCGTGATAGCGGCCGAAATGGCAGTGCGCCCGCACGCGCACCGGCATGCCGGTCATCCACTGCAGCAGGTCGAGGTTATGCGGACATTGGTTGAGCAGCACGCCCCCGCCCTCGCCCGCCCAGGTCGCCCGCCAGTCGCTGGACTTGTAGTAAGCTTCGGGACGGAACCAGTTCGTGATCGTCCAGTTGATCCGCCGCACCGGCCCGAAACTGCCGCCGCGAATCAGGTCGCGGATTTTCCGGAAATACGGGTCGGTGCGCTGGTTGAAGACCGCGCCGAACACCTGCTTGGGCCGGCGCTTCGCCGCGGCCATGACCGGCAGGGCCTCGGCCTTGTGCACCGCAAAGGGTTTCTCCAGCAACACGTGCAGGCCGGTCTTCAGCGCGGCGAGCGCCAGCGGGGCGTGCAGCGGATGCGGCGTCGCGATCAGCACCGCGTCCACCAGGCCGGACTTCAGCAGCGCGGCCGGCTCGGAGAAAACCTTCACGCCGGACAGGTGCGGCTGCCGGGTCGGGTTGCTCTCCGCCACGGCCGTCAGCGTGAGTCGCGGGATTTTTCCACCGACGATCTGCGCGGCATGGCCCGCCCCCATGTTGCCATATCCGATGAGACCGAGACGAACCTTGTGCATGGGTCAGGGGGTGATCCGGCGCGCCGCCGCCTGCACCTGCAGGCAGAGCTCGGCGGCCTTGAAGGCATGGGCCTGCGTCATCGCCTTCTCCGTGCGATTGAGGCAATCGAGGACGAGCTCGCCGAAGAAGCGGAAGCCGACCTGGCCGGTGAGATTGAGGTGCTGCTCGCCCTTCTCGTCCACGAGGTAGAGCTGATCACCCTGCTTGTCGCGGGCCACATCGATATATTTGCGCAGCTCGATGTAACCCTTGGTGCCGAGGATGACGGTGCGGCCGTCGCCCCACGTGCCCAGGCCGGGGGGCGTGAACCAGTCGACCCGGAAATAATTGCTCGTGCCGTTGTTGCCCGCGAGCGAAGCCTCGCCGAAATCCTCCAGTTCCGGCGTGTCCCCATTGTCGAAGTTCCCCACCCCGGCCTGCGTCACCGTGGCGTCGGTCGCGCCGCCGTAGAAAAGGAATTGCTCGATCTGGTGGCTGCCGATGTCGCAGAGAATGCCGCCGTATTGAGCGCGGTTATAGAACCACGCGGGGCGCGCGGCCTTCGGTCCGATCCGGTGCGGACCCAGCCCGATCACCTGGATGACCCGGCCAATCGCACCGCCGTGCACGAGATCACCGGCGTGCATCGCGCATTCCACGTGCAACCGCTCGCTGAAATAGACCATGTATTTGCGACCGGTCGCCGCCGTGACGCGCCGGGCCTCGGCGAGCTGGTCCAGCGTGGTGAAGGGCGTCTTGTCGGTGAAATAATCCTTGCCCGCCTGCATGACGCGACCGCCGATCGCGCCGCGCTCGTTGGGGATCGCCGCGGCGGCGACCAGCTTCACGGCCGGATCGGCGAGGATCTCGTCAAACGAGCGCGCGACCTGCGTGCCCGGGTATTTCTCCAGGAAGGCCGACACTTTTTTGGGGTCGGCATCGTAGACCCACTTGAGCACCGCGCCGGCCTCGATCAGGCCGTTGCATTGGCCATAAATGTGACCGTGTTCCAGAAAAGCGGCGGCAAACACAAATTCCCCCGGTTGCACCACCGGGCGGGGCTTGCCTTGCGGGGCATAGGTCATCCCATCGGACTTCTGGGGCATCCCGGGAGGAAGGCGCTCGCGGACGGCGATGGCAAATCCTTTGAACCCCTCCCGGCAGAAAAGCCGCGGTTCTGTCCCAATCCGGCCGGCCCGGGCTATTAACCTGACATGCCCCCTTTCTGTTTATCCGGTCATATTGTGCAAATTACCCGCAAAGCGGATTGAGCAACCCGGCCCTTGCTGTAAACAGAGGCCCCATGTCTTCCGTTCCCCTCGGTTTTGGCATTATCGGTGCCGGCACGATCTCCGGCTTCCACGCCCAGGCCATCGCGCAGCTCACCGGCGCCCGGCTCGTCGGCGTCGCCAGCCGCTCGGCCGCCAACGCCCGCAAGGTCGCGGAAAAATCCGGCGCCTTCGCCACCACCGACACCGGCGCCCTGCTCGCCCGGCCCGATCTCCACGTCGTCTGCATCACCACCCCCAGCGGCGCTCATCTCGAGCCCGCCCTGGCCGCCATCCGCGCCGGCAAACACGTCGTCATCGAGAAGCCCCTTGAAATCACCACCGCCCGCGCTGATCAAATCCTCGCCGCCGCGGACCAGGCCGGCGTGCGCGTCGTGCCGATCTTTCAGGGCCGTTTCGGCGATGGGGCGCGCACCGTCAAAGCCGCCCTGGATGCCGGCCGCCTCGGCCGCCTGGTGCTCGCCAGCGCCTATGTGAAGTGGCACCGCACGGCACAATATTACACCGGTTACCGCGGCTCGCTCGGCCTCGATGGCGGCGGCGCCGTCATCAACCAGGCCATCCATGGTCTCGATTTGCTCCAGTGGTTCGCCGGCCTGCCGGCGGAGGTGTTTGCGTGGAAAACGCGCCGCGTCCACACCGACATCGAGGCGGAGGACACCGCCGCCGCCACACTGAAGTTCCCCGGTGGCGCGCTCGGCGCCTTCGAGGCCAGCACCGCGCTCTGGCCGGGCTGGTCGCGCCGCATCGAGCTTTGCGGCGAGCATGGCTCCATTTCCCTCGAGGATGACCGTCTGGCCCGCTGGGAATTTCGCGAACCGCGCCCGGAGGATGAGGCCATCCGCGCCGGCGGCGCGTCCAACGCCCTCGGCTCCGGCGCGAGCGACCCCAAGGCCATCAACACGGAGGGGCATCGCCGGCAGTTGCAGGATCTGGTCGACGCGCTCGCCGCCGGCCGCGCCCCGTCGCTCGACGGGCGCGAGGGCCGCAAGGCCGTCGCCTTCGTCAACGCGATCTACGCCTCCGCCGAAACCGGCCGCCCGATGCGAGTCGGTTGACGGCTGTTAACGATGCTAGCACCGGGTCGCGCTCTGACGCGCGAAAACCCCAAACACCAAGCTCCAACCTCCAGTGAATTTCCAAGTTTCAAGATTGGTGGCTTCTCTGGAGCTTGGCGGTTGGATGTTGGGGCTTCGCGGGCGCCCGCAAAACCCACCACCCCGGCTATGACTTCGTCTACGCCCGCGCCCTGGTGGCGCGAGTTCAACCGCGACCACTGGTTGGTTTTCTCCATCGCCTCGCTGGCGTGGCTGTTCGACTGCCTCGACCAGCAGTTCTTCAACCTCGCGCGCGACGCCGCGATGGAGGACCTCATGCCCACGAAGGCCCTGGCCAATGAATACAGTCCCTACACGACCTCCGTCTTCCTTGTCGGCTGGGCCATTGGCGGGCTCATCTTCGGTTCGCTCGGGGATCGTTTCGGGCGGGCGAAGATCCTCTCGCTGTGCGTGCTGCTCTACTCGGTTTTTACCGGGCTGAGCTCGTTCTCCACCGGCTTCGTGGATTTCTGTGTCTATCGTTTTCTCACCGGGCTTGGCGTGGGCGGCGTCTTCGGCCTGGCCGTCGCCCTCGTGGCCGACTCCGTGCCCGACCGCGCCCGCGCGCCGGCCCTCGGCCTGCTGCAATCGCTCTCCACCTGGGGCAACATCCTCGCCGGCCTCACCGGCATGGCGGTCGGCGCGCTCGCGGCGCGGCACCTGTTGCCCTTCGGCCTCAAATCCTGGCAGGCCCTCTTCCTGATCGGCGCGGTGCCGGCGTTCCTGTGCGTCTTCATCCTCCGGCGACTGCCGGAGCCGCCGAAGTGGGTCGAGGCCAAGGCCGCGGGTGAGAAGGTCGGCCTCAAGTTCGGCTCCTATGCCCACCTGCTCGGCCATCCGCGGTGGCGGAAACACGCCTGGCTCGGCCTCATCCTCTGCCTCGCCGGCATCGTCGGGCTCTGGGGCATCGGCAACTTCCATCCCAAGATCGTCCGCACCATCATCGAGACGCACCTGGCCAACTCCGGTCTGTCGGCCGACGCCATCGCCAGTGAGAAAGCCTTCTGGAGCAGCGTGGCGCTGCTGTTGCAAAACATCGGGGGCTTCACCGGCATGATGACGCTGGCCTGGCTCGCCCAGGTGAAGGGCCGCAAGGTGGCTTTCGCGGTCGCCCTGACCTGCTCCTTCCTCTCGACCTTGCTCGTATTCCAGGGCCTGCGCGAGTTCAGCCAGATTTTCTGGATGATCCCGCTGATGGGGTTTGGCCAGTTGTCCGTGTTTGCCGTCTATGCCATCTACCTGCCCGAGCTTTTCCCGACGAGCCTGCGCAGCACCGGCACGAGCTTCTGCTATAACTTCGGCCGACTCATCGCTGCCACCGCGCCGTTCACCATCGGCCAGATCACCCGCCGGCTCGGCGGCGACCTCGAGGGCTTCCGCACCGCCGGCTCGTGGGTCAGCCTCGTGCTGCTCATCGGCCTCGCGGTCCTGCCCTTCCTGCCGGAAACAAAGGGTCGGCCGCTGCCCGACGAGTGACGTGGGCCAGCGAGCTCGCTCGCGCCTGCGGACGGTCCGAAAAAATCGTTCTTCCCTGTTAACAGATATACCATTGGAGTCTTCGCTTTCCCCGGGTCCCTGATCTCAAAATCCCGCTGCTTTACCCATGACTACCCCAAGCACTTCCCGACGGCGCGGCATGGTCCTGCTGGCCGCTTTTCTCGGCTGGATGTTCGACGGCCTCGAGATGGGCATCTTCCCGCTCATCGCGCGCCCGGCCCTGCAACAGATGCAGACGGTGGCCGGCGTCGTGGACGACAAGTTCGTCGGTCAATGGATGGCCATCGTCACCGCCGCCTTCCTGCTGGGTGCGGCCGTCGGCGGCCTGATCTTCGGCTGGCTGGGCGACCGGATCGGCCGCGTCCGCGCCATGAGCATCGCCATCCTCTTTTACTCCGTGTTCACCGGCCTGGTTTATTTCGCTGTCGAGCCGTGGCATCTCGCCGCCCTGCGGTTCATCGCGGCGCTCGGCATGGGCGGTGAATGGGCGCTGGGGGTCGCGCTCGTGATGGAAGTCTGGCCGGAGAAAAACCGGCCCATGCTCGCCGGCGTCATCGGCGCCGCGGCCAACGTCGGTTTCGCGCTGATCGCGCTCGTGGGCATGACCTTTGCCGTCACGCAAACCACCTGGCGTTATGTCGTCCTCGTCGGCGCCGTGCCGGCCGCGCTCACCTTCATCATCCGGCTGTTCGTGCCGGAGTCCGAGAAATGGCAGGCGGCCAACGCCGCGCGGCCGACCCAGCCCATCCGCGAGATCTTCGCCGACTGGGCCATCCTCAAGCCCACGCTCCTGGCCATTCTCATCGCCAGCGTGGCCCTCATCGGCACGTGGGGTTCTGTCCAATGGCTGCCCCTCTGGGCCGACCAGATGGCCGGCCCGTCGATGCCCAAGGCCAAGGCTTACACGCAGGCGATCTCGGCCGTCGGCTCCGTCTTTGGCTGCCTCGTCGGCGCCTGGCTGGGCGGCTGGCTCGGCCGCCGGCCGGCGTATTTCCTCCTCTGCCTCGGCTCGCTCCTCAGTTGCGCCTGGCTGTTCCGCGGGGTCGATGCCTATGGGACGCAGTTTCTCAGCCTGACCTTCCTGGTCGGCGGCGTCACTGCGGCCTTCTTCGGCTGGCTGCCGCTTTACCTGCCCGAACTCTTTCCCACGCGCGTGCGGGCCACCGCGCAGGGCATCGCCTTCAATGCCGGCCGCATCCTCGCCACCGTCGGCGTCCTCCAGATGGGCGCGCTTATGCAAACTTTCAACGGCAGCTACGCCCGCGCCGGCGCAATCATCACGCTGGTGTATGCCGCCGGCCTCGGCCTCATCTGGCTCCTGCCCGAGACCAAGGGCAAACCGCTCCCGCAATGATTTGCCGGGCGACCGGCCCGGACAAACACCGGGCTGGCAGCAGCCAGCAACGGTGCCCGCCACATAACATGACCAAAAAATTCTCGATCACCCACTTCGACCGGATCGCCGCGGTGCCCTGCCCGTGCGGCCAGTCGCGCCGCGCCTTCGCGACGCCGGACAATCCCGTCGCCACCATCCATCTCGTGGACTCCCGCGTGGACACGAAGGCCCACTACCACAAGAAGCTCACCGAAATCTACCTGATCCTCGAGGGCGAGGGCCAGATGGAGCTCGATGGCGAACTGCACCCGGTGAAACCGATGAGCACCATCCTCATCAAACCCGGCTGCCGCCACCGCATCATCGGCCAGGTGAAGTTCGTCAACATCCCTGTCCCGGCCTTCGACCCGCATGACGAGTGGTTTGATTAGGGATCGCCTTCCGCCCAAATCGTTCTGGTTCTCTTTCTCGTTCTCCCGAACCTCAGCACCCGAGAGAACGATTACGAGAAAGAGAACGAGATTCCCGAATCCATTCTCCGTCCTATGTCCTCCGTCATCCGTCCCCTGAACATGCCCCTCCGCCTGCTTCCCCTCATCCTTCTGCTTTCCTCCGCCGTCCTGCTCGCCCAGCGCGGCGACAAACCCGGCGAAGCCCAGCAGGGCGTGCCCGACCACATCAAGGTCCCGCCCGCCCCCATTTTGGCGGCGGAGGAAGCGATCAAAACGCTCAAGGTCGCGCCCGGCTTCCGCGTCGAGATCGCCGCCGCCGACCCGCTGGTGGGCGACCCGGTCGCCATGACCTTCGGCCCTGACGGCCGCATCTGGGTCGTCGAGATGCGCGGTTACATGCCCAACGCCGACGGCAAGGGCGAGGACGCCAAGGTCGGCACCGTCGCCGTGCTCGAGGACACCGATGGCGACGGCCGCGCCGACAAGCGCACCACCTTTCTCGACGGCCTCGTCATGCCGCGGGCGATCGCCCTCGTCGGCGACGGCGTCCTGGTGGCCGAGCCGCCGCGACTGTGGTTCGCCCGCGACACCAACGGCGACAACGTGGCCGACGAGAAGAAGGAAGTGTTCTCCGACTACGGCGGCACCAGCAACCCCGAGCACACCGCCAACGGCCTGATGTGGGCCCTCGACAACTGGATCTACAACGCGAACCACACGCAGCGCTTCCGCTACCTCGGCAACGGCAAGTTCGAGAGCGATTCGACCGTCTCGCGCGGCCAGTGGGGCATCTCGCAGGACGACACCGGCCGCATCTACCACAACAGCAACAGCGACCCGCTCCGCGCCGACCTCGTGCCCTCGGCCTACCTGCGCCGCAATCCTTTCCTCCTGAACGCCGCCGGGGCCAACGTCCGCCTCGCCCCCGCTAACCTCCCCATCTGGCCGGGTCGCGTCACCGCCGGCGTCAACCGCGGCTACAAGATCCTCAACGCCGAGGGCAAGATCACCGCCGTCACCGCCGCGTGCGGCCCGCTCGTCTACCGCAGCGGACTCTTCCCCGCCGAGTTCTACGGCAACGCCTTCATCGTCGAGCCGGCCGGCAATCTCGTGAAGCGCATGATTCTCACCGAGGCGGGTGGCACCGTCACGGCGCGCAACGCCTACGAGGGGTCCGAGTTCATCACGTCCACCGACGAGCGTTTTCGCCCGGTCAACACCGCCAACGGTCCCGACGGCGCGCTCTACGTCGTGGACATGTATCGCGGCATCATCCAGCACCGCATCTACATGACCTCCTTCCTGCGCAAGCAGGTCGATGAGCGCGGCCTCGCCGAAGGCATCGGCATGGGCCGCATCTACCGCCTCGTCCCTGAGCACGCCACGCGCATCAAGGTGAAGTTCAACCTCGCGACCGAGCCGACCGCGCAACTCGTCACCCGGCTCCGCGCCGCCAACAGCTGGTGGCGCGACACCGCCCAGCGCCTCCTCGTCGAGCGCCGCGACCCAGCCGCCACCCCGCTGCTGAAGGAGATCGTCCGCTCCGGCGTGCCGCTCGCCCGCCTCCACGCGCTCTGGACGCTGCACGGCACCGACCAGCTCGACCGCGACACCGTCTTCGCCGCCCTCGGCGACAAGGACGAGCGCGTCGCCGCCGCCGCCATCCGTCTTTCCGAAAAATGGCTCGCCCAGGGCGATGCCGGGCTCTCCGAGCGCGTTGCCAGCATGGAGACCGCCTCACCCGCCCTGATCCTCCAGCAGGCGCTCTCTCTCGGTGAATCCAAGTCCCCGACCAGCGTTCCTTTTCTCGCCAAGCTTGCGCGGCAGGCCGGCACCCAGCCGTTTGTGGCTGACGCCATCGTCAGCGGTTTGGCGGGTCGCGAGATGGATTTCATCCGGGCGGTGATTCACAATCCTGGAGACGATGTCCCGGCATCGGCCGTCAAGCTCGCCGCCAGCGCCGTGTTCAAGTCTGCCGATGTCACGCAGACGACCGAACTCCTGGGCTGGCTCGACGCGAAGTCCGCCATGCCCAATTGGGGCCGTTCCGCCATCCTTGACGGCCTCGAACGTTTCCTGCCGAAAACCCCCGACGGCAAGCTCGTGGCCGGCACGATCGCCGTCGAGCCGCGTCCGCTCCTGCTCCTCTCCGTGCAGGGCACGAGCCCCGAGGCCAAACAGGCCGGCCGCTTGAGCACCCTTTTGAAGTGGCCCGGCAAGCCCGGCCTCGAGAAGGAATCCGCCGAGATTGCCGCGCGCCTGACACCCGGGCAGAAGGTGCTCTTCGAGAAGGGTCGCAACATCTTCGCCACCATCTGCGCCGCCTGTCACCAGGCCGGCGGCGAGGGCCTGGCCGGTCTCGCCCCGCAGCTGCTCTATTCAAAATACGTCCTCGGCGTCGAAGGCGCCCTGACCCGCATCATACTCAGCGGAAAGGAGAAGGACGGCCTCGTCATGCCGCCGCTGCGCGGGGCGCTCGACGACGAATCCATTGCGTCCGTCCTCACCTACGTCCGCCAGTCCTGGGGCCACAACGCCCCGCCCGTCTCGCCCGAGAGCGTGGCGAAAGTCCGCGCCCTCGTCGGCAACCGCGAGGAGCCCTGGTCCGACGAGGAACTGCTGACGATTACGAACTGAGCGCACCCCGGTCCCTCCCGCGTCATCGATTTTTGGAGCTTTGTCCCGGGCGCTGATGTCAACTATTGGTTGACATCAGCGCCCCGCCTTCCCGCGCGATATTTTCCGCTCCGGATCCGCACTATCGCGCCCGAATCTTGATGCTGCGGAATTTCACCACGTCCCCGTGGTCCTGCAGCAGGATCGGGCCCTTGGGGACGAGGCCGAAGCCAGGGATCTTCGCATATTTGCTGCGGGCCACGCGCTCGTTGAAATCGGCCGAGCCACGGTCGTATTCGAGGACCTTGATGCCGTTGAGCCAGTGCTCCACGTGGCCGGCCGGCGTCACCACGATGCGCGCGTGCTGCCACTTCCCGGCCTCGGCCTTGATGGCCGCGCCGCCGGGCGGCCGCTTGCCGGTGATCAGGTCGTAGAGGGCTCCGGTCATGCGATTGCCGTCGATGCCGGCCTTGGCGTCGGGGTGCTTCTCGTCGTCGATCAACTGAAACTCATGCCCGACCCATTCCCCCTTCGCGTCGGGTGCCAGGAAGTATTTGATGCCGCTGTTGCCACCTTCGCTGACATTGAACTCCAGCTGCAACTCGAAGGCTGCGAACTCCTCGTCGGTCACAATGCCGGTCGTCTTCGCGCCGGTCACGATGAGTTCGCCGTTTTCGACGCCCCACCCGGCGGTCGGGAACTCCTCCGACTTGGCGCCGTGCCAGCCTTTCGTCGTCCGTCCATCCCAGAGCATCCGCCAGCCCTGCGCGCGCTCGGCGTCGGTCAGCGTGTTGGGCACGAGGTTGCGGATGAAGACTGCGTCGCGCGGCAAGGGCTGCAGGTCGGTGGTCTGGATGCGCAGGTTGCGCCACAGGATCCGGCGCCCGGTCGCGTCGTCCCGGCTGATGCTGTGCACCTGCAACGCGATGAAGCCGGCCGGCGTCTGGGCGTCGATCACATGCGCCACGGCCACGCCGTTGATCCACGTGCGAAGTGAGTTCCCGATCGCCTCGATGCGCACCCGGTTCCACTCCCCGTAAACATAAGCCTTCTGCGCGCCGGGATTGAGGTCGCCGGGATAAAACCAGCCGCGGCGCGCCTCGTCGTAGATGCCGCCGGCCCACGCGCGCGCGCCCGACTCGAGCTCCATCTGGTAACCATGCACGCGGCCGTTCATGTAATCGGGCGTGCTCAGCGCGCGGAACATGATGCCGCTGTTGCTGGGGCCGATGTCCTGCATCACCTCGCATTCGAAAATAAAGTCCCCGTAGGTTTTTTCCGTGGCCAGGAAACTGTTCGGCGAACCCACCACCGTCGACCCGGCGATCGCGCCGTCCACCACCGTGTAGGGCGCCGTGCCGTTGATCTCGTTCCAGCCGGTCAGGTCGCGGCCGTTGAACAGCGGCTCCCACGGCCCGGCAACAGCGGTCGCAGTCGCGAGCAGACCAAACGCGCAACCAGCGCACCAACGGACCAGAGTAGTCATGGCCCCAACAAGCCCAAGCGGTGCCCCGAAGCAAGAGTGGCCTCGGTAAACCGGTAAGGGCGCTTGCCCTCAAGCGCCCGGGCTGTTGGGGCAACAGCCGCTACCACGGTTGCTCAGCTGAGCACCGTCGCCCCGTCCGCCGCCTGCAAGATACAATCTGACTGTAAGAGTCCCGGAGGGTTGCCCGGGCGATAAGGCCTGACGCCTAATCGGGTGCCGCGGTCCCCCACCCCTTCCCCGTTCACTCCGCGGTGAGCAACTGACTGCCGGCTCAGGGCCGGTTCGTCAAAAATCACCCTGCCCATGCACCTACCTTTGTTCTGCCGCGCCCGTCGCTGCCTGCCCGCGCTGATTGGCGCATTTGTCCTGCTCCCCTTCAACCTGCACGCCCAGACCGCCGCACCCGACCGCGCGAACTTGGCGAAATACGACACCAATAACAACGGACGGCTTGACCCCACTGAGTCTGCGGCCCTCCAGACAGACGAGGCCCAGCAGGCGAAAACGCCCATGCAGCCCGCCGCAGCAGGCGAGGGCAAAGCGCTGGAGCTCTCCCCCTTCCAGGTTGTCGCGGACACCAATGGCTACCTGGCCTCCAACACGCTCTCGGGCACACGGCTCAATTCCAAAATCGAGGACCTCGGCGCCTCCATCACCGTGATCACCAAGCAGCAGATGCTCGACACCGCGGTGCTCGATATCAACGACATCTTCCTTTACGAGGCCAACACCGAGGGCACCGGCACCTTCACTTCGTTCACCGTCGACCGCAACGGCGGCGTCAACGACAACGTCCAGAGCGGTCCCCAGACTGCCAACCGGGTGCGTGGTCTCGACACGGTCAACACCGCGCGCGGCAATTTCGCCAGCAACAGCAGCATCCCGATCGACCTCTACAACACCGATGCCGTCGAACTCAGTCGCGGGCCCAACTCCAACATCTTCGGCCTGGGCAACAGCTCCGGCACGATCAACATCATCGCATCCAAGGCGAATCTCACCCGCGACATCAGCACCCTTACGCTGCGCGGCGACAGCTATGGCGGCTATCGCTCCAGCCTCGACCTGAACCGCCGGCTGATCAACGACCGGCTGGCGGTCCGGCTCTCCGCCGTTTATCAGTCGACCGGTTACGAGCGGAAGCCTTCCGCCGACGTCATCAAGCGCCAGCAGGCCGCCTTCACCTACAAACCCCTGGCCAGCTCGACGATTCGCGGCACCTACGAATCCTATCGCAACTACGCGCGGCGGCCCAATTCCGTCACCCCGCGCGATGCGGTCACCTACTGGAACGATGCCGGCCGGCCCGTCTGGGATCCGACCACCCAGCGGGTCACCTTCGCCAACGGCACCACCACCGGCCCTTTCACGGTGGCCCAGGACGGCACCCTCCCGCTCGGTCTGCTGGCCCAGGGCACCGGGTTCTACAACCGCCCCAGCATCTATGTCGACGATGGCGCCATCCGGTTCTGGAGCGTCAACCGCACCGGCAGCGTCCCCACGACCGGCCTGTTTGCCGGCATCCCGACGCCGGACAATCCCAACACCAACCTGCGCTTTCTCGAGAGCGGCACCGATCTCCAGCGCCAGCGGGCCTCGCTCTTCCCCCTGTTTGTCACCCCCTCCATCACGAACCAGGCGCTCTATGACTGGACTTCGGTGAATTTCGTCGCCCCCAACTACAGCCAGGCCGAGGCGGACATCTACACCGTCGAAGTGGAGCAGACCTTCCTCCATACGCGGCACCACCTCCTGGCGGCCCGCATCGGCTGGTTTCGCGAGGACATGGAGAACTACAGCCGCAACTTCATCGGCGGCACCAATGCCGTGCTCTATGTCGATGTGAACACGAAGCTGCTCGATGGCACCGCCAATCCCTATTTTCTCCGGCCCTACCTCGCCGCCTCCGAGCCCACGCTGTTCCGGCGACCGAGCGCGAACGACATCCAGTCCGCCGACCTGGCCTACCAGCTCACCCCCTCGAAACTCCCCCGCTGGCTTTCGTGGATCGGGCAGCAGAAATTCGCGGCGCACGGCGAGACCCGCCGGATCGACAACTCGACCCTCCGCTACCGCGACGCCGTGGTGGACAATCACAACTGGATCAACCTGCAGAACCGCACCGGCGTCACCGCCGCCCGGGCCTACTACAAATATTATGTCGGCGACAACCAGGGGCAGAACATCGATGAGGCCCCTCCCGCGATCTACAACCTGAACGGGACCTACAACTTCACGTGGTTCAATGCGCAGACCAACCAGTGGGTCAACGAACCCTCGACCATCGCCGAAGCCGGCGTGACCCCCAGCAACCGCACCCGGCGCGAAATCCGCACCCTGTCGGCCACGACCCAGAACTTCTTCCTCAAGGATCGCCTCGTCACCACCTTCGGCTGGCGCCAGGACAAGAACCGCAGTCGCGATTCCAACGGCGCGGTCGTTGATCCCGCCACCGGGTTTCTCGACTACAGCCCCCTGGAAACCTGGGGTCCCTGGTTCGAGAAGGCTGGCACGACGCGCACCTCCGGCGCCGTTATCAAGCCCCTCACCTGGCTTAACGCCCACTACAACCAGTCCGACAGCTTCCTGCCCGCCAACACCCAGTTCAACCTCTTCGGCGAGGTCCTCCCCAATCCCACCGGCACGGGCAAGGATTACGGCCTGACCTTCAGCCTGCTGCAGGGCAAGCTGGTCTTCAAAATAAACCGCTACAACACGCTCCAGATCAATTCCCGCGCGGGTGACGCCGGCATTGTCGCGACCCGGGCCATCCGCATGGATACCGGGCGCAGCGGCAACGGCAACGACTCCTTTAATTTTGAGACCTGGGCCACCAACCTCGCGATCACCCGTTTCACCGCGCAGGGCATCCTGCCCACCGCGGCGCAGACCTCGGCCGCCGTGGCGACCATCATGGGCCTGCCCGCCGGTTTTCTTGACTCGCTCGTTGGCCGGAGCATCGCCGAAACCTCCGACATCTCGGCCAAGGGCTACGAATTCGAGATGAATTATAATCCCGTCCGTAACTGGACGGTGAAAGTCACCGCGGCCCAGCAAATCACCATCGACAGCAACATCTCGCCCACCCTGATCCAATACCTTGAGGAGCGCCTGCCTATCTGGACCACGGTGAAGGACGACGCCGGCCTGTTCTGGTGGAAGACCTCCATCGGCAACGGCGGCGTCCCCGAGAACTTCTACCTCGGCAACGTTTCCGCCCCCCTCAAGCTCGCCATTGCCAACCAGGGCAAGCCCCGCTCGCAGGTGCGCGAATGGCGCGTCAACCTGCTCACCAACTACAACTTCACCCAGGGCCGGCTGAAAAACTTCGGCGTCGGTGGCGCCGTCCGCTGGGAGGATCAGGCGTCCATCGGCTTCTTCGGCGCCGCCCCCGAGTCGGATGGCGTCATCCGCTCGCTGAACGCCGACCGGCCGGTTTACGACACATCCCGGTTCTACTTCGACCTGTCGGGCAGCTATAACCTGCGCCTGTATAAGGGTAAGATCCGGACCCGCATCCAGCTGAATGTGCGCAACGTGCTCGAGGACGGCCGGCTCCAGGCAATTGCCGTCAATCCCGATGGCCGGCCCTTCGCCTACCGCATTGTCGATCCGCGCCAGATCATTCTGAGCACGACCTTCGATTTCTGAGCGTGATTCGCGAGGTGCGGTCCGCGTTTGCCGCGGGCCCCATCCCTCAGGTCTCAACCGGACTCATGCAGTCGGCGGTGGGCCAGCGAGCTCGCTCGCGCTCTTTGGGCGCCCGCGAGCGGGCTGCCTACCGGGGCACTTTTAGTTTCGAGATTGCCGAGTGGAATCGCGGCGAACTGCCTGATCCCGGCTTCATAGAGGGGACCTCCCGAAGCGTGGATTGGGTGACCTCTATGAAGCCGGAACGATGCAGTGAAAGGTAGGGTCGCCGCTCGTC
>JBKJRX010000076.1:0-7490 GCA_046593155.1 Lacunisphaera sp.
TTCTGCCTCCCTCGGCAATCAGCTGATTGCCAGTATCATCTACCAACCAGGATCACGGCGTAAACCTCGCCTTTTTTGCCCGTTGACGGACCGCCCAGCACCGTCGTGCCACCGCGCTGCAGCACATACTCGTGACGCACCGAGCCCCAACGCACTCGCAGCAGCACCGTTTTCCCATCGGTGCTTTCCGCGGCGAGTTGCACGCTCTGACCGCCGAAGGAAAGTTCGCCCGTCGCCGGCACGGCAAGTGAAGCCGAGTCATCCCCGAGAAAACGGAAGCTTTCGAAACGCAGCATGCGTTTGAGGTTCGACACGTAGGCCGCGAGCCGCGGGTCGGATTCACCTGGTTCGTTGGAGGCGGAGATCAGGATGCCCCGCACGGTAACGGGCTCGGCGGCGCCGGCGAAGGCAGCCAGTCCCGCGAGACTGGCGAGCAGAAGGATGAGGCGGATGGTCTTCATGATTTGGCTCCTAGTTTTTGCACCAGCAGGCGGCGCGCGTGATAAAGTCGGGACATGACCGTGCCGGTCGGAATGGAGGTGACTTGAGCGATCTCTTCGTAAGAAAGCCCCTCGACCTCCCGCAAGGCAAGCACGGCGCGCAGCTTGGGCGGTAGGGCGGCGATGGCGGCCTGCAGCGCGGCCCGGCGCTCGCTGCCATCGGCCAGATTGCTGGCGTCATCGGTCGTGACGGGTTCGGGCGCTGACCCGACGGTCGCGTCGCCGGAGTCAAAGGGCAGAAAGCGGTCGAACCAGCGGCGGCGCTTGCGCAGGTGGTCCAAGGCGCGCCGCGTGGCGATGGGATGCAGCCAGGTGGCGAACCGCGCGTCGCCGCGGAATTTCGGCAACTCGCGCCAGACGGTGAGCCAGACTTCCTGGCATACGTCCCGGGCGTCCGCTTCGTGGCGGACGATGGCATAGACGAGCCGGAAGATCCGTTCATAGTGGCTGCGCATGATGGTGCCGAAGGCCGCCTCATCACCTGACTGGGCACGCCGCAGCAAGTCGGGATCGGGCTCGGGGTGCGGCGGCTGAGTGTTGGGCACGGGAGCGGCAGACAGCGGAAGTCTCAGACCGGTTCCGCGCCGGGTAAAATGAGGCTGGCATCGAACGGCAGGTCCACATGCACAAGGCTGCGGTTGAGGACGGCGGGGTCGGGCGGACGTTGGCAGAACCCGTAGGCCTCACCGAGGGCGATATGGCTGGAGGCATTCTCATCGAGCAAGGGATGGTAGAACAACCGTCCGGCCCGGCCGAGGGAGGTCTGTTCGGAGACGATCGCCACCTCACCGATCCGGCTGGCGCCCTCGTCGGTGTCGAGCAGGCGCGCGAGCAGGTCGGTGCCAGTCTGAGCCGAGGCGGCCACGACCGCCCCACGTTTGAACTCCAGCTCGATGCCTTTGATGACCGCTCCGCTGTAGCTGATGGGCCGCGAGACGTGCACGGTGCCTTCGGCGGAGTTGCGGTGTGGCGCGGTGAAGATCTCTTCGGTGGGCAGGTTGGCCAGGAAAGGCACGCCGGATTTCGTGGTTAATTGTGCGGTGCACCAGACATGCCCCGGCGGCAACGCCACGGTCAGGTCGGTGCCTTCGCCCTTGTAGCGCAGGGTGGGGAGGCGCTGGGTGTTCAGGCTGGCACATTGTTGCCGGAGCAGACGGAGGTGGAGTTGCCACGCGGCGAGGGGCGAGGGCTCGTTGATCCGCATGGCGGTAAAGACGTCCTGCCAGAGTGACGCGAGGCGCTGGTCCGAAGGCAGATCGGCATAAACGGCCTGGGCCCAGGCGGGCATCGGAGCCGGGGCCACCGTCCAATTGGTGGCGCCCTGCACGAGTTGCCGGGCGATGGGTCCGAAATGCTCCCAGCTGATGCGACGCAAGGCCGCCACTGATTCCGGTGCTATGCCGTCAAGCATGGTCGGTTGGCTGCTTTGGAGGAAGAGCAGCGCATCGTGATTCTGAATGTAACTGTGCATCCGGCGGGCATGGGTGGACATCAATTGGACGAAGCCCGGCCAGTCTTTATTCAAAGCAAACTCGCGCAAGCGCGGACCATCCCCCCAGATGACTTCGATCTCGGTGGCGGCCGCCTTGCTTATCGCCTCGACGATAACTTCGGCGCTGCGGGCGACACCCTGCAGTTCATAGGGTTCGGCGATGAGAAGTCTCTGGCCCCGCTGGAGGTTCAGACCCACCCGGACGATGACCTCGGCGAAGGCGCGCA
Organism: Lacunisphaera sp.; assembly: GCA_046593155.1. Lineage (GTDB taxonomy): Bacteria > Verrucomicrobiota > Verrucomicrobiia > Opitutales > Opitutaceae > Lacunisphaera. The sequence goes on from JBKJRX010000076.1 coordinate 2,220, forward strand.
AGCGCGGCTCAAAGTCAGGCAACATGCGGAGAATGAGACAGAAATCTTCAATCCACGGAAGGGTGGAATCGCGGGCTACCGGAGTTGGCAATGAGTCGCGATGCGCAAGGCGGCATCGCCTGGCTCCGTCAACCCGGTGTCGATCCGCAAGTCCGTGTGCGGGATGAGGGGCGAGGCAAAGACACCTCGGTCCCGCAACTGCCGGTAGAGTGCGAGGTCGGTGAGTTTCTTGAACTGCCGGCGCTGCTTCGAAGCCATCCGGCTTTCGATCACATCCTCGTTCGCCGTGACTTCGACCGAGGTGAAGCGCACCCTGCGCCGGACTGGTTCGGCGAAGAGCCAGTCAATGAAGGCCTGCGGGACAGAGTTCTCCGGATTGAAAGTGAAGATGATGCTGGTCCGGCCCGGACCGGGAAACCGGGCAAAGAACTCGCGCCAGAGGCGGTCGCGCTCCGCGACGAAGCCCGGCGTGCCGAAGGCGTGCAGCTTCAGCACCTCGTCCACGACGAGATGGTTGTGGTAGAGCTCAAAGCCGGTGAGGGCGGCGAGTTCCTTCGCCACCGTGTATTTGCCGGCGGCGGCGGGACCGTGGAGAAAAACGAGATGCATGAACAGAGCTGGCCGCAAAAAGGCGCAAAAGGCGCAAAAAGGGGAGAATGAAATGGAAGCGGGGCTATCAGCCCCGCGGGTGATATTGGCGGCTCTGCTGTGTAGGTTGCGCGCTTGCGCGCAACGTGGCGTGCAAGCACGCCACCTACAGGGGAACAAAAAACGCCGCCCGGGATGGGCGGCGTTGAAAGACGGTCCGGCGACGCTTGTCAGCCATAGGCCAGGCGACGGCTGAAGCGCCGATCCTACATTATTTCCCGAGGCTCTTGCGGAGATCGTCGAGCTGGTTGGACGAGCCGAGCAGGTCGTTGCGGCTGGCGATGAACTTGGCGTATTCGTCGATGAAGATCTTGCCCGGCGGGCGGAAATCGAACTCGCCCGGTTTGTCGCGGAAGAACTCGCGGTGCACGCGGGTCCAGACGAGGCGGCCGTCGGTGTCGATGTTGACCTTGGTGACGCCGAGCTTGGCCGCGGGCAGGTATTCCTTGGGATCGACCCCCATCGAGTCCTTGATGGTGCCACCGGCGGCGTTGATGCGGTCAACCTCTTCCTTCGGCACGCTGGAACTACCGTGCATGACCAGCGGGAAGCCGGGTAAACGGGCCTTGATTTGCTCGAGCACGTTGAAATGGAGTGATTGGCGACCCTTGAACTTGAAGGCTCCGTGGGAGGTGCCGATGGCGCAGGCGAGGGAGTCGCAGCCGGTCTTGGCGACGAAATCCTTGGCCTCATCCGGGTTGGTGAGCATCGCGTGACCCTCGTCGACCTTGATGTCTTCCTCGACGCCACCGAGCATACCCAGCTCGGCCTCGACGGAGATGCCTTTTTTATGGGCCGCATCGACCACGCGCTTGGTGATGGCGACGTTCTTCTCGAACGGATCGTGCGAGGCGTCGATCATCACTGAGCTGAAGAAGCCGGAATTGATGCAGTCGTAACAGGTTTCCTCATCACCGTGGTCGAGGTGGACGGCGAAGATGGCCTCAGGGAAGATTTCGGCCGCGGCGCGAATGATGGCCTCGAGCATGCGCTTGTCCGTGTATTTGCGCGCGCCCTTGGAAATCTGGATGATGAAAGGGGCCTTGGACTGGATGGCGCCCTTGAACAAGCCCATGGCCTGTTCGGCATTGTTGATGTTGTAGGCGCCAACGGCGTATTTCCCGTAGGCGTGTTTGAAGAGCTGGGCCGTGGTGACAATCATGGGAGAAGGAGAGAGGGACCAATTAGCGCCGGCTGGAAAGGGGCCACAAGCCTATTGTTGGATGGGGGTGTCATAGGCGGCAGGCTGGTGGGCAGCCTGCTGGCAGGCGCACGTTGAGGCGCGAGCAAGCTCGCTGGCCCACAAGGCGGCCCGCAGGGACGCGGGCCCTCCAAAGCCTTACCGTGGCGGAAACTCGAACTCCGCCTTGTCCTGCTTCTGAGACATGACGAGGTAGGCGCTGAACTTGTTGCCGCGCTTGGAGACGAAGCCTTCGATCAGTTCACTGCGACCGTCGGTGAGCAGCTTTTGCACCTGCTCGACCGGGATCTCGATCTCACAGAGTTTCTTCGAAAGCTTGAAGATCTGGCGGTTGTCCTGGTCGGGCTTGCGGACGTAATAGGCGTCACCGAGTTCGACGAGTTCACCTCCGGTATGGGCCTTGCTCTCGCTGATGACGGTGGCCTTGGAGAGATCGGCCTTGGCGCGGGCCTTGCGGGCGATCGGGTTGCCGTCCTTGTCGAGCTTCGCCGCCCGCGGCGGGAATTCCCATGAGAATTTGCCGCCGTCACGCTTGAGGAACGCACTGAACGGCCGGCCCTTCTTGGAGATGAAGTTCTCGATCAGGTCCGTCTTGCCCTCGCCAATAAGCTTGATGGCCTGCTCGGGCAGGATCGGCTTCTGGCACATGATGCGGCCGACGCGGAAAGTCTGCTCCCACGTGCCGTCCGGCTTTTTCTCGCGGACGATGAAGCTGCTGCCGCTCTCGCAGATCTCGGCCCCGGTCTTCGGGTCGGTCCAGAAAGGGGTGAGGGTGGCAATGTCCACCTTGTCGCCGAAGTCGAAGGCGGTCTTCCACTTCTTGGTGGTCACGTCCTTCTTGGTTGCCTTGTCCTTCTTCGTCTCCTCGACCACCTCCAGCTTGAGCACGGCGGAGAAGCGGTTGCGGGTCTTGTTGGAAATGAAACCGTCGAGCGGGCCGACCGAGCGGGTCTCCACGAGCTGCTTGACCTCCGTCTCTTCCATGCGGCGGCCGCCGACGATCTTGTAGACCATCAGTTCGCCGTCCTGGGATTTGTAGCCGCGCAAGGTTTCCTTCAGCGGCTTGCCATCGGTGGGGGAAATGATGTCGGTCACCCGGGCGACGGAGTCATCCTCCTCGAAGCCCTTGACGCGCTCCACGATGCCCTTCGTCTCCTTGACGATCTCGGCCATGAACTTGTCGCGGGAATATTTACCGTGCTCCATCTCGCGGAGGTGGAACTCCCACTCGCCGGTCATGGCCGGGCTCGTGAGGTTCTCCACCTTGACGGCGCCGAGGAACTGGAAGAGCTGCTCGGCCTTGGTCGAAGGGACGAGTTCGCGCTGGCTGCGGTCGATATACTTCTGGTTGACCAGGCCCTCGATGGTGTCGGCGCGCGTGGCGGGCGTGCCCAGGCCACGTTCCTTCATCGCCTCGGCGAATTCCTCGTCGTCGATGAGCTTGCCGGCGCCTTCCATCGCGGAGAGGAGCGTGGCCTCGGTGTAGCGCGGCGGCGGCTTGGTGGTTTCCTCATGCAGCGTGGCGTCGAGGGTCTTGGCCTTGCCCTTGTCCTCGGGCGCGAGCGCGGGCAGCGCTTTGGAATCGGGGGAATCGTCCTCCACCGTGTTTTTGCCGTAGACGGCGAGCCAGCCGGGCGCCGTGAGCACCTTGCCCTCGGTCTTGAAGGTGTGTCCCGCCACGACGCTGAGGCGGGTGGTGATATCGAATTCCGCGACCGGGTGGAAGGTGGCGACAAAGCGCCGCGCGATCATGTCAAACAGCTTGGCCTCGGCCTCGTCGAGGTTCTTGGCCTCGTGCTGGGTCGGGATGATGGCGAAGTGGTCGGAGACCTGCGCGTTGTTGAAGATGCGCTTGTTCGGCTGCACCCAGCCGGATTCGAGCACGCGCTCGGCATGCGGCTTCAGGTCGCCGTGCAGGTTGGCCAGGGTCTGACGGACGAGGGGAATGTAATCCTCCGGCAGGGCGCGCGAGTCCGTGCGGGGGTAGGTGATCATCTTGTGGCGCTCGTAGAGAGCCTGGGCGATCTGAAGGGTGCGTTTGGCGGGGAAACCGAAGCGGCCGTTGGCCTCGCGCTGCAGGGTGGTCAGGTCGTAGAGGCGCGGCGCGCCTTGCGTGCTGGCCTTCTTTTCCTCGGTGACGGAAGCGACCGGCTGCCCCTGGCAGGCGGCGATAATGGCATCGGCGGTCTTTTTGACCCAGAGGCGATCGATACGGTCGTGCTCGTCGTCGTTTTTCTTGTAATCAGGCCGCTGATAGGCGCCCTCGTAGCTGCCCTTGGCGATGCCGAAGTTGGCCGTGATGCGCCAGTAGCCGCGGGGCTTGAAATTGCGGATCTCCAGTTCGCGGTTGTAGACGATGGCGAGGGTGGGGGTCTGGACGCGGCCGACGGAGGCCACGTTGCCGGCGCGGGAGCCAAACATGCGCTTGGTCAGCGCGCGGGTGCCGTTGATGCCGATGAGCCAGTCGCTCTCGCTGCGGCAGCGGGCGGCATCGGAGAGACCCTGCATCTGCTCGGCGCTGCGCAGGTGCTTGAAGGCTTCGTTGATGCCCTCGTTGGTCATCGATGACATCCAGAGCCGCTTGAAGGGCTTTTTGCACTTCGTGAGCTGGTAGATATAAGTGAAGATCAGCTCACCCTCGCGACCGGCGTCGCAGGCATTAATGACGCTGGTGACGTCCTTGCGGGCCAGGAGCTTCTTGAGCTGGCCGAAACGATCCTTGCCCTCGGGCAGCGGCTGCAGTTGGAACTCGTCGGGGATGATGGGCAGCGTCTCAAGGCGCCAGTAACCGTATTTCTTTTTGTCGATGTCCTCCGGCATCTGAAGGCCCACGAGATGGCCGACTGCCGACGAAATCACGTATTCGTCATTTTCGTAATGGTCGCCTTTCTTGGGGATTTTGCCGAGCGCGCGCGCCAGATCGGCGGCGACGGAGGGCTTCTCGGCAATGATGAGACACTTCATGCGGGGGACGAGCCGTTAGCCGCCCTCCGGAGAATTTCAAGCAATACTTTTTTAAGGCGGTCGCGCGACGCGATGAAAGCGAAGCGGATTTCGAGGTGGAACCTGGCCTCTGGACAGGTTTTTGGAGCGCGTTATGAAAACCCGTCCGGAGGCCGCGTTCCACCTTCAAGGCACTGTCACTTCACGCCCAGTTCCGCCAGCGACGCGTCGAGCGCCTTGATGAGCACGGCGATAGTCTCGTCGGTCTCGTCGCCCATGTTTGAAATGCGGAAGGCCTTGCCCTTGAGCTTGCCGTAGCCGCCGTCGATCACGAGGGCGTGCTTCGATTTGAGAATTTTGTTCAAGGCGACGAGGTCGACATTAAGTGTGTTGGTGAAGCAGTTGAGCGTGACCGAGCCATAGCCCTCCTTCGGAAACAGTTTGAATCCCTTGGCGAAGGCCCAGTCGCGGACCTTTTG
>JBKJRX010000268.1:0-3978 GCA_046593155.1 Lacunisphaera sp.
ACGCGAGTCCGAGCAGCCGATCCAGAGGTATTCGGGATTTTGCTGGCGCGAAAGCTTCTGGAAAAATTCCGGGTCCCGGCGCTTGATCGCTTCCGCCCAGGCTTGGTTCTGTTCGAACAGATTCTTCAGGCTGTGCATGACGAAGTCAGATTCGGTAACCTGACCAAGATGTCCACCCCGAAGAAACTGCTGCGTAATTCAAACTATTCGCCATCCCGGCATTCCCCGGCAAATCTCCCGCCCGATGTCCCTGATCTGCCCCCTTTGCCGCGGAGCGCTGCTTCCTTCGGAGAAATCCTACCGCTGCCCCAAGAACCATGCCTTCGATCTGGCTAAGGAAGGTTATCTCTCGCTCCTGCACGGGCGGCAAAAGGGCGAAGGCCGCGGCGACAGCAAGGCGATGATCCTCGCCCGGGACCGCGTGCACCGGGCGGGAGTCTTCAGTTCCCTCGTGTCAGCGCTGGCCGCTTTGCCATTCGAGACGCCGCCGAAAAGCGTCCTCGAGCTGGGCTGTGGCGAAGGCTTCTTTCTCGGCCACGTGGTGCGATCCCACGGCATCGCCACGAGCCATGGCCTGGATCTGTCGGTCGATGCCGTGAAGCTGGCCGCCAAGACGCTGAAGTCATCGCTCATCCTGCGCGCAGATCTGCTAAACCCCTTGCCCTTCGCCGATGGCAGCCTGGACCTGGTCCAGTCGATCTTCGCCCCGCGGCCGCTGACTGAAATCAAGCGTGTGCTGCGCGCGGGCGGCTACGCTCTCTTTGTTTATCCCCAAGCCGACCACTGGCAGGAACTCCGTGCCTTTCTCCCATTGGCCAAGATCGGCGAGGAGAAACTCCCCGCCGACATGGAAGGCTTCACCGCCTGCGCCTCTCTGCACGTGACCGAAAAAATCGAGTTCACCCACACCGTGCTGGTCGACCTGGTGGAAATGTCCCCTTCCATCTATCGCCTGACGCGGGATGAGACTCCTTGGCAAAATCTCCTACCCGCCAGCCTAGCCGCAACGCTCTCCCTGCGCGTGGCGCTCTTCCGCAAGGTGTAGAACCCACCTGCCAAATCAGCGCAGGTAAGCATCCAGACACTCGTCAAGTTTCGCCATATGCTCATGCGAAAGCTGCCCGAGTGCTCCACGTAGCCGCCCCTTCCTCACCTGACGGATGCCCGGGATCACCGCGAAGCTGTCCTTGCCGGCAAAGCTGCCGACCGCCATCCGCAACGGCCAGATTTCAGGCGCGATGCTGGAAGTCGGGACAACGACCACGGTATTGAGCACGTCATTGTGCGCCGTGCCGGAAACGATGATGCCCGGCCGCACCTTGCCCATTTCCGGCGGAGTCGTGGCGCTCAAATCCACCCAGACGACGGTGCCGCGCTTCATGGCTTCTTGGGTTCGACCTCACCCACCAGCGGCGCGGACTCCCACACTTCCATTACCGCGCGCTCCTCGGGATTCTCATGCAAAAATTGCTGATAAGTGGTCGCCGCCTCCCGGTGAGCCCGTGCGCGGTGCTCTCGTTCGATCAATTCGCGCACATAACCGGAGATACTCTCATCCTTCGGCTTCAGAGTCGTGACCTTTTTAACTAAGTCGGCCTCTAGCTTTATGGTAGTCGCTGGCATACCATCTAAGTATAATAATAGTATGACATGTCAATCGTCCGTTCTGCACCCCAAGCTTATCCCTTCACATGTTCATTATGAATATAGCCCCAAAGGAACAATGAGTTTTCTGTGTCCGCATGCATGACTGCGAAAAGATGCAGATCATTTGTCGACCGTAGATTTGAGATGCCCAAATCATGGAGGTGCTTTGCAAGCGACAAGCGACTGATCGTTTCGATGTTCATGAGCAAATGCTACCATCACACCACCCGCGACCACAGCACCTTGAGGTAGCGGCTTTCGGGACAGTTGGAGTATACCGGATGATCGATGCCGGGGCCGGTGCGGTCGAAGATCTGCAGGCGGCGGTTCAGGCGGTGGGCCCCCTTGATCACGCATTCCTCGAAGGTCTCGAGCGACACGAGGCCCGAGCAGGAACAGGTGACGAACAGGCCGCCGGGTTTCACGAGGCTGGCGGCGATCTGGTTCAGGTCGGAATATTTCCGCATGCCTTCGGAGGCACCGGCGGGCTCACGGGTCATGACGAACTTCGGCGGATCGCACATGACCGCGTCGAACTGCTCGCCATTTTTCTGCATCTGCCGGGCATAGGCGAAGGCGTCGGCGTGCACCCACTTCAATTTGTTCGGCGAGATCTGGTTCAGGTTGGCGTTGCGCCGGCCCTGCGTGATGACGTCCTCGTCAAGGTCGACGGCCGTCACCTCGGTCGCTCCGCCGAGCATGGCGTTGATCGAAAAACCGCCGGTGTAGCTGCAGAGGTCAAGCACGCGCATTCCCTTCACGAGCGAGCCGAAGCGCTTCCGGTTGTCGCGCTGGTCGCAGAAGAAGCCCGTCTTGTGCCCCTCGGCGAAATCCACCTCATATTTAATCCCACCCTCTTTGATCCGCACCTTGTCCGGCGCCGAGGCGGTGATGTCCTTCATCTGCGACGGCTTGATGCCTTCAAGGCTCCCGAGGTCGTGATCCACGTGGACGCGAACATGCTTCGTGCCGAGCAGGCCGTGCAGCAGCGGCAGCCATTTCGGCAGGCGCTGGAAAATACCGAGGGAATAGACGTCGCAGTAGAGCGTGTCACCGTAGCGGTCGATCGTCAGGCCGCTGATGCCGTCGCCGTCGGAATTGATTACGCGCCAAGCGTCGGTCTGCGCGTCGAGCTGGAACATGTCCTTGCGCAGCGCGACGGCGCGGCGGATCGCCAGTTCAAAATACTCTTCACCGATGGGCTCACTGGAGTGGACGACGACGCGCAGCGGCATCTTGGCGCGCGGGTTGAAAAGGCCGGTGCCGACGCGATGCCCGAACTTGTCGTAGACCGACACCAGGTCGCCTGGCCGGGCGTCGCGCGACACGTCGCCGAGCATGCGCGGGAAGATGGCCGGCTGAAAGCTGACGAATTTCAGTTGGGCCCACGGCTTCGACCACTGTTCGGGTGGCAACGGATCGCCCTGGTCGGGGCGGCCGGGGTTGATCGGAGTCTTTCCGTCGGACTCTTCTGACATCATCACATGTGAAGGTGATCGATCGACCTTGGCAACAAGGCAGGGGCCGTTGTCCTCCACGGCGCCGGCATCCCCGCTTGCAGGCAGGCCGTGCCTCGCTCCTAGGGCGCTTGGGGGCAAGCCGCCCCTACCTTGCTGATCCCGGCCAAAAATAGGCCGGCCGCGGAAAGCGCGACCGGCCGGAGGTGACCGAAAAATGGAATCAGGCCCGTGACTTGCCGATCAGGAAATAAAGGATCGAGCCGAGAAACGGCAGCAGGATAATGACGATGATCCAAACCACCTTGTTGGGATTGCTGCTCTTGATGCAATCCACCAACGCGACGATCCACAGGATCACGCAGAGAATGGAGATGAGGTAATTCAGATTCATGCGGATGAAGAATACCTGATGCTCGCTGCCCGCGCGATGGGGCCAAACCCTACCCCGCCTCCAAAAAAAAGGCCGGTCCCACCTTGGAACCGGCCTGAAAGAATCGCGGGGTAAAGCCGCGCAGTTGGCGCAACCTTACGCCACGCGCTCGACGACGAGCGGCGGCGGGATCGGCCGCTTGGGCGCGAGGCGATAGGCGTCCTTGAAGAAGTTAAGCGCCTGCTCGAGTTTCGCCTCATCGTTGTAATGGATCATCATCAGCGGCTCGCCCTGCTTGACCTGCGTGCCGACCTTCTTGATCTCCGAGACGCCGACGGCGTAGTCGATCTTGTTGTGGTGGGCGGGGTCCTTGCCGGCACCGAGGAGCGAGACGCCCTTGGCGATCATGGCGGCGTTGATGGTGTGCACGTAGCCGCGCTTCGGGGCGGGCAGCTTGCGGATGTGTTTCGCCGCCGGGAATTTGTCCGGGTGGTCGATGAA
>JBKJRX010000100.1:0-42678 GCA_046593155.1 Lacunisphaera sp.
GGCCTGCACGGCGGCGTGCCCGGAAAAATAATACGCCCCCGCCATGAGGACGAGGATGCACAGGCCGGTCCAAAAGGCGGAGAAGTTGCCGGCGACCAGGCCGGAGAGGATGTTGAGCGAGGCGCCGCCCTGCCGGGAGGAAGTGACGACTTCCTTCACATGGCGGCTCTCGGTGGAGGTGAAGATCTTGGTGAACTCCGGGATCAGCGCGCCGGCAATGGTGCCGAGCGAGATGATGGTCGAGAGCACCCACCAGAGGCCGGCGTGGCCGGGGAGGTCGGCGAGGAGCAGGTAGCTGGCGACATAGGTCACAATGATACAGATGATCGAAGTGATCCAGACGAGGTTGGTCAGCGGGTGCTCGAGATTGAAGTTCTTCGAGTTGCCCCACACGGCCTTGCTCACGGCGTCGTTGACCCAGTAGCTCACGAGCGACGCGATGACCATCAGGATGCGCATGGCGAAGAGCCACACGATGAGGGTGGCGCAAAGCACCGGCGAAGCGGCGAGCGCGAGGGCAAGGAACGCGATGAGCGCGACCCCGGTCACGCCGTAGGTCTCGAAGCCGTCGGCGGTCGGCCCGACGGAGTCGCCGGCGTTGTCGCCGGTGCAGTCCGCGATGACGCCCGGGTTGCGCGGGTCGTCCTCAGGCAGGTTGAAGACGATCTTCATCAGGTCGGCGCCGATGTCGGCGATCTTGGTGAAGATGCCGCCGCAGATGCGGAGGGCGGAGGCGCCGAGGGACTCGCCGATGGCGAAGCCGATGAAGCAGGGGCCGGCGAGGTCCGTGGGGAGGAACGCCAGGATGCAGATCATGAAGAACAGCTCGATGGCGACGAGGAGCAGGCCGACACTCATGCCGGACTTGAGCGGGATGAGGAGCGTGGCGAGCGGGTTGCCCTTCAAAGCGGAGAAGGCGGCGCGGGAGTTGGCGACGGTGTTGATCCGGATGCCGAACCAGGCGACCCCGTAGCTGCCGAGGATGCCCAGCACCGAGGCGAGGAGAATGACGACCACATTGCCGACCGAGTTGTGCGAGAGGACACCGAAGTAGTAAGTCATGCAGACGGCGATGAGCACCCACAGCACGGCGAGGAACTTGCCTTGCTGAAAGAGGTAGGTCTTGCACGTTTCCCAGATGATTTGGGAAACGTCGGCCATCGACTTGTGCACCTGCAGATTTTTCGTCTGCAGGTATTGCATCCAGCCGTAGACGACGCCGAGCGCGCAGACCACGAGGCCGATCATCAGGATGGCGTTGCCGCTGAGGGCGCCGTTGAGAAACATCACCGACTTCACGTCCGGGATGTGGATGTCGGCTTCGCTGGCGAAGGCCGGGGAAGCGGACGCGGCCAAGGCAATGGCCAGGACGCCCGCTTGTTTCCAAGGGTAGGATTTAAGCATAGCTAGTGGGGTAGGGTGTTGGGCGCGGAAGTTGCCAAACGCCCCGGGGCGAAGCCAGTTAAATCTGGTCGGACCGGGCGGAACCGTTGACCTCTGATGAAGTTTAAGCCTACCTGCTGGTCCTCGCATGCCGCTGCTTGAAATCAACAATCTGGTGAAGACCTACGTCCGGCCGGGAGGCGGAGAGCACCGGGTGGTGGACGTGCAGGAATTCTCCCTGGCGGCGGGCAGTCAACTGGCCTTGCGGGGGGAGAGCGGCACGGGCAAGACGACCTTTCTTAATCTTATCGCGGGCATCCTCGCCGCCGACACCGGCACCATTCGCCTCGCTGGTAAGGATCTGCGGTCGCTCGGCGAAGCCCGGCGCGACCGGCTGCGGGCGGAGACCATTGGCTACATTTTCCAGACCTTCAATTTGTTGCAGGGACACACGGCGCTCGAGAACGTCGAACTGGGCATGGCGTTCGGTCGCGGCGTGGACCGGGCGCACGCGGAGTCGCTGCTCAAACGCGTCGGGCTCGGCGACAAGCTCGGGCATTTCCCGCGCCAGCTCTCGACCGGCCAGCAGCAGCGCGTGGCCGTGGCCCGCGCGCTGGCCAACCGGCCCAAGCTGGTCCTCGCCGACGAGCCGACGGGAAACCTCGATCGCCGCCATGCGCGCGAGTCGCTCGAGTTGATCCGCGAGGTCTGCCGCGAGTCCGGTGCCGCGTTGCTGCTCGTGAGCCACGACGAGAGAATTTTGGCGGCCTTTGAAAATATGCAGGATTTCAGTGCCATGAACCGGGCCATTGCTTCGCAATGAAAACTTCAAGCTTCAACATCCAACCTCCAGAGAATCAACCGACCCCAAACCGGGAAACTCCGCATGTTTGTCTGGTCTTTGGCACTTTGCCGTTTGGTGTTTCATTGGAGCTTGGATGTTGGAGCTTGGAGCTTCACCTCCCGTCATGATCTGGAACCTGATTTATCGTTCCTTGCGCCAGCACGCGCTCTCAACCGTCGTGACGGCCGCCAGCATCGCGCTCGCGGCCGGGTTGCTGCTGACGGTTTGGGTGGTGAAGACGCAGTCGCAATCCGTGTTCGCCGCGACCAACTCCGGCTTTGATGCCGTCCTCGGAGCGCGGGGCTCGAAGCTGCAGCTGGTGCTCAATGCGATTTTTCATCTGGAGGCGTCCCCCGGCAACATCGCGGCCAGTGACTACGAAATGATCCGGCGCCACCGGGCGGTGAAGACGGCGATTCCGCTGGCGTTGGGCGACACCGTGCAGGGTTGGCGGATCGCCGGGACGGTCGAGTCGCTTTTCAACGACATCGAATATGCCCCGGGCAGACGCTACGTGTTCGCAACGGGTGGGCGCAATTTCAAGCTCGGCGCGCCGGAGGCCGTCGTCGGTAGTTACGCGGCGAAGCAGCTGGGCTGGAAGGTCGGCAGCAATTTTCATCCGCACCATGGGCTCAGTGAGGAAGCGGGCCACGAGCACGACGAGGTCTACACCGTGGTGGGTGTGCTGGCGCCAACGAACACGCCGGCGGACCGCGTGATCTGGATCCCGCTCGAGGGCGTGCAGACCATGAGCGGCCACAATCCGCTGGCGGCGACCGAGCTCAGCGCCGTGCTCATCCAGTTGCGCGCACCGACGGCCGGCTTGATGCTCAACAACCAGATCAATGCGGCGGGCGGCAAGCTCACGTTTGCCTATCCCATCGGCAGCATCGTGGCGGAGCTGTTCAACAAGATCAGCTGGGTGGACCGGGTGTTGACCCTCATCGCGTGGCTCGTCGCCGCGGTGGCGGCGGGTTCGGTGCTGGTCAGCATCTATAACTCGATGAGCGCGCGGGCGCGGGACATCGCCATCCTGCGCGCCCTCGGTGCGCGGCGGCGCACGGTGTTTGGCGCGGTGGTGGGCGAGGCGGCGGTGATTGGCCTGCTAGGATCCGCGGTGGGCTTCGCGGTGTTCGCGGGGCTGGCCGGTTTTGTGGCCTCGATCATCCAGGCGCAGACGGGAGTTGTGCTCGAACCGCGGCAATGGAACCCGGTTTTTTGGTGGGGCCCGACGGTGTTCACCGGCCTGGCCGTGCTCGGCGGTGTGGTGCCCGCGCTCAAGGCCTACCGCGTGCCGGTGGCCGAGACCATCGCCCCGGTCTCGTGATGGATGAAACCATCACGACCGGGGCGGCGCCGGCGCCGTGAGCCCCGGGTAAATTCTTTGACGCCCGGCCGGACGTGACTAGGTTGCGCGCCATGAAGAGTCTATGGTGCATTTCCCCATTCCTGCTCGCCGGCGTGCTCACGTTGCGAGCCGCCGAGCCGGCCAAGGCCGACGGCTACGAAAACGTCGGATTCGACCGGTTGGCGTCGTATAATTACACGCCGCCCGAAGCGGAGACCGCGAAGCCGACGGATCAGATTCCTGCGCCGATCAAGGCGCTCGACCAGAAGAAGGTGGCGGTCACGGGCTTCATGCTGCCGACCAAGATGGAGAAGGGCTTGGTCACGGAATTCCTGTTGGTGAAGGACGCCATGATGTGCTGCTACGGCGCCATGCCGAAGGTCAACGAGTGGATCGTCGTGAAGATGACCGGCGTCGGCGTGAAACCGCTGATGGATCTGCCCATCACCTTTGAGGGCAAGCTGCGGGTCGGCGAGATGTTCGAGAACGGTTACCTGACCGGTGTCTACCTGCTCGAGGGCGACCGGATGGCGGCGACGAAAGGGTAGGGCGGCGAGTTCCCTTCGCCGCCGTGGCGTGGCGCGGAGCGGAGTCCGCGCCCCACCGTATCAGGCCTCGGCGGTCGTCGGGTCGATCATGCGGCGGATTTCAGAAACGCGATTGGCGGGGAACCCGCCTTGCTTGGCATGTTCGCGCACCAGCACCTCGTTCGGGGCGATGTAGACACAATAGACTTTGTCGTCGGTGACATAGCTTTCGACCCACTGGATCTGCGGTCCGAGGGCTTTGAGCACGCTGCAGGATTTCTGGGAAATCGCGTTTAACTGCTGGGGGGTGAGCTGACCGGCACCGGGGATTTCCCGTTCAATGACATACTTGGGCATGGCAGGCTGGGTTGAGGTTGAGGGGGTGGAAGGGCATCGCGCGTTAACGCGAAATATCGCGCTGGGTGAGAACCTTGAAGCCGCGGGTGTTGAGGGCGCTGGCGGCGAGGTCGTTGTCCTCGACGCTGAGGGCGAGGGCCGAGCGGCCGCGCGGCCGCACCAGAAAGGCGTAAGCGTAATGGATGTTCACCTCAACGGTGAGCAGGGCGCTGAGCACGGCACCGAGTTGTGACTCGTTGGTGAATTCCACCGCGACCACGTCGCACTCGGTGAAGAAAAAATTGTTTGCCGCCATGAGTTCGCGCGCGCGGTCGGGGTCGTCCACAATCATCCGGTCGAGCGCGGTGTCAGTCTGGTCGATGGTGGTGATCGCCATGATGTGGACGTCGTGCTTCCCCAGCAGGGCCACGAGGTCGTGCAATCGTCCGACGCGGTTCTCGATAAACACTGAGAACTGCTTGACGGGATCGGCGGCAACCGGTGTGGCGGTGTCAGACATGGCGACAGGCGACAAGGTAAGCCGGCGGGGGCGGGCGGTCAATGCCGCCTTGTGCCCCTAGGGTGCAAACCTAGTGTGCGCCCATGTCCTCTCCCGCCCACCGCCAGTCTACCGTCACCCAGCGGGCGGAAACCAGCGCGCGTTTCGTGGCGGCGGGCATCCTGTTGAATCTGGTTCTCGGTGCGGCCAAGCTGGTGGGCGGGATTTGGGGCCACTCCTATGCGCTCGTGGCCGATGCGGCCGAGTCACTGCTGGACACCCTGTCGTCCTTATTGGTGTGGGCGGGTTTCCGGGTGGCGGCCAAGCCGCCGGATGCGGACCATCCCTACGGCCATGGCAAGGCCTCGGCGCTGGCCGGGCTGTTTGTCGCGGGCACGGTCTTCCTGGCCGCCGCGGGCATTGCCTGGCAGAGCGTGCACGAGATCATCACGCCCCATCACGGGCCGCACTGGCTGACGCTGCCGTTGCTCGCAATCGTGGTCGGGTTGAAGGAATTTTATTCCCGCCGGATGCTGCGACTCGACGCGCAATACGGCGCCACGGCGCTCAAGGCCGAGGCCTGGCACCATCGCAGCGACGCGATCACCTCGGCCGCGGCGTTCATTGGGATCGCGATTGGCGTCATCGGCGGCCCGGGCTATGAGGCGGCTGACGACTGGGCGGCGCTGCTGGCGTGTGGGCTGATCGCCGTGAACGGAGTGGGCATCGCCCGCGCGGCGCTCGGTGAAATCATGGACACGGCCGTGCCGATGGAAACCGAGACGGAAATCCGGCGGCTCGCCGGCACCGTGCCCGGCGTGCGCTATGTGGAAAAATGCCGCGTGTTGCGCAGCGGCCTGAGCCTGCTGGTGGACATCCACGTGCACGTCGACGGCGCACAAAGTGTGCGGGACGGGCATGTGATCGCCCATGCCGTGAAGGACGCGCTCATGGCCGCGCCCCTTGCGATCAGCGACGTCGCCGTGCATATCGAGCCCGCGCGGGTGGGAGGTTTTTACACCGACGACGAACAGGCCCCCGCTAATGACTAGAGGAATATAACTTTAATCACCGCCGCCGGCCGGTCTTTCCCGTTTACTCACCCCCGCGGCCCACGTAGCTTTTTCTCCATGAAGATTACCTCGAAGCCCCTGAGCAAGAACCCACACCTTATCCAGTGGGTGAAAAAGATGGCCGCGCTTTGCCAGCCGGATGCGGTCCACTGGATCGATGGCTCGCAGAAGGAATACGATGCGCTGTGCACCATGATGGTAAAGGGCGGGACCTTCATTAAGTTGAACCAGAAGAAGTGGCCGGGCTGCTACCTCGCGCGTTCGGACGCCAGCGATGTGGCCCGGGTTGAGGATCGGACCTTCATTTGCAGCCAGTCCAAGGCCGCGGCCGGTCCGACCAACAACTGGGTGAACCCCTATGAGATGAAGAAGACCCTGCGCGGTCTTTTCGACGGCTGCATGAAGGGCCGCACGATGTATGTGCTGCCATTCAGCATGGGCCCGCTCGGCTCGCCGATGGCGCAGATCGGCGTGCAACTGACCGACTCGCCCTATGCCGTGGTCAACATGCGCATCATGGCCCGCATCGGGAAGCCGGTCTTCGCGCTCATCGACAAAGACCACAAGCGCGTCGTGCCGTGCCTGCATTCCGTCGGCGCGCCGCTCAAGAAGGGCCAGCAGGATGTGGCGTGGCCCTGCAACAAGGAGAAATACATCGTCCACTTTCCCGAAACCCGTGAGATCTGGTCCTATGGCTCCGGTTACGGCGGCAACGCCCTCCTGGGCAAGAAATGCTTCGCGCTGCGCATCGCCTCTGCCATGGCGCGGGACGAGGGCTGGATGGCCGAGCACATGCTCATTCTCGGCGTCGAGAACCCGCAGGGGAAGAAAACCTACGTGGCGGCCGCCTTCCCGAGCGCCTGCGGCAAGACCAACTTTGCGATGATGATTCCGCCGCCCGCTTTCGCCAAGAAGGGCTGGAAGGTATGGACGGTCGGCGACGACATCGCCTGGATCAAGCCCGATGCCAACGGCCGGCTCCGCGCGATCAACCCCGAGGCCGGCTTCTTCGGCGTGGCGCCCGGCACGAGCAATTACACGAATCCCAACGCCATGAAGGCGCTGGCAAAGAACACGATCTTCACCAACGTCGCACTGACCGATGACAGCGGCGTCTGGTGGGAAGGCATGACCGACACGCCGCCGGCTCACGCCATCGACTGGCAAGGCCACGACTGGACGCCCGCGCTCGCCAAGGAAAAGGGCGCGAAGGCAGCGCACCCCAACGCCCGCTTCACCGCGCCCGCCAAGCAATGTCCGACCATGGACAGCGAGTGGGAGAACCCTGAGGGCGTGCCGATTCACGCCATCGTCTTCGGTGGCCGCCGCGCCACGACCATGCCGCTCGTTTACCAGGCCTTCAACTGGAGCAGCGGCGTTTATGTCGGCGCCACGATGGGTTCGGAAATGACCGCCGCCGCCGCCGGCACGATCGGCAAGGTCCGCCGCGACCCGATGGCCATGCTGCCGTTCTGCGGCTACAACATGGGCGATTATTTCCGGCACTGGATCAACATGCAGCGCAACCTCACCGAGACGCCGCGCATTTTCCACGTGAACTGGTTCCGCAAGGACAAGGATGGGAATTTCATGTGGCCGGGCTTTTCCGAGAACATGCGGGTCCTCAAGTGGATCGTCGACCGGGTCCGGGCCGGCGGCCGGGCCAAGGAGACGCCCATCGGCTGGATGCCGCGCTACCAGGACATCGAATGGGAGGGCCTGAATTACCCGCGCGAGAAATTCGAGGAGCTCCAGGCCTTCGATCGCAACGCCTGGCGGGCCGAGGTGCTCGGCCACGAAGAGCTCTTCCTTGATGTGCACGCGCACCTGCCGAAGGAGCTCATGTTCGAGCGCGAACTGCTCATCTGCCGCATGTAATTCGGGACGCCGGGGAAGCGGAGTCATTCTAAACCGATCGCGGTGCGCCGATCCGGGCAGCAAAAAAAGCCCGACCGCGTGGCCGGGCTTTTGGTCAAACCGGAAGAGTGATTCCTCAGCGGGTCGTGAATTCCTTCGTGCCAAGGAGCTGCGGGGTCGTCGAGCCGGACGGCATGCGATAGACGTCGATGTGATAGAGGTGGGCACCCTTCGCGGTGTCGAAGTTCAGGTGGTATTTGCCGCCGGTGATCGCGTAGGTGCCGTCCTTGCGCGAATTCTTGCCGCTCGGGCTGTAGAGGAAGGGCTCGGGCTCCGAAGTGGTTCCATTGGCAAAGATCTCGCAGATGATAATGACCACGGAGGTGTCGAGCTCCCGGTCGCAGCGGTCGTCATCATAGCGGTGGCGGCCCGTCGTCGGGCCACAGTCACAATCGAGCACGAACTTGATCGGCAGGACCGAGCCACCTTTCTGGACTTTGCCGAGCGAAATGGGTGGCAGCCACTGCACGGTGCAGTCGGGAGCCGGCGGGGCTGTTTCCTGCACAGTAAAGGTGACGGAATTGGAACCGTTAAGCCCGCCGCTGGCCGCGCTGGCGACAAAGGTGTAGGAGCCGGGTGCACTCACTTGAAACTGGCCTGTGCCCTGCGCAAGCGCGGAGCCCAAGCCGGCGGTGTTCACCGTGACAGCATTGCCGCCCAAGGCCCCGCTGAGCGAGCCGATAGTGGCTCCCGGGGCTGCCGTGGCCGTGAAAGCGAACGGAATGTTCAACGCGGGGCTACCCGCGACACGGGTGAAGACCGCGCCGTTGAGCGGTTGTGTGATACTGACAGCCGGCGGAAAGGCGGCGGGGGCGGTGAGCGTCAGGGTCCGGGAGGCCGAAGCGGTGCCGTGCGGGTCGGTGGCGGTGACCGAGAGCACGTAGGAGCCGGCGGCGGTGATGGCCAGCGAGCCGGAGCCGGTCGCGTTCAGGCTGCCGAGGCCGCCGGGGGTGAGCGACACCGGCGTGCCGTTGAGCGTGGCGGTCAGCGAGTTGATGCCACCCTGCACGCTTGTGGCGGTAAAGGAGAAGGGCACGTTAAGCGTCGTGCCCGGGGTATGGGTGTAGCTGGTGGCTACCGGCGCGACGAAGTTCAGGACCGGCGGAGGCGCCTGGAGGTTCACGGTGATCTCCACGGTGTCGGCACTCGTGCCGGCATTGTTCGTGGCCCGGGCCCGCACAGTGAAGATACCGCTTTGGGAGAGCTGCATGGTGCCTTGTGCGAGCACGGCATCGCTGCCGAGGCCAGTGGGTATCAGGGGAATCGCGCTGCCGCTGACGTCCGCGTCGATGCTGGTGATCGGTGATACCGCCGGCGCGGTGGCGGCGAAGGCAAGTGGGATGGTGAGCGGCGGGCCGCCCCAGACGTAGGTGTAAACCGAGCCGTCGAGCGGAGCGCTAATGGCCACGGACGGAGGGAAGGGCGTTTGCGGGATGGTGACCTTGGCGTTAATGAAGGTGGAGGGGTCGAGGGTGCCCGCGGACCAGCCCGGTGTGGCGATGGCCCAGACGTAATCACCCGCGATCGTCCCTTCCGGGACATCGGCGGTCACGGTCGTGGTCAATGTCTGATCCGGACCCGTGAAGACCAAGCTGGAAGGGCTCAGCGTAATGAAACTCAAAGCAGTCGCGGTAGAAACACCGACTGGGGCGGAACCGACCGAAAGAACCGGCGTGATGGTGAGATTCGCTCCGACCGGGACATTGGAGGGAGACGTAATGGATAGGACGTAGCTGGTCAGCAGCGGCTGGTCCCCTTCGATGAGCTTGAGATAAGGTTTGTAGGCGACCGTGGGCCCTTCGTCGCGCGCGAGCAGGGCGGTGCTGGTGACCAAGAAGACCAAAGCGCACGCCATGTGCTTAAAACCAGTGAAGCCAACGCGAGGCAGGAAGGAATTCTTGGATTTCATTACTGGCCGAGTTAATCAGTCGCCAGCCTTGTGCAGCAAGCTTAAACAGGGTATTTCACCCTAGTATTTATGTGGAATATTACCATCGCGACGCACCAAGTGTAAAATTCACAATTAGGGCTTTACCCCTATTAGGATGGACTAAAAGCGGGAATCAGCTATCACTTAGGATTGTTCGCATGCCAATCTGCATCCACAGCTCTAAGCCGAAGACATTTACGGCTGCCTTAGCGTGTTTCCACACGTTGGGTGGGTCTGGGCGTTTGGCCGCCCTGATGGTAATGGCCATGGGATTGGCCTCCCCGGCACAGTCGACCGTCATCGTCTGGGAAAATTCCGCCACGACTTTCTCGACCGGAGCCAATTGGATCGGTGGCACGGCGCCCGCCAACGACCTGACGTCCGACATTGGTTCGTTCGAGGCGGCGACGGTGTCCTTCAATCCGCAACTCACCGGCAGCCGCTCCATCAACGGTCTGCAGTTCACTTCCGGAACCGGCGCGTGGACTTTTACGGGCAACAGTGGCACACGCATCCTGACCCTTGGGGCCTCCGGCATCGTCAACTCCTCCTCGAGCACCCAGACCTTCACGGGGATCAATCTGCGCCTCACATTGGGGGCGAACCTCAGTTTCGTCGGCAACAGTGGCACATTGCAATTTGACGCTTCGCTGGCCGGCATCCTGACCAACGGCTTCCGTCTGACACTGGACGGTGCGAGCACCACCAACACCATCGCCGAGATCATCAGTGGCACCGGCGGCCTCACCAAAGTCGGCGCCGGCACTTGGACACTTTCGGGGGCCAACAGCTACTCCGGCACCACGGACATCGGCACTTCCGGTGGCGCCAACGGTGGCACCCTGACACTAGCCGCCAATGACGTTCTGCCTGGCACCACGGTCAACCTCTATGGCGGCACCCTGGATATTAACAGCCGGACTGACACGGTCGGAGCGCTGAATCTCGGCGGCGGCGCGATCGGCAGCACGGCCAGCATCACCGGCACCACAGGCACCCTGACGCTCGGTGGCAACATTACCTACAGCGCCACCAACAACGCCAACGGTGCCGCCATCTCCGCCAATCTCTCACTCGGCGGCGCCAACCGCACGGTCACGGTGGGCAATTCCAGCGCGGCGGCGACCGACCTGACGCTCGGCCATGCCGATTTTTCCGACACCATTACCATGGGCGCCAACACGCTCACCATCGATGGCGCGGGCAACACCTTGATCAAGGCGTTCGTCGGCGCCTCGGGCGACACGGGGGCCTTCACCAAGAACGGCACCGGCACCACCACATTCTACGGCGATCGCAACTTCTATACCGGTGTCACCACGGTTAACGACGGCACCCTGGTCCTCGACACGTCGAACTCTTACTCCAACGAGACGATCCGGGGCAACCTGGTCATTGGCGACGGCACCGGGTCCGTGGACAGCGCCACCGTCCGCTACGGCTCGGGGCTTGCCCACAACAAGATTGCGGACACCTCGCAGGTGACGATCAATTCCGACGGCGTGCTCGACCTCAACAGCAAGGACGACACCATCGGGTCCTTCACGCTCAGCGGCGGCCACATTACCACCGGCACCGGCGTGCTCACGCTCGCCGGTAACATCACCACCACAGCCAACGTCGCTGGCCGCACGGCCGTGATTGACGGCGTGCTTTCCCTCGGCAGCGCCACCCGCACCTTCACCGTCGCCGATGATGCCCCGGTCAGCGACCTCACGGTCAATGCCACCATCAATTCCGGCTCCATCATCAAGGCCGGGGCCGGCACGATGACCATCAAGGGCGACAACACGATCGGCTACGGCGGCACCACCGCGGTCAACGCGGGCGTCCTGAACATCCAGAGCTCCGGTGGCCTTGGCCAGACCGGCACCAATGATCCGGCCAAAGGCACCACCGTCGCGAGTGGCGCGGCCCTGCAGTTGGAGGGGGGAGGCATCGCCGTCGGCACCGAGGCCCTGACCCTCACCGGCACGGGCGTGGCCATCGACGGGGCGCTCCGCAACATGAGCGGCAATAATTCCTGGGCGGGCGCAATTTCGCTCGGCGCCGGAGGTGCACGGATCAACTCTGATTCCGGCACACTCACACTCAGCGGCTCCATCACGGCGGTGAACCAGAACCTGACGGTCGGCGGTGCAGGCAACACCACCATCAATGGCGCGATCGGCACGGGTGCCGGCACGCTGACGAAGGATGGCGCCGGCACGCTCACCCTTGCCGGCAACAGCACTTACGGTGGTGCGACCACGATCAGCACAGGCGTGGTGAACATTCGTGATGGCTCGGCGCTGGGCTCGACGGCGGCCGGCACGACCGTTGCGAGCGGCGCGGCGTTGCAGATCCAGAACAACATCAGCGTCGGCAGTGAAACCCTCTCGCTCACCGGCACCGGGGTGGCCACCGATGGCGCCCTGCGCAACATCAGCGGCACCAACACCTGGGGCGGCGCCGTCACCATCGCCGCCGGGGGCGCCCGCATCAATTCCGACGCTGGCGCGCTTACGCTCGCGGGCAATATCACGCTTGGGGCCAACACGCTTACCGTTGGTGGCGCCGGCAATGTGACCGCCTCGAGCATCATTGCCGGCACGGGTGGCGTTACCCGGGATGGTAGCGGCACGCTCGTCCTCTCCGGCGCCAACTCCTACACGGGCGCCACCACCATCAGCGCGGGCACGCTGCAGCTGGGCGCCAGCGGCAGCCTGGCCGACAGCACGGCGGTCACGGTCGCGGCGAGTGGCACTTTTGACGTCAACGGCCAGACCGAAACCATCGGCTCCCTCGCTGGTGCCGGCAGCGTGCTCCTCGGCACGGGTCAGCTTACCGCCGGCGGGGACAACACCAGCACTGCCTTCGCGGGCACCCTGGCTGGCACCGGCAGTTTCACCAAGGAAGGCACCGGCACCCTGACTATTGGCAGCAACCTCGGCTTTGGTGGCAACCTGAACCTCACTGCGGGCACGCTGCAGTTCAACGTGGACAACGCCTTTACCGGCATCACGACCATCAGCGCGGGCACTTGGCGGCTCTCTAACGCAAACCTCACGCTGACCACCCTGAACATCACGGGCAGCAGCACCATCGATTTTGCCGGCTCCGCCAGCACTTTGAGTGTCACCAATCTGACCATCAGTGCCGGCGTCACGCTGACGATCCTCAACTGGCAGAACGCCACCGATTATTTCTTTGCCCAGAACTGGACCGGCGCCGTGTTTGACACGCTGGG
The DNA here is from genome assembly GCA_046593155.1 of Lacunisphaera sp. GTDB lineage: Bacteria > Verrucomicrobiota > Verrucomicrobiia > Opitutales > Opitutaceae > Lacunisphaera. Next base: position 13,087 of record JBKJRX010000100.1, read on the forward strand.
CGCTGCGCCGATGAACCAGGTGGTGTTCACCGGTTTTACGGGCAATAACACCAAGTGGCAGGGTTATGACAACCAGGTCACGCCGGTGCCGGAGCCGTCCACCTACGGAGCCATGCTTTTGGGCGCGGGCCTGGCAGTCTTTGGTCTACGCCGGTGGCGGCGGAGCCGCGGGGCCCAACCATAAGCGATTTTTCGAAACAAATCCGCGGTGCATGGTTCTGACTGCCATGCGTTTTTTATTCTCCCTGATGCTGGTGGGCTTGGTTCCCGCTCTGCGCGCCGAGAGCCTGTCGCGGCCGGCTTCGCCAGACGAGGTGGCGCTGTTTAAGGAGGCGCTTTAAAACACCAGTCAGGATACCGAGCACTGGGCCTACACCGAGACGACGACGATGAAGTCCAGCAAGGGCAAGGTGCGTGAAGAGGGTGATGCGGTTCGACCCCTCGAAGCCCTGGCCGGAGCAATACACCCCCCTGAAGATCGAGGGGAAATCGCCGACTGGGAAACAACTCAAGCAATACCGCAAACGTGGGGAGAAACGCGGCGAGCAGTTGACGCGCGAAGCGGCCCCGACGGTCCCCGGCCAGCCCGAAGCCCCGGCCCCGGAAAAAGGCCGGAAGGTGACGCTGGACCTTGAGCACCCGCGGGTGCTGGGGATGCTTGATGAGGGCGAAAGACTCATCTTCGAGGTGCCGTTGATCAGCAGCCATAAGGACATCCCCGTGGACAAGTTCGAGGTCCAGGACATCGTCCACAAGGCGGCCCGGCAGGTGCAGCATGTGTCCCTCTGCGCCTCCGCGAATCGTTCCGGTTCAAGCTGGTCGCCAAGATCAAGGCAGGGGAAGCCAGCGTGGATTTTGCCGTGGTCGATCCGAAATATGGCCCGGTCATGACCTCCGCAACGGGCAGCTTCGGTGTCTCGCTCGCGTTCATCCCGTTGAACGGCATTTTCACCAACACCCGCACCGACTTGGAGCGGGTGAAGCCCTACAACGAGCGGCTGAAAGTGAAACTCGGGCCTCTCGAGGTGTTGGATTTCTGAATGGAGGGCCCGCCGCTCGCCGGCGGGCCGCCGAGGCGATGCACGGTCCGGCGACAAGCGCCGACCCTACAAGATCGCGATTCTGACGGTTCGCAGAACTCCCGGATTGCCTGCCGGGTTGGCGGCGGCATCTTGCAGCGACATGTCCACGCCCCCGTCGCCCCCGGATGCCGTGCATAGCGAGGAGTTCCTCCGCTTGCTGATGCGCCGCCAGTTGAAACTGTCCGTGGCCTGCGCGGCCACTTTCCTGATCGCCCTGTTGGGACTGCCGCTGCTGAACTATTTTGCGCCGGGGCTGATGGCGACGCGTGTCGCGGGCTTTACGCTGAGCTGGCTGATCCTCGGTGTATTGTTTTTCCCGTTCGTCTGGATCATCTCGTGGCGGTTCATCAAGCGCTCCATCGCGCTCGAGGACGACGAGGTCAAGTCGGTCAAACACTGACGCCATGCCGCCGACCATTGCTTTCTTGGGCAGCGTCGATCCATGGATCTTCGCGTTTTCCTTCATCACCGTCGTCGCGACTGTATGGATGGGCTTTCGCTCCGCCAAGACTTCCAAAACTGCGAGCGACTTCTTTGTCGCCGGCCGCTCGGTGTCCGTGGGCTGGAACGCCTCCGCCATTTCGGGCGAATACCTCTCCGCCGCCTCCTTCATGGGCGTGGCCGGCATGGTCATGTCGTCGGGCTACGACGCTCTGTGGTATCCGGTCTGTTACGCCTGCGGCTATCTCTTCCTGCTGCTGTTCATCGCCGGGCCGTTACGCCGCTTCGGCGCCTATACGATCCCGGACTTTGCCGAGGGCCGGTTCGATTCGCCGCTGTTTCGCAAGATCGCCGTCTGCTTCGTGCTGTTCATCGGATTCTTCTACACGATGCCGCAGATGAAGGGCGCGGGTGTCACGCTCGCCTACATTTTTCCGGGCATCCCGTATTGGGCCGGCGTCGTGCTGGTCGGCGGCGTGATCACGCTCAACGTGGCGCTGGGCGGCATGAAGGGCATTACGCTGGTGCAGGCTTTCCAGTATTGGATCAAGATGTTCGCGATCAGCCTGCCCATCTTTGTGCTGATGGCGGTGTTTGGGTTCTACAGCGGCCACGTGGGCGCCAATGCCGCGCCCGGCGAGCCCACCGCGATCGAACGCAAGGCGCTCGTGGAAAAAGCGCCGAAGGACGACAAATGGGTCGCTCCGTTCGGTCCCCTCACGACCAAGGCCGTCAATGCCGCGGCGGCCAAGCTGCCGGCGGAGGACCGCGCCGCCTTCCTCGCCGAGCATCAAAAGCCCTATTCGCTGCTCTACACCTACTCGCTCATCATTGCGCTCGTCTGCGGCACCGCCGGCCTGCCACACATCCTGGTGCGCTTCTACACCAACCCCGACGGTGTCGCGGCCAAGCGCACGACGATGTGGGTGATGATCCTCATCGGCATTTTCTACGTGTTCCCGCCGGTGTTTGGCGTCCTCGGCCGCAATCTCATGCCGGAGCTCTACTCGGGCATCGGGGCCAAGGGCACCGACAAGGTGGTGCTCGAACTGCCCACGTTGGTGGCGGCAAAATATGGCGTGCTCGGCTCGATCCTCAGTGGCATTACCTGCGCCGGCGCGTTCGCGGCATTCATGAGCACCTTCAGCGGACTGCTGGTTTCCATGACCGGTGCGCTGGCGCACGACGTCTATGGCCGGATGTTGCGGCCGAAATCCTCGCCCGAGGAGCGGATGCGGGCCTTCAAGTTCGCCGCCGTGATCATCGGCGGCGTGGCCATCGGGCTCGGCTGCTTTGTCGAGCCGCTCGAAATCAATTTCATGGTCGGCCAGGCATTTGCGATCGCGGCCGCCAGTTATTTCCCGCTGCTCTTCATGAGCGTGTGGTGGCGCGGCATGACGATGAAGGGCGCCGCCACCGGCATGCTGACCGGTGGCTTGTGCGCGCTGGTCGCCGCGGCGTTGACGAACCTGGGCACGCTGGCGCTCGACAAAGGCCCGATGGGCAGGATTTTTTCCGGCTTCGCCCCGTTGAACGATTTCTGGGCCGCACACCCGCTGCTTCGCATCCTGTGCGAGCAGCCGGCGATCTGGACCGTGCCGCTGGCCATTGGCTTGATGGTTGTGGTCTCGAAGGCCACGGCCGCGAGCGTGCCCGCCGACATCCGCATGAAGATGCTCGTGCTGCATGCGCCCGAGCAGCTCGGGCTCAAGCAGGAATATATCCAGGAACACCAGGCGGGCGCCGGGCATTGAGGCTTACGGGCAGGGGCTTCCCTTGCGGACGCCCCTACAATGAAAAGAGCGCTTATTCGCCCTCGATCGGCGGCGTGAAGCCGCGGCGCATGACGTTTTCCGCGACCGAACGCGGGAACAGGAAATTCTCAAGGTAGCCTTTGCCGCCGGCCTTCGTGCCGCCGCCGGACATCTTGAACCCGCCGAACGGGTGACGCTCGACAATGGCGCCGGTGCAGCCGCGGTTGAGATAGAGATTGCCGACGAGCATCTCGTTTTGCGCACGCTCGAGCGCCTTCGGGCTGCGCGAGAACAGGCCGCCGGTCAGCGCGTAGTCGGTGCCGTTCACGAGCGCGAAGGCCTCGTCGAGATTCTTGGCACGGAGGATGGCGATGACGGGGCCGAAGATTTCCTCGCGAGCGATGGAGTGTTCGGGTTTTACGTTCACGAAGACGGTCGGCGGGACGAAGTAGCCCTCGAGGGGCGCCTCGCCCTGGAAGGCGAGCTTCGCCTCCTTTTTGCCCTGTTCGATGAGGCCGAGAATTTTCTTCTGCGCCTCGGCATCGATCACCGGACCGAGGATGGTGCCGGGCAGCGCCGGGTCACCGATGGGATACGAACCGCAGGCAGAGAGGAAACGGTCGAGGAAATGGTCATAGACCTCGTCGAGCACGATGAGGCATGAGAGCGCGGAACACTTCTGGCCGCTGAACCCGAAGGCACTGTAAAGTGCGGCGGGGATGGCCTCGTCGAGGTCGGCATCGTTGTCGATCACGAGCGCGTTCTTGCCGCCCATCTCGCAGACGACCTTCTTGAGGTTCTGCTGGCCGGGCTGCGTCTTGCCGGCGGCCTCCCAGATCTTGCACCCGACGGTGCGCGAGCCCGTGAACGCGATGAAATCAACGTGCTTGTGGCCGACCAGGTGCGCGCCGACATCCTCGCCATAGCCGGGGAGGAAACTGAGCACGCCGGCGGGCACGCCGGCCTCGACGAGGATGTTCATGAGCACGGCGCCGATCACGGAAGTCTGTTCGGCGGGCTTCATGATCACGCAATTGCCCGCGACGAGCGGGGCGACGACGAGGCCGGTGAGGATAGCCAGCGGGAAATTCCACGGGGCGATCGCGACGCCGACGCCGCGAGGCGTCCAGGTCTGCACACAGCGTTCTCCCGGGACGGCCTGCGTGACAATGGGCTTGGCGAGCTTGCGCATCTCGACTGCGTAGAAGCGGCAGAAGTCGATCGCCTCGGAGACATCGCCATCCGCCTCGATCCAGGGCTTGCCCGCCTCGAGGATGAGCAGGGCATTCAGGTCCATGCGGCGCGACTCCATGAGGTCGGCAGCGCGTTCAAGTATCTTAGCGCGATCGTCGACCGGGGTAGCGCGCCATTTCGGGAAAGCGGTTTGCGCCGCGGCGACGGCGGCCTCGGCGTCGCCGACTGTGGCGCGGGCCCACGAACCGATGATCTGCGAGGGCTTGGCCGGGTTGACCGACGGGATGTATTCGCGGGCGGAGATTTTTTTGCCGTTGATGATGAGCGGCCATTGCTTGCCCAGTTGCGCAGAATAGGCGGCGAGCGCGGCGCGTTGTTTGTCGCGATTGGCCGCGATGGTGTAGTCGGTGTTGGCGGCGTTGACGAAGGCGGCGGCCTTGTGGGCCGGACGTGCCAGTGGTTCGGGCGCGGCGGCGATGGCGTCGACCGGGTTGCCGAGAAGCTGGTCCTTGGTGGCCTCGCCCATATTCTTGATGCGGAGGAAGCCCTCGTTCGAGGTATTCTCGAGCAGGCGGCGGACGAGATAAGCCATGCCGGGCAGCAGTTCGCCGACGGGGCAATACTCGCGAACGCGATGCCCCATCTGAATGAGCGAGGCCTTCAGCTCGTCAGCCATGCCGTAGAGCGCCTGGAACTCGTAAGTGCGCGGGTCGATGCCGAGGCGCTCGGCCTGCGCGATGGCGTGGGCGCAGGAGCGGACGTTGTGCGAGGCGAAGTTCGGCGTGACGATGTCGATGTTCTCGAGGAGGAACAGCGTGAGCTTTTCGTAGCTGGCATCCGACTCGGGCTTCTTCTGCCAGACGGGAGTGGGCCAGTCGCGCTGCTGGGCGATGATGGTCTCGTAGTCCCAATAGGCGCCCTTGACGAGGCGGACGCTGAGCGGGCGGTTGTTTTTGCGGGCCCACGCGACGAGGTCGCGGAGGTCGGCCTCGCAATCGCGCAGGTAAGCCTGGATGGCGATGCCGATGGCGGGCTGTTGACGAAACTCAGGTTCCTCGAAAATGGATTTAAAGAGCTGGAGCGTGAGGTCCTTCAGCTTGTAGCTCTCCATGTCGAAGTTGATCAGCGCGCCGACCTCGGTTGCGCGGCGTAGAATCGGCCGGAAGCGTTCCTTGAGTGCGGCGATGGAGTTTTCCGGGTCGGCCGGGTGGACGTCGGGCGTGAGCGCGGAGATTTTAACCGAGAGATTGAGGCGGGGCAGGGAGCCCTTTGGTCCGAGGTCGGAGAAACACGGCGCGAGCTCCTTCGCGTAAAACTTCGAGACTGAGTCGAGGACCTCGAGGTTGCGCTGGAGAAACACGTCGGCTTCAGCGTCGTTGAGGACAGTCTCGCCGAGGAGATCAATGGTGGTGGCGAGACCGAGCTTGGCGTTCTTTTTGATCTGCTTGAGCAGGTCCTCGCCGGTCTGCCCGGCGACGAACTGACCGGCCATATCCACGATCTGCGCTTTCACTGGCGCGGCAACGAGCGCGGGCGCGAAGGACGAGGCGGCGAGGCCGGCCTTGAGGGCGGGATTAAGTTCGACGGCCTTGTCGCCGAGGTATTCCTGCAGGTGGCGGACAATCTCACCGGAGCTGTTGAGCGAAGGCAGGACGTCGACGAAGCGGAAGAGCTGGGTCTTGAAGACCGGATCCTTCATGGACCACTCCATCAGGCGGGCGTAGGCTCCTTTTTTGGAAAACAGCGCCGGCGGAGGCTGTTTATCCATCAGGGCGAAGAGTTGTTCGCCCTTGGTGCGCACGGCGGATTCGATTTTAGGATCAGGGGTCAGAAAAGGGGTCATGGGAATGATGGCGCGAAGTTTCCCCCGGTGTCATAAATAGGCAAGGGCGGCCCAGTCCGCCAAAAGGAGCAAAACCCGGCCTTATTGATACTGTTAAGGTATGGGGTCGCGACTAGGCGCGACTTTAGCTTCGCTTGGGTGTTCTGAATGCTTATGAGCTTGGCGTAACGTAATTTGCGTGACAGGAGGTTTCTGCAACTCTGCGGCCAGACGCCGTGTTCTTAGCGTGAATGAAGATCCTACAGTGCACACCACTACGACTCCTGCCGTAACGACTCCGCCTGATTTCACGACGTTCATGCGCAATTACCAAAACATGGTTTATTCCACTGCGGTGCGCCTCATCGGCAATGAGACGCAGGCGGAGGACATTGCCCAGGAAGTCTTCATCAAGGCGCACGAACACTTCGACAATCTCCGCACCAGCCCGTCCGCCGGGGGCTGGTTGAAGACGGTCGCGACCAACCTCTCGATCAACCACATCCAGCGCTACAAGAAGCGCTGGAGCTTCTTCTCCGACCTCGTCCACAAAAGCGACGAGGGCGAGGAGAAGGAAGTGGAGTTTGCCGCCCCCGACACGTTTTTCGCAGGCGTGGATTCCTCCGAGCGCCGCGAATGGGTTGAGCGCGCGCTCGAAAAACTCCCCGAACACCAGCGCGTGCCGCTGGTCCTTTATCATTTCGAGGACATGCCCTATGAGGACATCGCGAAGCGCACCCGGGTGTCCCTGAGCAAGGTCAAGACGGATATCCTGCGGGGCCGCGAGGCCCTGGCCAGGATCCTCACCCGCAGCGGTGCCACCCACGAGAAATTCGCAACCTGAAGGTGCCCCATGAACGAAAAGATGACACCGGAGGAACTTGAGAAATTCATCCATCGCGAATTGCGCGCCCTCCCGCCCCGCAAGGCGCCGCCGGGGTTCGAAACGCGCTTGCAGGCCGCGGTGGAGGCGCGCGCGGCATTGCGCGTCCAGACTGCCGAGCAGCTTGAGCAATTCATTCACCGCGAGTTGCGCGGCCTCCCTCTGCGCCGGGCGCCCCGCTCGCTGGAATCGCGCGTGCTCGCCGCCATCGAGCACCAGGCGACCGTCGCCTGGTATCACAAGTCGTGGACCTACTGGCCCGGTGTCGTGAAGGCGGTCTTCCTTGGTGTCGCCACCGGGGTGAGTGGCGCCGCCATTGCCGCGTTCTATTTGATGAGCCAGGGGGCCGACACCAGCGCCCTGACCGCTGCTGCCGGCGAACGCTTCGCGGGCACCGCCGCGCTCTTCCACGTTTTCCGTTGGATCGCCAGCTACACCGGCGATCTCGTCGCCAGCATTCCATCTCTCTGGCTTTACGGCGGGCTGGCGTTCATCGCCGCGCTGTATGCGACGTTCTTCGGTCTCGGCGCTGCCGCCTACCGCACCCTTTACCGCAATAACTGATCGATTCCCCCATGAACAAGCCTCGTTACTCCTTCCTTTTTGCCTGTTGGCTGGCGCTTGCCCTGGGGCTGTGGCCAGTCCTGCGCGCGCAAGAGGCGCCGTCAGCCCCGCCGCCGGCAGCCGAACCCGTGGCGCCCGCCGAGCGGGCGACTTATCCCGCGGAGCCAGCCACCCCTCCTGCGGAAAAACCCGGAGAAACCGCGCCGGCGGAAAAAACTGACGAGGCCACCCCCGCCGGGGAAGCGAAAGCCGCGCCCGCAGAAAAGAAAACCGACGGCGAACTCCGGGAACTTGGGACGGACGAGGACAAGCCCACGGTTACCCAGAAAAAGTCCTCACGCTCGCGCAACTCCCGGCGTGGCGACGCCCCGCCATTCGGCGACCATTCCGTATCGGCCGGCAACACCCGGCACGAGGTGGTTTCGGTTTTCGGTAATACGACGGTCGACGGTCATGTCACGGAGGCGGCCGTATCAGTCTTTGGTTCCACCACCGTCAATGGCACGGTCGACGGGGAGGCCGTGTCGGTTTTTGGGAATTCCACCATCAATGGTGAGGTGAAGGGCGAGTCGGTGACCGTCTTCGGCAACCTGAAGCTTGGACCCGATGCCGTGGTGCGCGGGGACACTGTCGTGGTCTTCGGTAAGATCGAGCGGGCCCCGGGCGCCCAACTCCAGGGGAGCGTTCAGGAGATCGGCCGCTTTGGGCCATTCGAGGATTTCACCGGCCTGCATATCTGGTTCAACAAATGCCTCCTGATGGGCCGGCCGCTGGCTTTCGACAGCCGGCTGCTCTGGGCCTGGTATCTCGCGCTGGGCATCCTCGCGTTCTACACGCTGATCGCACTGATCGCGCCGGCTGGCGTCCAGAAGTGCGTCGATACGCTGGAGCAGCGGCCGGGCTATTCATTGCTCTCTGCCTTGCTGACGTTGCTGCTGACGCCCGTCGCTTACCTTCTGTTGGTGCTCACCCTGACCATTGTGATCGGCTTCGTGCTCATCCCCGTGTTCTCGCTGGGGCTGTTTTTCGCATCCATTTTCGGCAAGATCGTGATGCTCGCGTGGCTGGGCCGTCGCTTCACCAAACTCTTGGGTGACAGTCCGCTGGCCCACCCCGCGTTTGGCGTGCTGATCGGCGGCGTGATCATTCTCGGAATCTATACCATCCCCATTGCCGGCTTCGTCACCTACAAACTGCTGGGCATCCTCGGGCTGGGAGTGGTGGTTTACACGCTGATCCTGCAGTTCAAGGCCAGTCGGCCGCCGAAGCCAGTGATCGTGGCCCCGGTCCCGGCCCTCGCCGAGCCGGCTCCGACCGCGATTTTGCCGCCGGTCATCTCCGCGGCCACCCTGCCGCGGGCCGGCTTCTGGCACCGACTGGCCGCAGTGGTGCTCGATGCAATCCTGGTTGGCATGATCTGCGGTTTCATCGGGAGCGTATGGCATCGCTTCGGCAGCGCGTTCCCACTCTGGTTTGCCGTCTATAATGTCGCCATGTGGGCGACCAAAGGCACGACCATCGGTGGCATCATTTGCGGCCTCAAGGTCGTGCGGCTCGACGACCGGCCCATCGACTGGGGCGTGGCGATCGTGCGCGCCCTCGGTGGCTTCCTGTCGCTCTTTGTCGCCGGGTTGGGCTTCATCTGGGTCGCGTTCGACGACGAGAAGCAATCCTGGCACGACAAGATCGCCGGCACGACCATCGTGCGGGTGCCGAAGGGCACGTCACTGTTGTAAAGCAATCAGCTTTCGGCAATCAGCATTCAGGCAGCCCGACAACGGGCTGCCTTTTTATTACCCGGCCCGGCATTATTTCAGGGCTGACAGCTGGCAGCTGATAGCTGATAGCTGGCGGCCTCATGCAGCCAAAGCCACTCGTCGGGATCATCATGGGCAGCTCCTCGGACTGGGGGACGATGTCGCACGCGGCCGCGACCCTTGCCGCGCTGGGCGTGCCCTTCGAGAAGCGGATCGTCAGTGCCCACCGCACGCCGAAACTCATGGTCAGCTATGCCGAGTCGGCCGAGAAACGCGGCCTGAAGCTCATCATCGCCGGCGCTGGCGGCGCCGCGCACCTGCCGGGCATGACGGCCTCGCTCACCACGCTGCCTGTGCTCGGTGTGCCCGTCGAATCGAAGGCGTTGCACGGCCTCGACTCGCTCCTGTCCATCGCCCAGATGCCGGGCGGCGTGCCGGTGGCGACGTTTGCCGTGGGCAAACCCGGGGCGATCAATGCCGCGCTTTTCGCCGCCTCCGTGCTCGCCCAGAGCGATGCGCAGACCAGGCGCGCGTGGGAAAAATTCCGTGCCGCGCAGACCAGGAAGATCCTCAAGGCCAAGCTGCCGTGAGCGCGGGCCAGGCGATTCTCCCCGGGAAAACCATCGGCGTGCTCGGTGGCGGCCAGCTCGGCCGGATGCTCGCGCAGGCGGCGACACGGCTGGGTTACCGGGTCCACATTTATGAGCCGTTGGCAAATTGTCCGGCCGGCGCGGTGTCTCAGAAGGAGGTCAACGCCCCTTACGAGGACACGGCGGCCCTGACGGCCTTCGCCAAAGAGTGTGACGTCATCACCTATGAATTTGAAAACGTGCCCGCGGCGCCACTCAAGGCGATCGAGGCAGTGACGTTGCTGCGGCCGCACTGGAGTGTGTTGGAGACGACGCAGAACCGCTCGCGGGAAAAGCGCTGGTTGCGGGACAACGGGTTTCCGTATGCGAAATTCGCCGAGGGCACCGACGTGGCCGCCGGTATCCGCGAAGTCGGCCTGCCCTGCGTGGTGAAGACCGCGGACTTCGGCTACGACGGCAAGGGCCAGCTCAAGGTGATGAGCGAGGTCGACATCCCGGCTGCCGTGAAGAAATTCGCCGGCCAGCCGGTGGTGATCGAGCAGTTCATCGACTTTGCCTGCGAGGTGTCGGCGGTCGTTGCGCGCTCACCTGGTGCGGCGGTGCGGGTTTTTCCCATCGCGGAGAACATCCACACGAACCACATCCTGGATTTTTCCATCGTGCCGGCCCGGGTGGCGCCGGCGGTGACGGCGGCGGCCGAGAAGCTCGCGCGGCTCATCGCGGAGAAAATCAATCTGGTCGGCGTGATGGGGGTGGAGCTCTTCGTGACAAAGGCCGGCGAGGTGCTGGTCAACGAGCTCGCCCCCCGCACCCACAACAGCGGGCACTGGACGCTCGATGCCTGCATGACATCGCAGTTCGAGCAGCAGGTGCGCGCGATCTGCGGGCTGCCGCTTGGTGCGGTGACGCTGCTGTCGCCGGTGGTCATGGTGAACATCCTGGGGGACGCGTGGGCGAACGGCGAACCCAAGTGGGGCACGCTGCTCGCCCAGCCGAACGTGCGGCTCCACCTCTATGGCAAGGCCGAGGCGCGCCCCGGCCGCAAGATGGGCCATTTCACCGTGACCGCGCGCGACGCGGACATGGCGCTCGAGCTTGCCGAGAAATACAAACTACGACTGCAGGGTTAGGCCGCCAGCGAAGCGCAGGGTGACCGCGACCTCGCGCCAGCGGAGATGCGCGCCGTTGGTCACGCGGATCCCGGCGCCCTGATGTCAACCATTAGTTGACATCAGCCGGATGACCGGGGCGGGCTACCGCCTGCCGGTCCCCGGGGCGACTACCTGCCCAGAGCGTAGAAGGCGTGCTCGCCTTCAAAGCTCGGCACGGCGTGTTTGCCCAGCGGGCGGGCGGACGCCGTGAGCGAAAGTGATTTCGCGGCGGCTTCGCTCAACACGCAAGTGGCGCCCAGCGGTTTGGTAGATTTTTCCATCCGGAAAAGATAAATGACGTCCGTGCCGGCCAGCGACTCGCCTTGCATGCCGCCGCTGATCCGAATGCGTCCCTGATGCAGGATGATACGGAAGGGCCGGTGGCTGGTGGTCTGTAGGCCGATCAGTTCCTGGAGGCCGGCGGCGACCTTGTCGGCGGGATGGCGGTCTTGGCGCCAGTAGACGAAGACGGCGTCGCCGAGGTAGGCGTTGATGGTGCCACCGGAGCGGACGATAACCGGGCGGATGAGCTCGAGCCAGCGCTTGAAGTCGCCTGAGGCCGTCTCGGCGCCGACAGCGTGCGTGTGGGCGGTGTGTCCGATGAGATCGAGCATGAGCAGCCAGCAATCACCGGAGTGGATCTGGACCGAGGTGGCGCCGGCGTCGGCGGATTGGTCGGCGGTCTGCTGGCAGCGGAAGGTAAGGGTGGTATCCCCCAGCTCGATCTTGTCACCGTCGCGGAGCGCGACGCCTTGCTCGAGGCGGAGGCCGTTGTGGTAGGTGCCGTTGGTGCTACGGAGGTCGGTCAGGAGCCAGCCGCCGCCGGGCGTGGGCTGGATCATGGCATGGCTGCGCGAGAGGCCGGGCTGGTCGAGGGCCAGCGTATTGGAGGCGATGCGGCCGATGGTGCAGGGGTTCTTGTCGAGCCAGTGCATCCGGCCGTCGGCAAACTCCAGCCAGGCTTGGGGAAGGGAACCGTCCATATGGCCGCGGCGGTTATTTCAGGCGTAACCGCCAGAGATTGTAGGCGCCACCGCGGTTGGAGAGAAAATAAACGACATTCGGGTCGGTGGGCGACCAGGCGGGCAGGATGTCGTCGGAACCGTTGGCGGTAAGCTGTTGAATCTGCGAGCCGTCGGCGTTCATCACATAGATGTTGTTGTTGGCGCGGCCCTGGTCGTCCTTGTCGCGGTCGGAGACGAAGAGGATGCGGACGGGACTGGCAAAACTCGCGACGGGATGGAAACTGTGGGCGGCAAGGAACGAGTCGTCGGAAATGAGATTGGTTTCGAGGCGGCCGTCGGGTTCGACGGAGTAGATCTGGCGCTTGCCCGCCGATTCGTCGATCCGCGTGAAGTAGACCTTGGAGTGTTCGCGATGGCTTACCTCCTCCGCGTTGATCTGGAATTGCGTGGGCAGGGCACCATCGAGCTTGACGTTGCTGAGCTGGGGCCGGGCGAGGGGGTAATTGGGCTCGACGGAAAGATAGACCACCTCGCGATTGCTGTCGGTGTAGCTGGGGCCGTAGTTGTAGCGTTGGTCGTTGGTGATGCGGGAGACGCCGCCGGCCACACGATTGTCGGCGAAGTTGATCCGGAAGATATCGGGCTTGCTGAGGTCGCCGCGGTTGGACTGGAAGACCAGAACCCCGCTGCCGTCGGGGGCGATGATGGGGGCGCTGTCGAAGTAGCGCTTGTTGTTGTCGATGAGCCGCGCGGTGCCGCCGCCATCGTCCTCGATGCGCTTGAGGAAGAGGGCCGAGAAGAACTTGCCAGTGTCGTCCTGGGAGGTGACGGAGAGAATGGCGGACTCGCCATCGGGGGTAATGGCATAGGAGTTGAGGGCCTGGAGCGGGGCCTTCAGGTTCTGGTCGCGACGGAGAAAGCGGGTGAGGCGGGAAAGCCCGGCGATTTCGGTGGCGCGTTCGCCGGTGTCCAGGGCGGCGAGGCGCGCGGTCTGGTTGACGATCATGCGCGCGCCGGTGGCGGTCATCTCCACCGAGGGAGCATAGAGGCCGACGGAGAGTTCGGTGACCGGTTTGAGGGTCAAGGAGAAGAGGTCCTTGTAGTCGTGAGTCAGGGTGACCAAAGCCGGCTGATAGATGGTCGGGATCTCGGCGGAGAGCACGAAGGTCGGCCAGGGTTTGTTTTTGTCGGCCCGGCTGAAGGTCACCACGAGTTTCTGCGGAGCGGGCCCGATTTCGCGATCTCCGAGCGTGAGAGTGGCGGCGATGGCCGAACCATCGGGCGCCTTCGCGTCCACGTTGAAGACGCGATCCTTGCGCAGCTGGGCGAGCATCAGGACGGCGGTGGGATTCTCGTGGGGGAGACTGAAGGACTCGCTCTGGTGGTCGGTTTTCGCAACGGAAACGGCGAGCGGTTTCCAGGGAGAGTGCTTGTTGTCGCGCGTGAAGGTCGCGGTTTTGACGAGAGGAGTTGTGCCGGCCGGCTTGCCATCGATGGTGACCGTGGCGCCGTCGGGGCTGGTCTTGATGCTGGTTTCCCTCTCGGTCGTCAGGGGAGCGAGGGTGACGGAGAGTTCGCGGACCTTTTCCTTGGTGCTCCAGGAAGCGGTCTCGGTCTGATAGCCGGCCTTCTCGATGGTGAAGGCATAGGCGGTGTCGCGGCGCTTGAGTTCGACCGTGGCGGGTGCCGGCAGACGCTGGCCGGTCTCGGTGACGATGGTGGCGCCCGCCGGGCTGACATTGATCTTGAGCGGCACAGCCCTCCCCGGGACGGCGGTGATGAGAGCCAGCACAAGAAACGGGACGAGGCGGCTAAGCGGGCGCGTCATGATGGGTGATAGCTAAGCGCCGGAGAGGAACGACGGTCAACCCGGCATTTTGGTTTCGTTCTGGCGTCGGACGCGAGGTCCGGTTGACTATGGGCTGCACCACATGGACGGACAGCCCGAAAAGACCGTATTTGTCCCGCGCAGCAGTGCGCTGAAGGACCTGTTTCAACCCGGTGACGTGGTCGGGCAATACAAGGTGGTGCGTGTCTTGGGGAAGGGCGGCATGGGCGTGGTCTACCTCGTGCAGCATATCGCGCTAAGGAAGCATTTCGCGCTGAAAGTCCTGCCGGCCTTGCTGGCCCAGGATCAATCCTATGTGTCGCGGTTCAAGAAGGAGGGCTTGATGGTGGGCCGGCTCAAGCACAACCACATCGTCAACGTCACCGACTTCGGGGAAAGCGAGGGCAAGCTTTACCTCGTCCTGGAATACGTGGATGGGGGCTCCTTGGAGGAATGGTTTGAGAAAAACCGCAAGCCCGGCAGCGGCTGTTCCCCGGCCGAGGTGCAGCGGCTGGTTGGACAAATCCTGCTCGGTCTGGCCCATGCCCACGAAGCCGGGCTCGTGCATCGCGATTTGAAGCCGGCCAACGTGCTGTTGGAAAAAACCGGTGAGGCCAAGATCTCGGATTTCGGTCTCGCCCGGGTGGGGGATGAGGCGGAATACCGGCGGGCCGGCGGGACCGCGTCCCCGTTCCATGGCGACAGCGTCACCACGACGGGAGCCATCGTGGGCACGATTGACTTCATGTCGCCCGAAGCGCGCACCCTTCGACCTTCTGATGCGCGTTCCGACATCTACGCGGTGGGCGTCATCACCTATTATTTCCTCACCGGCAAAAAGCCGCATGGCATCGCCCAGCTCGCCTCGCGGTTGGTGCCTGGATTGGATGTGCGCTGGGACAAGTTCATCGCGACCTGCCTCGCCGAGGATCCGGGCAAGCGTTACCAGACGGCCCGCGAAGCCGGGGAGGCTTTGCGGCAGCTGCAACATTCCGGCGGAGGCAAGCGCTGGCTTGTGCCGGCAGTGGTCGCCGTCGTGCTAATGGCTGGTGCGGGCTTCTGGTTTTCGCGGAGTCGTGGCCTCCTCGTTGCTTCCCCGTCGATCGGGGCCAACCAGTCGTCGACGGCCGCGGCGCCGGCAGCAACGACCGAAACCGCGTCCGAACCGATCAAAGTGGAAACCAAGCCGGGGCAGTCGGAAGCATCCGTGGGAAGAAAATTCGCGTTGATCGACCTGCCGCAGGGCGCGGTGGTCACGCTTCAGGGACGCAGCTACTCCATCGGCGGCACGGGACGCCTGGTTTTGGAGCTGCCATCTGGTCCACAAACCGTGCAGGTGAAAGCCCCCGGCTTCATGGATTGGGAAGGCGAGGTGGGTGGCGATGAAACCCGGGCAGAGGCGGCCATTCCGTTGCAGCTGTTGCCACCCCATCCCGTGCGCTTTACCGGGCTGCCGGCCCAGGCGGAAGTCCGGGTGGGGGATCAGGCGGCAACCGCTGATGCGGGCGGCTCAGTGGTGATGCAGTTGCGGCTGGGCCATCTGAAGGTGGTGGCGACCGCCCCGAAACATGAGCCGCTCGAACTGACAGTGGAACTACAGCCTGACATGGAAAACGTGCCGCTGGCGATGAAGCGGCTCCCACCTCCCGCCGAAGTGGCGGTGACCCTGACCGATGGGACGGTGATGAAATTCAAATGGGTGCCCCCGGGCGGCTTCCAAGCCGGCTCGCCGCCGGACGAGCACGGCCGTCAGCGCAACGATCTGCCGCGCGCGAAGACCGAGATTCTCAAGGGTTATTACATGGCCGAAACAGAGACCACGCAACGCCAGCACCGCGTCCTGACCGGAAGGAATCCCAGCACCAGCCGGGCGCTGGGAGATGACACCCGGCCGGTCGAGCAGGTGGCGTGGCGCGATCTTACCGGGCCGGGCGGGGCAATCGAGAAACTCAACGAGGCGCTGCGCCGGCTGGGCATGCCTTACCAGGCAGACCTGCCGGGCGAGATTGAGTGGGAATACGCGGGCCGGGCCGGCACAGAAACCGCCTTGAACGATGGCAACGACCTGACCAACGAGCGGGACGATCCAGCATTGAACGGCCTGGCGGTTTACGCGCGCGGCGGCGGTTCACAGGATGCGCCTTCGCCGGTGGCGAAACGCAAACCCAATGCCTGGGGACTCTTCGACATGCACGGCAATGTGGCGGAGTGGGCTTACGGCATCCGGGGCAAACGCGAGCCGGTATTGCGTGGTGGCAGCTGGAAGGTTGGCGCAGTGCACTGCCGGGCGGCGTCGCGCGTCGAAGTCACGCCCGAGGCACGGCCAACGGATGCGATGGGTTATCGGCTGCTCTTGCGGCCGCTCGAGGATTAAACGGCGGCCGGCAGCACCAAGCCGCGGCACTCGCCGAGTCCGATGCGCCGCGCGCCCGCACGTTCCGCGAAGCCGCGCAGGACGATTTCGTCGCCGTCCTCGAGGAAGCGGCGCTCCTCACCATTGGGCAGGCGCAGCGGCTCGGTGCCGCGGGAAGTGAGTTCGAGCAGGCAGCCGCGGGACTCCTTGGTTTCGCCGGAGACGGTGCCGCTGCCGAGCAGATCGCCGGGCTGCAGGTTGCAGCCGTTGCTGGTGTGGTGAGTGAGCAACTGCGCGAGCGTCCAATACATCTGCTGAAAGCTGCCGGAGCTCAGGCGGTGCGGGGCGGCACCGGCGGCGCGCATTTTCTGCGTCAGCAGCCAAGCCTCCATCGTGATGGCGAGGCCGCCATGCACGACGTCGCCGGCATCGGTGAGGTAGGGCAGGGGAGCCGGATCGCCGGTCGGCCGGACAAACGCCGGCACGCGGAACGGTGCGAGGGCCTCCAAGGTCACGACCCAAGGTGAGATCGAGGTGGCAAAATTCTTTGCGAGAAAAGGGCCGAGCGGCTGGTATTCCCAGGATTGGAGGTCGCGGGCCGACCAGTCGTTGAGCAATACGACGCCGAAGAGGTGGCCGGCGGCCGACGCCAGGGGGATGGGTTCGCCCTGGTGGTTCCCGGGACCAACGAAGGCGCCGAGTTCCAGCTCATAGTCAAGGGACCGGCTTGGAACGAAGGCCGGGGTGGATGAGTCAGCGGGTTTGCTCTGGCCGCGGGGGCGACGCACGGGCGTGCCGCTCGCGACGATGGACGAACTGCGCCCATGATAACCGATGGGCACCCATTTATAGTTGGGCAGGAGCGGCTGGTCGGGCCGGAACATGGCGCCCACGTTGGTGGCGTGGAAGATTGACGCGTAGAAATCAGTGTAGTCGCCGATGACGGCCGGCAGTTGCATCGTGGCGGCGCTTTGCGAGACCAGGCAGCGCTCGACTTGGATGCGCAAGGGGACGGGACAGGAGTCAACACCGAGCAACTCACTCAACCGGGCCCTGAGTGCGGTCCACACCGCGGGGCCGGCGGCCATCAGCGGGTTGAGGGTGGGTTGCTGGCAGGCGGTCCGAGCCGCGATTGGGAGAAAGTCCAGTTCAGCAGCTGCGGTCAAATCGAGGATCTGGTTGCCGATGGCGATGCCGATCCGGGGCGTGAGGTTGTCGGCGGCGCGGAAAACGCCAAACGGCAGGCTCTGCAGGGGGAAATCCGCCTCAGCGTGGTTGGCGGATTCAATCCAGCTGAGGCGCGCAGGATCGTGGGTTTGGTTGAGCATCAGGGCCACGGGAGACGACGCACGGAGTTTCGGAGACGAAACAGGCGGAGTCAATGGACTCCGCCTGCGGCAAAAAATAGAATCAGTCGCAACCGGGGTCAGTTGTTCTTCTCCTTCGCCGGCAGTTCCAGAACCTTCAAGGGTCCGAGCCGGGTGGAGGAATTCCCGCCCCCCATGTATTTGCCGAGGAAAGCTTCCAACCGGGCATAGTAACCGATGCGCCCGGCTTCATTGCGGAATCCATGCCCTTCGTCGCCCTGAATGATGATCTCATAGGTTTTGCCGTATTGCTTGAGTTTGGGCTCCAGGCGGGTCCAGTTCTCAATCTCCACCCGGGGATCATTGTAACCGTAGGCGTGGAGAGTGGGCACGCGGATGCGTTCGACGAAATTTACCGGCGACCGGTTGAATTTGTATTCCTTGTCGTCACCGACCCACTCACGATAAAACATGTCGTTGCCCCGACCGGCCCGGCCCTTCGCCCAACTGGTGATCAGATTCAGGTCCGAAACGCCCACATAATTTATAGCGCAGCAATAGAGTTCCGGGGTAAAGGTGACGCCGGCCAGGGCGGCGTAACCGCCGTAGCTGCCGCCGTAAATGCCCACGCGATCAGGATCGGCGATGCCTTGGGCAATGGCCCATTTCACGCCGTCGCTGAGATCGTCCTGCATTTTTCCGCCCCACTCGCGCTGGCCGGCTTTCTGGAAGGAATAGCCATAACCGCCCGAGCCGCGAAAGTTGATCTGGAGGACGGCGTAACCGCGGTTGGCGAGTAGTTGCACCTCGGGATTGAAACCCCATTGGTCACGCGGACCAAAGGGCCCGCCGTGGGGATTGATGATGAGCGGACCGGGCTTGCCCTCTGAGCCGGCCGGCCGGGTGAGGTAGCCGTGCAGCGTGAGTCCGTCGCGGGCTTGGAAGGTAATGGGCTCCATCGGTCGCATGTCCGCGGGCTTGATGCGTGAATTTATTTTCCCGATCATCTTCAGGGCGGGCTGGCGCAGATTGAGCACATAGTAGGTGCCGGGATCGCGATCACTCGAGGCGAGCACGATCACGACCTTTTCGTCCTCGGAAATACTGGTGACAGTATTGTGGGTGCCGGGCAGGGAAGCGTCGATGGTCTGCTGCAGGTTGGCCCGGCCCTGATCGGCAAAGCTGTAGTAGACCTTGTCCGTTTCAAAACTGACGCCATAGAATTTGCTCCGATCCCAGGACAACAGGACGCTGCCGATCTCGCCCTTCGGGGTGTGGAAAAGCACCGGACTGACCTGGCGGGTGCGAACATTGAAGGTGTGCAGGGCACCGGTATCGGTCTGGTCGTTGGTGATCAGATAGAGGGTTTCGTTATCGGCCGCAAAGCGGCGGAACGACCATTTGGGTTCGTTGGCGGGGAATTCGGCGACCTTTACAAACCCATCCTCAGCAGTGGGGCGGACTTCAAAAATTGCCTTGGCGCCCAGCAGGTAGCTGCGCGCGCGGACGACGCCATTATTATCAACCGCAACCTCCTGGGTGTCTGCCTTGGGTTCATAGCCGGCCGCGGACCGGCGCTCGCCGGTTCGGATGTCCAGTTTCCAGATTGCGCCGTTGAAACTGCCCGCGCTTTTCGGACCGGACACCAAGAGATGGTGGGGAGCAAACTTCAGTTCATCTATGATGCCGGCGGCATTGGCCCGATCGGCAAAGCGTTCATCGTAGGAATCAGCCAGCGGGACCACCTTGCGCTTGCTCAGGCTGATGGAACGCAGCGCGCTGGACTCATTGCCGCCGATATCGCCACCGAAAACAATCCAATCGCTGCCTTTCCAGAAAAAGCCCTCGTAATTTTCATCCTTGGCGCCAACCAACGGCTCAATTTTACCCGTGTCGAGGTGCATCAGCGCAATGCCGACCTTGCCGCTGGCCAAGGTGGTGAGAAAGGCGAGCTTGTTGCCGTCAGGAGAGACCTGCACGGAGCTGATTTCCGCTTCGGCAAACAGTGTTTCCACAGGGAGGTGTGCCGGGGTCTGGGCCGGTAAGACGACCGAAAGAACAAAGGTTGCGGCCAAGCTTAACGCGTGTCGTAACCCCGGGAGTGCGTAGTTGGAGTCTGTTGTCATAATGAAGGCTGATAGCGGGTTCATAAAGCTGACGGTTCTGCGTCTGTCGGAATTAACGGGGTGTTCGAGCAAAAGCTAACCGGGCCGGGTAATTATTGATTCAGATTCATAACTTGTTGGTGGACTTGGTGACATTAATTACCTCTGTTGCAAGTTATGAATTTTTACAATCGCAGAAATAGATTGCTGTTGGTCGCTTAAATAGTTCATTTCTTCGCAAGAAATTAGCCTGTCACGGGTAGTTTCCTACCAACACAAACACCTGAGAACTATGAACAATAGCTCCGTAAGTTACCTACGGAAGCCTTTGGCGCTGCTTTGCGCCGGGCTTTCCCTGTTCGCGGCTAATGCCGCTTTTGCCCAGACGGCTGCGGCTACCGATGATACGGTCAAACTGGAAAAATATGTCGTTACCGGCTCCTATATTCCGATAGCCGGGACGGCCACGGCGATCCCGGTCACCATCCTGGACTCCAAGGCCATCGAGAACACTGGCGTCACTTCCAACGTCATGGAAATCCTGCGCAAAGCCTCTCCCCAATTCACGGGTAACGGCAACTTGGGCAACACCAACGCCAACATCAGCAGTGGTGCGACAGGCGGCGGTTCCCAAGTCGCTTTCCGCAACACCCAGACTCTCGTCCTCCTCAACGGACGCCGGGTGTCGTATGCCCCGGTTCTGGCCTCGGGTGGCTTCCAATACGTGGACGTCAACCTGTTCCCGGTCGGTGCCATCGATCGCACTGAGATCCTGCAGGATGGCGCCTCCCCCATTTACGGCACCGATGCCGTCGCGGCCGTGGTGAACATCATCCTGAAGTCTGACTTCAAGGGCTTTGAGATGTCCGGCCACTACGGTTTCTCTGACAACAAGGGCAAGTGGGCCGAGCGCAAATTCTCCCTCGTCGGCGGCACGGGCACCGACAAGACCGGCATCACCATCTCAGCCGAGTGGTATATGCAGGATCCGTTGAAGCAGTATGAACGCAGCTTCAGCTCGCCGATCTATGGCACGGCCACCTTTGCCGGTATCGTCAACATTGGCGGCCAGTTCTATGTGCTTAATCCCTCACTGAACGCCCCGCCGAATCCCGGCACCCACCTTTCCGCTGCGCAGCTGGTGGCCAATGGCACCTACATCGCCCTGGCGAGCAGCAGCAATCTGATCAGCGGTCTTGGTGCGGAGGCTCAATACTCCTTTGACCTCTCCAATTTTCCTACGCTGGTTCTCGGCAGCGAGCGCAAGAGCGTCACGATCAACTTCGACCACAAGCTCACGGACAACGTGACGGTGTTTGGCGACATGCTTTATACCATGACCAACACGTTCTCGCAGTTGAACGCGCAGCCGACGAACTTCAGGTCGCCGGCGACTGATTTCAACAACCCGTTCGATGTCACCGTGACCGCCCGTAACCGTTTCCTGAGCAATCCCCGCCAGTATTACTACGACACCACCAGCATTCGCGGTGTGATCGGCATGAAGGGTTCCTTTGGGGACGGTTTCAACTGGGAGACGGCAGCCAACAAAAATATCATCAACCAGCAATACCGCAACGAAGGCGTGATTGACACGGCCACCCGTCAGTTGGTGACGGCGAATGGGTCGATCAACTACTTCCGCCGCATCCAGGCCCCTGGGGCCGTGGCGGCTTCCGGAATGTTCGGCACGGCGCTGGGCACGGCTACCTCCACCCTCACCACCTACGACGCCCGCCTCACCGGCAAGCTGGTGGATCTTCCCGGCGGTGAACTCGGCTTCGCGGCAGGCGTTGAATACCGCTCGGAGACCCTTAACCAGACGGCCGATCGCAACAGCCAGGCCGACACCTTCGGTTGGGACTCAGCGACGACGCTCGATCCCTTCAACTCCGGTCGTAGTGTGAAGGCGATGTTTGCTGAGATCCGCATCCCGGTCTTTGGCGGCGACCAGAAGCAGAATGGTGCCCATCTTCTCGAACTGACGGCAGCCGTGCGTAAGGAAATCTATAGCGACACGGATGACCCACTCGTGCCAAAGTTCTCTTTCCGCTGGCTCCCGGTGGATGACCAACTGGCGATCCGCGGCACCTATTCAAAGTCCTTTGCCGCTCCCACGCTGTTCAATCTGTTCGGCCCCGGGGGCGTCGGCTTCACTAGCTCGCTCAACTTGCCCCGCTTCGGCGGCGGCCCGAATATTACCGGCCAGGCCAATGCCAAGTCCGGCTCCAATCCGGGTTTGCTGGCTGCGCGCTCGAAGAGCTACACCTTCGGCTTTGTCTACTCGCCCAAGGCCGTCAAAGGCTTCTCGGTCACGATGGACTACTTCGACATCAAGCAGACCGACCTGATCTCCTCGATTGGGACGACCACCATCCTGGGGAGTGTCGAATTGCTTGGCGCCGCGTCACCCTATGTCGGCTTTGTTCGCCGCGGCACCACCTCCGGCAACAACGCGTTCTTCACCACGGGCACGCCGATCACGGCCCCCGGTCAGGTCGGTAACATCGCCATCGACAACATCTACGTGACGGACACGCTAACGAACATCGCGGGGGTGAACCTCTCCGGTGTCGATCTGATGGCGAAATACACCTATAATTCGGACGCCTACGGCAAGTTCGACTTCTCCCTCGCGGGCGCCTGGTATGATTCCTATACCGTCCAGAGCCTGCCCGATGTGGACCCGTATGAGACCGTGGGCCTGACCTCTTCGACCAACGGCACCACCCCGGAGTGGCAGACCTACACGAGTGTGGCTTGGAGCCGCGGCAAGTGGCGCGGCACCTTGGGTTGGACCTTCATTCCGTCTACCACGGATGAGAGCGGTATCCCGGCTGGTGCGGGTGTGCCGGCCGCGTCCGACGACCACGTCGAGGCTTATCACGCCTTCGACATCTCCGGGAGCTATTCCTTTGGCTCGGAGTTCAAGTGGCTCAGCGGCCTGACCCTCCGCGTCGGTGCGCAGAACGTGCTGAACGAGGGTCTGCCGATGAACAAGGGCACCGACACCAGCAGCAACGGCGATATTGCCACCTACAGTGCGATCGGCCGCCTGATCTTCTTCGAAGGCAAGTATAGCTTCTAAGCCCAGTTCACTGGTTTATTTTCAAGGCGGCCCGGCAACGGGCCGCCTTTTTCTTTTCCCGTGCAGGAAAATAATGGCCGGGGAGAGGGAGATGGATCATCTTTTCTGGCATGAAATCCGTGAGAATGCTTTGGCTGGTGATGATTTTGAACGGGCCGGTCCTGTTCGCAGATGATTTCTGGCAGCAACTTGCGCCGGCGGAACGGAAGGCCGCCGGATACGACCAGCTGAGCCCCGAACAACGCGCCTTGATCGACCAGCTGGTCTTGCGTTTTGCGGAGATGCGCGCCCGCCCGGCCATCGTTGTGGCCAAGGAGAGGGCCAGGGAGGAAGGTCGGGCCGAGGCCAAGGCCGCCACGCTGGAGAAGAAGAAGGCCAGCATCGGTCTGGCCCCGCGCGAGGACGACGAGACGGAGGTCATTCGCACGCGCATCAACGGTGAGTTTCGCGGCTGGGCGGGGCGCACACGCTTCACCTTGGCCAACGACCAGGTCTGGCAACAGGACCAAGCCGAGAGCCGTTTTTTCCCCCTGATGATGGACCCCGAAGTGGAAATCAGGCCATCGCGCCTGGGCGGCTGGAAAATGACACTGCTCAAAGAAGGGCTTTGGATCCGCGTCAAACGCGTCCGTTAGGCGTCGCGCAGCTTGGGAGGGGTTATTGGGACACCTGGGGGCGAGGAACCAAGGGGGCACCCGCAAACGCCCATGGTGGAAATGGGAGAATGCGACCAATGTCACGGGGCGCCCGGTAAAAGATGTTGAATTTCATCGGTAAAAATGCGCGTATGGGTCCAGGAAATTAGCCGGTTAACTGGTTTTTTCTTACACACAACATACCGAACAATGAACTATAGCTCCGTAAGACACCTGCGGAAGCCTTTGGCGTGCCTCTTTGGCGCCGGGCTTTCTCTGTTCGCGGCCCAGGCCGCTTTTGCCCAAACGCCTAGCGAAGGCGAAAAGAAAGACGATACCCTTAAGTTGGAAACCTACACAGTCACGGGTTCGCTCATCCCCATTGCCGCCAACACTCCGGCCATCCCGATCACAGTCATCAGTGCGGTGGACATCCAGAACTCCGGTGTGAACACCGACCTCTTGGCCGTCCTCAAGAAGACCGCGCCGTATTTCTACGGCGCCAACAACATCGGTTCGGACAACGGAAACATCAGTTCCGGTTCGTCCAACGGCGGCTCGGCTGTTTCCCTCCGCAATCGTGCGACCTTGGTGCTGATCAACGGCCGTCGCGCCGCGGTCTCGCCGGTCACTGCCAGCGGTGGTGCTGACTTCGTCGACGTGAGCCTGATCCCGGTCTCGGCCGTGGAGCGCATCGAGGTTCTCTCCGACGGTGCTTCCGCCACCTACGGTTCGGACGCCGTGTCCGGCGTGGTGAACATCATCCTGAAGACCAACTATCGCGGCGCCGAAGTGAGCGGCCGCTATGGCTGGAGCCCGGCCGATGGCAAATACGCCGAGCGCAGCTACTCGGGCGTGTTCGGTGCTGGCACCGACAAGACCAACATCACCATCTCCACGGAATTCAAGAAGAGCGATCCGGTCCTCCAGAAGGATCGTCCTTGGGCCAAGGGCCAGTTCCGCACCCCGTCCTTCGCCGGCTCGATCAACATCGGCAACGACTTCTACTACCTGAACCCGACGCTCAATGCGCCGCCACTGAACACCGACATGACGCCCGCCCAGCTGGTCGCCGCCGGTATCTACCAAGGTCCGCTGACGCAGGGTGCAGTTGCCCGGTTCTTCGATCTGGCTGAGAGGCCCACGATGCTCATCGACGCCCAGCGCCGCAGCGTCGTCGCCGCGATCGACCACCGCCTGACGGACAGAACGACGCTGTTTGCCGACTTCATTTACTCGAACACGTCCACCAAGTCGGTGCTCAACGCCCAGCCGGTGAGCGGCGCGGTTACCGCCGCCACCGCGACGAATCCGTTCGATGTGACCGTGACGGCCCGCAATCGCTTCGTCAACTTCCCCCGCGTTTACAATGCGGAGAACTGGGCCACCCGTGGCGTCTTCGGCTTCAAGGGTAGTTTTGCCGACACGTGGCGCTACGAGGCCGCGGCCAACTTCAACAACACTACCACGAAGTTCCGCAATGACGGCCTGATCGACGCTGCGGCTTACACCGCCGCAGTTACCAACCTCAGCTTTAATCCGTTCGCCCGCGTTCAGACGCCTGGCGTGCTCAAGGCAATGATCGGCACCAGCTTCCGTGACTACCAGAGCCAGCTGATCGGCTTCGACTTCCGCGTCTCCGGCGAACTCATGCAGTTGCCCGGCGGTCCGCTGTCCGTTGGTTTCGGCGCCGACACGCGCTATGAGTCGCTCAAATTCAACAACGACCGCTACGACCAGACCGGTGGCTGGCTCCAAGCCACCCCGCGTCAGCCGTTCGCGGCCAACTCGAGCGTGGACGGTTATTTCGCCGAGGTTCGCGTGCCGATCTTCGACAAAAGCAATTCCATCAAGGGTGCGCACATTCTCGAGCTCTCCGTCGCCGCCCGCAAGGAGCTCTACAACAAGACGACCGACCCGTTCGTGCCGAAGTATACGCTCCGCTGGCTGCCGTTTAACGACGAGTTCGCTGTCCGCGCCACCTACTCCGAGTCGTTCAGCGCTCCTTCGCTGTTCAACCTCCTCGGGCCGGTCTCGGCCGGTTTCACCGCGAGCATCAATATCAACCGTTACGACACCGCGGGCAACCCGCTCAACGTGACCACGGGCTCGCGCCAGTATCGCTCCTCCTCCGGCTCGAACCCGAACCTGATCCCGTCCGAGTCCCGCAACTGGACCGCCGGTGTCGTCTGGTCGCCGGCCGGCAAGCTCAAGGGCCTCGAGATGTCTGCCGACTGGTTCAATATCGACGAGCGCAACCTGGTTTCGTCGATTTCTTCCAGCTTAATCGTCCGCAGTGTCGAGCAGTTCGGCACGACCTCCCCGTATGCCTCGCTGGTCCGTCTCGGCACGAGCACTGCGGGTGAGACCTACTTCGGCACGGGCACGCCCATCGCCACCCCCGGCCAGATGAGCAACCGTCCGTCCGACGAAGTCTGGATCACCAACCAGTTGGTGAACATCGCTGGCGTCTGGCAGTCCGGCGCCGACATCAAGGTGTCCTACACCTATGACACCAAGACTTGGGGCGTGCTCAGCGCCCGCGTCTCGGGTATCTACCTTAGCGAGTATGTCATACAGAGCCTCCCGACCGACACGCCATTCGATTATGCTGGCTCGTATTCGGGCAGCAGCCTCTATGCCCGTTACCGGTTCTACACCCAGCTCGGCTGGTCCTTTAAGGACTGGGATGCCGGCCTGAACAACACCTACATCCCCAGTGTTGAGGACGTGGCGGGTGGCGCCGGTGCGCCCGATGTCGCGGCCTATTCCACTTGGGATGCCCGCCTCGGCTACAGCTTCAAGGGCTCGAGCAACCGCTGGCTGAAGGGTCTGTCCATCGGCGCGGGTGTGAACAACATCCTCGACGAAGATCCGCCGTTCATCACCTCGGAAGGCAATCAGAACCACGACATCAACGCCTACGACCCGATCGGCCGGTTCTACTACTTCGACGTCAACTACAAGTTCTAAGCAGTTTCGGTTTATCGGAACTTCGACTTGCATACCGGACCCATGGGGGTCCGGTTTTTTTTGCCTGAAATCTTTTTAATCCCCCGTTCAATCCCCCCATGACTCATAAGCATATCAGTTCGTGGCGCCGTTGGGCGCTGCTGGCGGCCACGGCCCTCACCGGCCTGCAAGCCGCCGACAATTCCGGTCCGGCTCCGCGGCTTCCGATCGAGCTTTTCTTTGATGATCAATCTATCCGCCAGGCCGTCATCTCCCCAGATGGCTCGATGGTCGCGATGATCGCGCCGAACAACGGTCGCTACAGCATCGCGGTGCTCGACACCAAGGACGGCAAGCTCAGCGTGCCGGTCCATTTCAAGGACGAGAACATCAACAGCGTGTTCTGGAAGGGCAACGACCGGCTGCTGTTCACTTCGGCCATCGATGGCCATGAAATCCCCTTGCTGGCTTCGGTGGACCTGCAGGGCAAGGGCTACAAGCGCATTTTTGAACCGCGGCGCACCAAGGACGACTTCTCCCTCTTCTTCGGCAGCCTTCTCGACCGTTATCCGGCCAGCGACGAGCACATCCTCATCACCGGCTACACGAGCGAGTCGGACGCCCGGAAGATCAACCCAAGTGCCGCCCGCAATCTCACGCCCACGGTCTACAAAGTGAACGTGAAGACCGGCCGCCGCGCCCAGATCGTCGGCTTGGACCGGGATTACGATGCCGGCTGGTTCGATGCCGCGGGCAACCAGCGCCTGGCCACCCGGACCGAGGGCAAGATGCTCAGTTTCCTCACGCGCGAACGCAATGACCGGCCCTGGCAGGTAATCAAGACCTTCGATGTCACGGACGTTCGCTGGGATATACAAGGCTTGCTGTCCGACGGGCATACCGCCTATCTGCTCGATTACACGACGGAGGATCGCGGGATTTTGCGGTCCCTGGATCTGGACACGGGCCGGTTGGGCGAGTCGCTGTTTTCCCCGCCGGAGGGCGAAATCGTGCGGGTGATCTTCTCCCCCAAGCGCGAGCGACTGCTAAGTGTCACCTACGAAGGGGTCAAGACGCACACGCGCTGGTTCGATGAACGGTGGCAAAGCATCGCCAAGGCCATCGAGACCCAGAATCCCGATCATAGTATCGTGATCACATCGGTGTCGGATGACGAGAAGCGGTTTATCTACCGCACTTACTCAGACCGCGACCCCGGCCAGTATTTCCTGGGGGACATGAAGGGCGCCGGGTTGCGCGTGCAACTCATCACGTCCGTCCGTCCGGCGGTTAAGCCGGCGACCATGAGTCCGATGATGCCGGTCAAGTTCCTCGCCCGCGACGGACTGGAGATCCACGGCTACCTGACCAAGTCCGTCGGGGCTGCCAACCGCTCGGCTCCGCTGCTGATTATGCCCCACGGCGGTCCGTTCGGCATTCGTGACTCTTGGGGCTACAATCCCGAGGTGCAATTCTTCGCGAACCGCGGTTATGCGGTCTTTCAAGTCAACTACCGCGGGTCCGGCGGCTACGGCCGCACCTTCGAATATGCCGGTTATCAGGAGTGGGGCGGCAAGATGCAGGATGACCTGACAGATGCGGTAAAATGGGCTGTGGTCCAAGGCTTGGCTGATCCTCAGCAGATTGGCATCATCGGCGCGAGTTATGGTGGCTATGCGGCCTTGGCAGGGGTCACCATGACCCCGGAACTGTATAAGGTCGGCGTCAATTACGTGGGTGTATCCGATCTGCGGCTGATCACCCGCTATGACCTGCGCACGGACGCTGCCTCGGTGGCCTATTTTTCCAAGGCCGTGGGTCGCGACCCCGCTCTGCTCTCGGCGCGGTCTCCGGTTGACCATGTCGAGAAAATCCAAGTGCCCACGCTCCACGCCTATGGGCGAAACGACCCGCGCGTGGAATTTTCCCACTGGGAGGTGCTGGAGAAGGCGCTAAAGAAGCATGGCAAAACTTACGAAATCCTGATCGAGAACCGGGAAGGCCACGGCTTTGCGAAACAGGAAACCGCCTTCAAGTATTACGGCACCGTGGAGGCTTTTCTCGCCAAATACCTGCCGGCGGACCGGGGCGGCACAGTGAATCTGGACACCATCAAAGTTCTCGAGATGCCGGCCAAGTCCAAATAACCGGGCCAGGCCAGCCGGTTGACGCCAAGCTCCGCGGGGCGGTTCTCCTCAGGCTGCCCCGTTGCCCCGGCTTGGCTGCGAGCAGGCTACTGCCAAGATCGCTTGATTGGCCATCCAATCAGGCGGTTGGAAGCCCTGCTGCGGAGCCCGCCGGCCGAGGATTTGCCGGGCATGGTAATCCCGGGTTCGCCGGGGTTCGACGCCGTCGGTCAGGGTCACGTGACTGATCGCGACTTGGCCGATGCCGCGAACGGCAATACGCAGCCTAACGTCGGGTGAATTGACCGGCACCGTAAACTCCCGCTTCAGCCTGGTCCGGGGGCGCGCTGCTTGGGCGCGAAACTCGATCGTGAACCGGCCCGCCAGTTCGCGCCAGGTGCCATCCGGACCCTGCTGTTCAACGACGACCTTTTGCACCGCGGGGGCGAAATTATGCACCATAAACTGCAACTGCCACGCCCCACAAACCGGTGTGGCCTGCCACATCAGCTCGGGCTTTTGGATCACTTGCTTCAGCCAGTCGCGCCAGGTGGCCAGCCGGGCTTCGTCTGCATCGAGAACAGTTTCATTTTGTCCGCGAGCCTGTGGATCACGCGTTCGGGCCCACATGACGCGGGCCGCTTGCCGGCCGGCGCGCAGCGCCACGGCAAACGCTGCGGCCGCGCCTTGGACTGTCTTGAGGTGGAGCCCGGCCTCCGGACGGGCTGGTCCCAGCCGTCGCAGCTTGAAGACGGCCCGGGCCGACTGGCGCACGAATACGTCCCGCTGCGCCAGATAGTGCCTGAAGGCCAGGCTGGCGGCAAAAGGCTTCGGCCAAGGCAGCTTCGTGGCGAGCAGGCGTGCGAAGAAGCGCTCTTCGCTTTGGTAGGGCTTGAGGCTTTCGTTGCCGGCGAAGACATCCCAGCGGTCGTTGATCTGCCAGCGGGCATAGCCCACAAAGGCGTGCTCATCGGCCGCGAGCAAGGCGCGGGCGA
>JBKJRX010000103.1:0-5574 GCA_046593155.1 Lacunisphaera sp.
GATGTGGAGCGCATGGCCGCCCATGCCGTTACGGCCCGGGTGCGGGTGAAACGCTACGAAGCGGGAAAGGGTGGCCGTGGGAAAAAGGAATCATGAGTGCCACCCGCCGCGCTGCGCCGAAGCGTTCCCTCCACCTGTTCGCGACGATGTGGTCGCTGCGGCAGTATCCCTCGGCGCAGAAGGAGTGGCCCTGGGCGAAGAAATTCGCGGCCATCCGAGCTGCGGGGTTCGATGGCGTTTTTTCCCCGCCGATCCCGCCGATTGCGGAACGCGGGGCGCTGCAGTATCTGGCGGTCACCAGCCTTGGGGCTGATTCGAACTGCAAGGCGCCCTTTGCGGCCGCCCACGCCCTGGGGGCCGTGGCAATGGATGTGCAGCTGTGCGACTACAATACGCCGCTCGCCCAGGCGGTCTCCGTGGCGAAACGGATCAGTGGGGCCGCGCAGGCCTGCGGCCTGCCTTTCGCGATCGAAACCCATCGCGACACCTTCACCGAGACCCCCGAGGGCACCGAGGCCCTGGGCCGCGCCTACCGGGCGGACACTGGCAAAACGCTGCCGCTTTGCCTCGATCATTCCCACTTCGCCGTGGTTCGTCACCTCCGTCCGGGCGAGCTTTGGGCCCGGTTGCAGGAGCCGAAGTCACTGCTCCGGGCGGCGACACAGTTTCATCTCCGGCCCTTCAACGGGCACCATTGCCAGCTGCCGGCCCTCACGCCCGGCGGGCAGCGGACCCCAGAGTATCTGGATTGGCTGGGCTACG
The DNA here is from genome assembly GCA_046593155.1 of Lacunisphaera sp. GTDB lineage: Bacteria > Verrucomicrobiota > Verrucomicrobiia > Opitutales > Opitutaceae > Lacunisphaera. The sequence continues at coordinate 763 of JBKJRX010000103.1, forward strand.
TGGCGGAATTGTTCGTCCATGAGCAGCGCCGCCGCACGACGAAACCGGTGCTGGTCGTGATCGAAATGGGGCACGCGGCCCCGGCCTATCGCCTGAGCGGCTTTCCCGACACCTGGCGCGACGTGCAGCGGGTCGCAACGGACTTGCGTGCCCTCTGGCAGCACGGGAAGATCACGCCATGAAGGGTAAGGTCGCGCTGGTCACCGGTTCAACGAGCGGCATCGGCTGGGGCATGGTCAACGCCTTGGCTCAGGCGGGTGCCGACGTGATGCTGCATGGCCTCGGTGATCCGCCGGAGGTCGAGCGCCTCCGGGCCGACCTCGCCAAGCGCATGGGCGTGCGGGTGGCGGTCCACCAAGCCGATCTCAGCCGCGCAGAGGAGGTGACCCGTCTGATCCGCGACACCGAGGCGGCCCTGGGCGGCATCGACATCCTCGTGAACAACGCCGGCATCCAATTTGTGTCCCCGGTCGAGGATTTTCCGCCGGAACGCTGGTCGGCGATTCAGAATATCATCCTCAACTCTAGTTACCACGCCATCCGTGAGGTCGTCCCCGGAATGAAGCGGCGAGGGTGGGGGCGGATCATCAACCTGGCTTCCGTCCACGGCCTGGTGGCCTCGCCCTTCAAGAGCGCCTACGTTGCGGCGAAGCACGGCCAGATCGGCCTAACGAAGACCGTGGCGCTGGAACTCGCCGAGACCTCCATCACCTGCAACGCGATCTGCCCGGGCTACGTGCGCACGCTGCTTGTCGAGGGCCAGATCGAAAGCCAGGCGAAGGCGCACGGCCTGACACGGGAGCACGTTATCCGCGACGTGATCCTCGCAGCCCAGCCGACAAAGCGCTTTGTCGAGGTGGAGGAGGTGGCCGCGCTCGCGCTTTTCCTCTGCACCGAGCAGGCGCGCTCGATCACGGGCGCGGCGATCCCGATCGACGGCGGTTGGACGGCCCGCTGAAGCCCCGGCGCCGGCGGAACGGCTGATCCGGAGGCAGGTCAGCCGAGCTGCTTGACGGTGCCACCGGGAAAATATTTCGGGAAAATCAGGTTGGGGGTGGATTCCAGGTTGCCGTAACTGACCATCTGCAGCATCAGTCGCGAGAGCCGGTGGGCAAAGGTGTCCTCCTTGAGGGTGTAGTGGGCGATCGGCGGACTCACCGTCTCGAAGATGTGGTCGTGGTCCCGGGCGATGAATGAAACGGTGTCGGGGACGGTGAGGCCGCGCTTCAGCAGATAGATGAGCACAATGAAGACATGCTGCGGCTTGGCCACGAGCAGGGCGGTGGGGGCATGCGCAGAGTTGAACAACGCATCGAGTTTCGCCGAGATGTTCTGGGCGGTGCCGTTATGGCGGACGATGCTCGCTCGGGCGTCGATGTGCCGGTTGAGCTGGATCGATTCCATAAAGCCGGTCTCGCTCGCGAGGTCGCCCGCCACCGCGGAGTGCGGCACCACGAGTGCCATCCGCCGGTGCCCCTTGGAAAGAAAGATACCGCCGGCGTGGCGGCAGACCGAACGGTAGTCCATGTCGAGCGAAGGCAGCTTGACCTCCTCGTGACAGGATCCGAGCACGAGGGCCGGCACGGAGTGCTCGGAGAACCATTGCTGGAGATCCTTGCTGACGGAGGCGAGCACGCAGCACAGGACGCGGTTCTGGCGGACGAACTCCTCCAGTTTGCGCCGTTGGGCGCGCGCGCTGCGCGTCTGGCAGACGAGCACCTCGGTGGTGAAACCATGCTCGGCAAGGTGGGCGCGCATTTCGCTGATGATCTGGTAGGTTGCCAGCGCCATGTGGGAGAAAGGCTCGTGCGTCACCAATCCGATCATACGGCTTTGGCGCCGGGGGGAGGGCCGGGGCTGGGTAAGCAGGCGGTTGCGCCGGCCCTGCCGGATCTCCAGCAACCCGTTCTCGGCCAGCATACGCAGCGCGGTGCGGATCGTGGGCCGGCTCACGCGCAGCATTTCGCAGAGCCGGCGCTCACTGGGCAGGTATTCCCGCCAGGTGCCGTCGTCGATGGCCTTGCTGATCGAGTCGGCGGCCTGGGCGGCCAAGGAACGGCGCTGGGGAATGTCGAAGGGTAGCTGGGAGCTGTTCATAAATAATTACCAGTGATTTCTGCTAGTTCGGCCGGCGGTGATATGGCTCCTTCGTAAACGATGAAACCACTGCCCGCCGTGAAAATCTGGTCCGCTGTGCCGACGCCCCTCACCCCGGCCTTTCGGGTGGACGCGCCCGCCGTCGAACGCATGGTGCACGCCGCCGTCCGCGACGGCATCCAGGGCCTGTTCCTGGCCGGCACCTGCGGCGAGGGTCCGTGGCTGCCCGACCCCGAGAAGCAGGTCCTGGTAAAAACGGCGGTGCGGGCGGCGGGCGGGAAGCTGAAGATCGCGGTGCAGGCCTCCGACAACTCGGTCCCGCGCATCCTCAACAATGTGCAGGCGGCGGCCGAGGCCGGCGCCGACTACGCGATCATCGCCTCGCCAGCGACATTCATGAATGCCACGCCGGAGCGCGTGGCGGCCCATTTTACCGACGCGGTGAACGCCAGTCCGCTGCCGGTGGGCATCTATGACCTGGGCAAGCACCGCCCGGTGGTCATCCCCGAGACCAAGCTGAAGGAGATTTACCTGCTGCCGAACGTCCATCTGGTGAAGGACAGCTCCGGCGCTCCCGGCCGCCGGGCCGCGGCGTTGGCCGCCCGCCAGGAGAAACCGTCCCTGCAGTTGTTCAACGGCGACGAATTCCGCTGCATGGAATACCTGCAGGCTGGCTATGACGGCTTCATGTTCGGCGGCGCGGCGGCGATCGCCCCGCAACTTCACCGCATCATCCAGCTCGTGGCCGACGGCCAGGTCGCGGAGGCGCAGGCGGTCGACGCCGACATGAAGCGCGTGCTTTTCGGCCTCTACGGCGGCGAGTCCATCGCCTGCTGGCTGACGGGCCTCAAATACTACATGGTCCGCCGCGGACTCTTTACCACGACCACCAGTTTCCTCGGCTACCCGCTGACCGACGAGTGCCGCGCGTTCATCGAGCGTTACGCAGCCGACTCCGGGAAGTAACCGCTTACAGGGGCGGTCGGACGGTGGAAGGCAGGCAGGCATGCGCGGGATTTCCTGCGCCCGACCATTGGTTGCATCAGGTAACCAAGGAAGCTTTTATACTGGTAAAATAAAGTGACCAGCAGGGCCCGCCGCAGATTCAGGACTGGCTGGATGCGCGCCGGTGGCGCAGGACGAAAAGCAGACCCGCGCAGATCAGGACATTGATGGAGGCGAACAGGAAGATCCGGCTGACGTCCACCTGCGCGTCGCGCAACATCCCGCCGGCATAGATGCCGGCTCCGCCCACCACGCAGCTGAAGAAGGTCATGACACCCCAGCTCATTGCGCGGTAACGTGAATCCACCAACACGCAGAGGATGGGCATCATGTTGGCGTCGGCAAAATAGCGGGCCATGCCGTAGAGGACCAGTCCGGCCATGGCCACTCCGAGAAGAGGTGTGTTCGCGATCAGGAGAATGCCTGGGGCGGCGAGGGCCAGGCCGATCACCGGAACGAGGAAGCGGGCCTGCTGGTTGGTGCGGCTCCAGCGGTCCGCCCACGCGCCGCCGAGCAGCATGCCGACCAGGGCGGCGAGGTTGAGGTAGGCGGTGGTGGAAAGCCCAGCGGAGCCCTGCGAGAGGCTAAAGCGCTCCTTGATATAGGTGGGCATCCACCCCGCCACCGACCAGCTCACCACGCCCAGCAGGCAGGCGTATATCAACATGACGAGGTAGGCACGGTTGGTAAACAGGTGGGTGAATGCCTCACCCAACCGTGCGGTTTGCGGAGGTTTGGCCACCGGCTCCACCGCCACCGGCGGATCCCGCAGCAAAAAGCAAAGTCCGCCGGCCAAGACGACGCCCGCCAGGCCGAAGAGCTTGAAGGCGTAATCCCAGCCGTGGAGATCCGCGAGCCAGCCGCCGAGCCCGCCCATGGCCGCCCCGATCATGGCCCCCCCCAGCAGCAGACCGGAAGCGAGTGAGCGCGTGCTGCCGCGATGGTAATCAACGATCAGAGCCACTGACGCGGGCATGCAGGCCGCTTGGGCGATGCCCATGAGGGCGCGGGTGGCGAGCAATTGATCGTAGGTTCGGACGTAACCCGTCGCGAGGGTGATGACCGACCAGACAAAGAGGCTGCCGATGATGAGGTAGCTGCGGTTAAACCGGTCTGCGACAAAACCAGCGAAAGGACTGAACACGGCATAGACCAGCAGGAAGACGGTCGTCAGCAGACCGAACTGGGCCTCGGTCATGGGGATCGCGGCTTTGACCGAGTCCCGCATGGTCGTGATCATCAGACGGTCCAAGTAGTTCAAGCAGGCGGTGAGCCAAAGCAGAACAACGGCCAGCCACGCTCCAGACGGAAGGCTGTTGCTTGCGGGACGGGCAAGAGGGGCGGTGGTCATCTGGATAAAAAGGATGGTCAGGTCATAATACCGATTTTCTTAAGGGCGTGGGCGAAAACCTCGAGTTCTTGATCGCTCAGGCTGTGGTAGGGTTTGCGCCGCCAGCGCTGGGCGATGCCCTTGAGCTCGAGCATCGCCTGAATGCCCGCATTGAATCCACCCGTCAACCCCATGACCAACTCGAAGAAAGGGAAGTCATAATCCCGGATGATGCGCCGGGCCTCCGGCAGGTTGTTGGCGGAAATCGCCCGCCAGTAGGCGTGGGCGATCTCTGGTTATCTCTCCACCTTCATCTCGATCAAACCAGAGATCGCCCACGCCTACTGGCGGGCGATTTCCGCCAACAACCTGCCGGAGGC
>JBKJRX010000196.1:0-4112 GCA_046593155.1 Lacunisphaera sp.
GTTTTGAAGCGCAGCGCTCCAACCGCGAGACACTTGGCCAAGTCCCGATGAAGCTTTTTTGGATCGAGAGCACCGACGGCGGACGGAAGTGGTCAGAGCCGCACTGGATCGTGCCCCCGCTCGTGGGCCCGACTTGGGAATTGTGCCATCCGATCATCGAACTGCCTGACCGGAGCTGGGCCGCACCGGTGGCTACGTGGCGTGGCTGGAGCGGCGATCTGCCCAACGGAGAGATGACGGGCCTCCTCGTCAGCCGCGATGGTGGTGCGACGTGGCAGGACTTCGTCGTATCCTTTGACGGTCGGGGCACGGGCTTCATCCACTGGGAACAGTCGGTGGCGGTCCGTGGGGACGGCAGCCTGGTGGTGACGGCTTGGGTCTATGACCCGGCGAAAAAGGAAACCCGGCCCTCACTCTACACGATGAGCCAGGACGGCGGGCGAACCTTCGCCGCACCGCGGCCGACCGGATTCCTTGCACAGACCTGCAAGATTCTCGAACTCAAATCAGGCCGGATCATGGTCGCCTACCGGCGGCACGACCGCCCGGGCCTTTGGGTCGAGGTAGCCCGGGTGGATGAGAGCGGCTGGCACACCGAAAGGCGTGGCCTGCTCTGGGGCGGGGTGGTTTCGGGCATGGAGGGGAAGGCTTCGACCTCGGAGGAACTCAACAAGCTGCGCTTTGGCTACCCGTCATTCGCCGAACTTGGTGACGGCAGTGTCGTCCTGGTCTTTTGGGGAACGGAGGGCGGCCCGAATGCGATTTATTGGATGCGTTTCAACCCCGCCTCGGTGCCGGTCTGCACCGGCGCGTGATCCCCGATGAAACCGGCGTTTGTCGGCCTGGCGGCCTTGCTGACGGTTAACTTGATGGCCCAAGCCGATAATCAGATCGTGCTCGAGTTGCGACCGACGGAGACCATTCCACGGAATTCAGAGGGCGCGTTTGTCACCCTGCGGGACGGGAGCACGGCCTTTTATTATTCGCAGTTCTATGGCGGTTCGGGTGACCACCACTCGGCGCGTATTGCAGCGATTCAATCGAGGGATGACGGGCGGACGTGGAGCCAGCCGCGGGAGATTGTCAGCGGCGTGGATGGTCGCGGCTTGAACGTGATGAGCGTGTCGCTGCTTCGCCTCACCAGCGGCAAGCTGGCATTGTTCTACCTTTTCACGAAGAGCACCGAGGATTGCCGTCCTTACCTGTGTCTCTCGGAGGACGAGGGGATCTCCTGGTCCGCGCCGCGGCTGCTGATCGCCACGCCGGGATACTTCATCCTCAACAACGACCGGGTGATCCGGACGGCAGGCGGCCGCCTGATCATGCCGATGAACCTCCATCGCATGGCCGGCACGCGCGGTATGGCGGTGTGGTATTACTCGGACGATGAGGGCGAGACTTGGCTGGAGTCACGCAGCCGCTGGGGCTCGGCGGACGGTGAGTCCGGCCTGCAGGAATCTGGTGTCGTCGAGCTCACCGGTGGTGGGCTGCTTTCCTGGGCGCGAACCGACCTGGGCACCCAATATGAGTCCCGTTCTGAAGACGGTGGATTAAACTGGAGCGCGCCGCGGCCGTCTTCCCTAGTCTCGCCGCTTTCGCCGGCCAGCATCAAGCGGGTGCCCGGCTCAAGCTCCCTGCTGGCGCTCTACAACGACCACTCCGGCGAGTTTCCCTTCGTGGCCGGTCGTCGCACCCCGTTGGTAGCGGCGGTCTCCGCTGATGATGGCCGCACTTGGCCGTGGCGCCGGCTGGTCGAGCCGGATACCGGCAGCTGGTATCACTACGTTGCCATCCATTTCACGTCCGACTCCGTGCTGCTGGCCTACAATGCCGGTGACGACCGGATGGCTAACTTGAGCAGCCCGCTCCGGATCCGCCGCATCGCCCGTTCCTGGTTGCCGGCCCTGCGGCAGCCCTGAACATTCTCCGCACCGTCCCTGACTGACCAAACCGTATGACCACCGCTCCTGTTTCACCCATCCGCGCGTGGTCGGTCGTCGCCTTGCTCTGGCTGGTCGCCTGCCTGAACTACCTCGACCGGATCATGCTCACGACCATGCGCGGCTCGCTGCTCGAGGCGATTCCCATGAGCGAGGCCCAGTTCGGCCTGCTGACCTCGGTCTTTCTCTGGGTCTATGCGCTGGCCAGCCCGGTCACCGGGTTTTTGGCGGACAAGTTCAAGCGCAGCCACGTGATCATCGTGAGCCTGTTCATCTGGTCGCTGGTCACCTGGCTGACCTCCCGGGCCACCTCGTTCGAATATCTGCTGGTCACCAGGGCCCTGATGGGGCTGAGCGAGGCCTGCTATGTCCCGGCGGCGCTGGCGCTGATTTCCGATTATCACCGTGGTCCGACGCGCTCGCGGGCGACAGGTGTGCACATGACGGGCATGATGACGGGCGCCAGCTTGGGCGGGCTCGGCGGTTGGGTGGCGGAAACCCACAGTTGGAACTACGCCTTCACACTTTTCGGCCAGATCGGGGTGGGGTATGCGGTGGCGCTGATGTTTTTTCTCCGCGATGCCCCGGCGGCCCCGGCTTCGTCGGCTGTTTCCGTGGCTCCCATCCTGCCCAAGGTGCGCTTTGGCGAGGCGATGCGCAGCCTGTTCAGTTCCCGATCCTTCGTGCTCGCCTTTGTCTATTGGGGCCTGCTGGGGCTGCTCTGGACCATGATCGGATGGATGCCGACTTACCTGACGGAGAAGTTTCACCTCGGGCAGGGGGTCGCCGGTCTCTCTGCGACAGGCTACCTGCAGGTTTCCGCCCTAGTGGGAGTGCTGGTGGGCGGTTACTGGGCCGACGAGTGGAGCAGATCGAATCCGCGGGCGCGCCTCTATGTGCCCGTGGTCGGACTGTGCATCGCGGCGCCTGCGCTATTGCTCGTGGCGGAGACCGATATCCTGTGGCTGGCGCTCGGTGGAATCATTCTTCATGGCTTCTCGCGGGCGTTCACCGACGCCAACATGATGCCGGTGCTTTGCCTGATCACCGACCCGCGCTACCGGGCCACCGGCTACGGGTTTCTCAACCTCTGCGCCTGCCTGGTGGGCGGGTTGTCAATCTATGCCGGTGGCGCGCTGCGCGACACGGGAATTCCGCTGAACCGACTGTTCCAGTTCACGGCGGTCAGCCTGTTCCTCTGTGCCTTCCTGCTGCTTTTCATCCGCACGGACAGCACCAAAGTCGGGGACAAATAGCCCTCTGGTGTCCTCGGGATACCGGTGATGAACCCTTGTTTGGCTGAAAAGCCAGATGCTAGGTTCGGTTTCATGAGCCTGTCCGCGCCCATCGTCCTCCGGGATGCCTGCAATCCAGTTCACTGCCCCGTCGACCGGGCGCTCGGGCCATGAGTCCGGGGCGACTGTCCAACCTGCATGCGACCTATCGCGACGGTTTACGCGAATGTGCCGGCTTCTGGCTGCGCCATGGGCTGGACCGGGAGGCGGGCGGCTTGCTGACCGGGTTGGATGAGGCGGGACGGGTGATCGACACGGACAAGGCCGTCTGGCTGCAGGGCAGGGCGGCGTGGACCTTCGCCACGCTGCACAACACCGTGGAAGCGAAGCCCGAGTGGCGCGATGCGTCGGGGCACTGCCTCAGCTTCATCCGGCGCCACGGGCGTGGGCCCTGCGGCAAGCTCTACTTCACCGTGACCCGGGAAGGACGGCCCCTGCGCATGCGGCGCTACGTCTACAGCGAGAGCTTCGCCGCGATTGGCAGCGCCGCCTATGCGCGGGCGGCGGGGGATGCAGCTGTCGCCGCGGAGGCCGTGGAGTTTTTCGACACCTTTCTCCACCACAACTTCACCTCGGGGGTCATGCCACCGAAGACCGAGCCGGCCACGCGCCCGATGAAAGGTGTCGCCCCGCTGATGATTGCGATCGCAACGGCCCAGGAAATGCGCGCCAATCTCGGCGATATCAGCGTGCGCGGCCGGACCTGCACGGAGTGGATCGACTGGGCGGTCGGCGAGATTGCACGGGATTTCTACAAGCCCGGGCTGAGCGCGTTGCTTGAGGTCGTGGCCCCGGACGGATCAGTGATCGACCATTTCGACGGGCGCACGCTGAACCCGGGCCATGCGATCGAGTGTGCCTGGTTCATCCTGCACGA
>JBKJRX010000293.1:0-13440 GCA_046593155.1 Lacunisphaera sp.
CTGCCATCCTTGCGGATGTAGGTGAGTTCGTAGATGTCCTCGATGCCGCGGGAGGCCTTGAAGACCAGGGCCTCAAAGCCCGGCGTGATCAGGGTGCCGAACTCGAGGCTCAGGGCCTTGGCCCGGGCGATCACCTCCTGCGGATCGGAAATGTCGGCCGGGGTGATCTTGTTCATCACGTCGGCGGCGGCGTAGCCGAGCATGCGCTCGGCGCCGACATTGAAGATCTGGATGACGCCCTTCGCGTCGGTCGCGATGCTGGAGAAGTTGGCGCTGTTAAAGATGGCGCTCTGGAGGGCGCCGGCCTTGAGCAGGGCCTCTTCGGCACGCTTGCGGGCGCTGTTGTCGGTGCCGATCAGGAGGTAACCGATGATGCCGCTTTGTTCGTCGCGCAACGCGGTGACTGACACGACGGCGGGGAAGCGGCTGCCGTCCTTGCGGATGTAGGTGAGTTCGTAGATGTCCTCGATGCCGCGGGAGGCCTTGAACACCAGGGCCTCGAAGCCCGGCGTGATCGGGGTGGCGAGTTCCACGCTCAGCGCCTGTGCGCGGGCAATCACTTCTTGCGGATCGGAGATGTCGGCCGGGGTGATCTTGTTCAGCACATCGGCGGCAGCATAACCGAGCATGCGCTCGGCGACGACGTTGAAGATCTGGATGACGCCCTGCTCATCGGTGGCGATGCTCGAGAAGTTGGCGCTGTTGAGAATGGCATTCTGCAAGGCGCCAGCCTTCAGCAGGGCCTCCTTGCGCCGGACTTCCGTGATGACCTCCACCGTGCCCGCCGAACCCCGGTCAGATTCTTGGCGCGGAATCGGGACGGACATGAAGGGCAGGGGGGGTCGGGGCGTGCGCGGGGCTCGGCCCGGATCAAGCGCCTAGGTATTGACGCAGGCAGGTGATCAGTTCCGGCAGGACAATTGGCTTGGCGATGATGGGAAAATCGCCCACCCGCCCGGAGCCCGCGGCGACTTCATTTTTAGTGACGAGCGACGTCAGGAAAATAATCGGCACGGCATTCAATTTCGGATTCGCCCGCATGCCGGCGGCCAGATCCCCTCCATCCATGCCGGGCATCCTCACGTCCAGCAGGATCAAATGGGGCTGGAATTCCTCGGCGGTGGCCATGGCGGACACGGCATCATTTACCTCCCGCACCACGTAGTCGTTGGTCTGTTCCAGGCAAAGTTTGACCAGCCGGGTGTCACTTGGTTTGTCATCCACGATCAGGACGCGTTTCTTCTCGGGTATCGCGGGGGTGGGGGTGTGCATCAGTAGTCCCTTGCGGGAACGTGAGCCTAGCAGGTAAGGCCTTGGTAAGCTAGTTAGGTGAACACCCCCGTAGGGTGACAACCGGCTCAGCCACCTTTCTCCGCCAGCCAGCGCTCGGCCTCGATGGCGGCCTGGCAACCCAGGCCCGCGGCCGTGATGGCCTGGCGGTAATGGTGGTCGGCGCAATCGCCCGCGACATACAGGCCGGGCGTCTTCGTCTTCACCTGGCTGTGGACGGCGGGAATGAAATAGCCCTGGTCATCCGTGTCAGCCGCGTTCTTGAACGCCGCCGTGTTCGGCACGTGGCCGATGGCAACGAAAATGCCCTTCACCGGCAGCACCGTCTCGGCGCCGGTCTTGACGTGCTTCACCTTGAGGCCGCTGACGGCGCCCTCGGCGACGCCTTCCACGGAAACCGGCACGCTGTCCCACACCGGCACAATCTTCTCATGCGCCGCCACACGGTCGGCCATGATCTTCGAGGCGCGCAGGGCATCGCGCCGGTGCACCAGGTAAATCTTACTCGCGAAACGCGTGAGGAACAGGGCCTCCTCGGCCGCGCTGTCGCCGCCGCCGATCACCGCGACGTCCATCTTGCGGTAGAAGGCGCCATCGCAGGTCGCGCAGGTCGTCACGCCTTTGCCGCCATAAAGTTCCTTCTCACCGGGGATGCCGGTGAGGCGAGGCGAGGCGCCGGTGGCCACGATGACGGTCTTCGCCTTGATCTCGCGGTCGGCGAGCTTGAGCGTGTAAGGCCAGGCGGCGGTATCGATGCCGGTGACGGTGCCGCTCTCGTAACGCGTGCCGAATTTTTCCGCCTGTTTGCGCAGGTTTTGCATCAGCTGGAAACCGTCGACGCCATCGGGGAAGCCGGGAAAATTCTCCACCTCGGAGGTCGTCGTCAGCTGGCCGCCGGGCAACACGCCCTCGAGCACGAGAGGCGAAAGGTTGGCCCGGCCGGTATAGATGGCGGCGGTGAGGCCGGCGCAGCCGGTGCCGACGATGACGACGTTTTCAACTTTAGCGGTCATGGGAAATGAGATCCTCAGAGAGAGCCAACATCAGACGGAGCGCAACTCCCGAGATACGCGTAAGCAGAAAGGACTAACAGAAGTCCATTGCCGGCCGCCCGTGGCGCAGACTAGCTGGTGGCACTCCATGAAAAATGAGGCTGCCACCGACCTGCACGAACGGCTTTTCACGATCGACACCCATATCGACACCCCAACGGCCCGCCTCATGCGGGAAGGCTGGGACTTCGCCGCGGCGCACGATTTCGCCGTGGACGGCTCGCAGTGCGACCTGCCCCGGATGCGCGCCGGCGGCATCGACGCGCTGGTTTTTGCGGTTTACTCCCCGCAGACCGCGCGGACGCCCGAGGGCTTCGCGGGGGTGCACGAGCGGGCGGTGCAGGTTTTCGAACGCACCCTCGAGGTCGTCCGGTCAAACGCTGGAACCGGCGGACTGGCCCTGACGGCGGTCGACGGCTTGCGGTTGAAAATGGAGGGCCGGCGCGCGTTCTACCTGAGTATCGAGAACAGCTATTCGCTCGGGCTCGACGTCCGGAACGTCGCGAAATTCCACCAGCTCGGTGTGCGCATGCTGGGCCTGACGCACATGCTGAACAACGATGTGGCCGACGCCTCCACCGATCCGCGCGGTCCGGAGTGGGGCGGGCTGAGCCCGTTCGGTCGCGAGGTCGTGGCCGAATGCAACCGGCTCCGCGTGGTGCTCGATGCCTCGCATGCCTCGGATGCGGCGCTCCGGGATTTGCTCGGACTTTCCAAATGGCCGGTAATCCTCTCACATTCCGGCTGCCGCGCGGTGTGTGATCATCCCCGCAACATTGGCGACGACTTGCTGCGCGCAGTGGCGGCCCAAGGCGGCGTCATCCAGATCAACGCCCTGCCTGTCGCCGTCGTGCCAACCCGGGAGGATGGCCGCACGGCCGCGCTCGCGGCCATGCTCATGCAGCAACAGGACAAGGTGCTGACGTCCGCGGTGCAGGCGTGGGCCAGCGCTGAATGGGACCGCCTTGAAGGCGCCTACCCGAATCCGGCCGTGACCATGGACGACTACGTGAAGCACATCGAACACGCGGTAAACGTCGCGGGCATCGAACACGTCGGCATCGGCTGTGACTTTGACGGCGGCGGCGGTTTTCCGGGACTGAGCAGTGTGGCCGACTACCCGAAGATCACGGCGGCGCTGCTCCAGCGCGGTTGGTCGGAGGCGGCGCTGACCAAGCTCTGGGGCGGCAATACCTTTCGTTTGCTCAGCTAAGCGGTCGGGTTGTGGCAACCCGGCGGCGCCGGGACGTCAGCGCGTTTGCTCAAACCCGCGGTTCGATGATCACCGCGCTGCGGATGGACGCGGCGATGAAGCACTCCGCGTGCGCCGCCTGGTGCAGGGCGTCGAGCGCGGCGCGGTCAGGCCGCTTCGGACCGCTGAAGGTGGCCCGTGGGCGCAGCGTGACCGAGGTCATCGCAAGCCGGCCGGCGGCATTCTTTGCCATGACCCCGCGGGCGTCATCGGCGTAGGCGTCCACCACGTAACCTTGCTTCGCCGCGATCGACAGAAACCAGAGCAGGTGGCAGCTCGCCAGGCTGGCGACAAAGGCCTCCTCGGGATCGACGGCGCCCGCGTCGGACATCGGCAGCGGCACGATGGCGGGGGAGGAAGAGGCAGGCACCACGGTGCCGCCATCGAAGCGCCAAGTGTGGCGGCGGCGGTAGCGATGGTCAATGAACTTCTGTTCCCCCGGCCCCAGCGGATTTCAGCGGCAGAGGTGGACATGCCGCGATTCAGCCGGTCCGCGCGCCCGCCGCAAGCCCGCTGGCCGGCGCGAACCGGCACAGGGCCGCGGATTTCAGTTCTTGCTGGTGGCCTCGGCGATCTGTTGCGCGAGCCGGTCGCGCGTCTTTTGCGAGCATTCCTGGCAGATGCCGTGGGAGGTCTGCGTAGCGAAGTTTGCGCCGAAATACTGTTCCATGGTCAGCCATTTCCCTTCATGGCCAACCTTCCGGCACCAGCTGCACACCAGCACGAATTCCTCCAGATGGTGCAGGCGCCTGACCAGACCCTTGGTCGTGAAATACACCCAAGCCCAGACCCCGATGATCACGGCCGAGCGGAGGAGGACGCGGCCCCAGTTGAAATCAGTCGGCTCGCCATAGAGCAGGTGGGGGAGCCGGAGAATTTCGGCAGCCCAGTTGATGAGGAGGATCAACGAAAAGCCGATGTTTTCACGCCGCAGGATGGTCGCGCCACTGATTTTCGCCGTCATTGGCCGGTCAGTGTGCGGGTGGGACGTGGGTGGGCAAGCCGCCTTGTGCGGATACTTTGCCTTCACCCGGTTGTGGGGCGGAAGCCGACTGATCTGGCGACTTTGCCCGGGGTCGGGAAGGGCTCAGGACGAGCCGAGCGGCGACTTGCTGTCGCGGGGGATATTCTTGTCATACCTATCGCGACGGGCCCCGATGAGCGTTTCCCGCACGCGACGGAGTTCTTCGTGGATTTCCTGGTCAAAGCCCGGCTCCATGGGCTTCTCACTGAAAAGGGCGAGGGATCGATCGATGGCGTCCAGTGACTCTTGAAATTCTTGTTGGTTCACGCACATACCGACACCTCTCTGGTAACCATCGCTGGCGGAATTAGCCCCGTTTTTAGCCGATTGCATTGCTACCTTCCCGGAGGTCCTCAATTGCCGTCTTTGCCTTGGCGGTCGAGTTGTTCCAGCAACTGACGCCGCAGCGCCGTAAGCATGCTTTTTACTTGGATTTCCGATGCCGTCAGGCGGCCGGTGTATTTGGAGAACACCGCGATACTCTCATCAATATGGGCGATGATCTCTCGGATTGCGGCGGGGGTGAGGGAGGTAAATTGATCGGTCATCAGGAGAAATTATGCAAAAATGCCGGGCAGGCGCCTATGGGGCGAATACCTACTGTTGCTTGGCCCTTCGGCTCTAGTGGGGCGCGAAATCGTTTCAATTTATGGTTTGCACGCCGGGAAATAATTCCGCATCACCTCCCGCCGTGAACCTGTCCGCCGCCATTCGCCGTTCCGACGCGACCATCAAACTGATGGCCGTCAAAAACGTTTGGCTCCCCTCGAGGGCTCGGCGAAGCATGGTGCACGCGTAATCCGCAAAAAAACAAAACCACTTCCACCCGAGCCCGACTCTTCCGAGTCGGGCTTTTTATTTCTCCCTCCGACCATGTCCACGCTCCTCCGCCCGCCCCCGCCGCCATCCTCCCGGATGGAACTGCCGACCGTGTCGTTCTTCGGACGCACGTTCGAGGAATACACGCGCTTTTTCGCCCTCGACCCGGCCGCCTTGCGCCGCCACGCGGTGCTCGACGTCGCGGCCGGGCCATCGTCTTTCACCGCCGAGGCCGTCCGCCACGGGATCGATGCCGTGGCCGTGGATCCGCTCTATGGCTTCGCGCCCGCGCAGCTCGCCGTGCGGGTGCGGGAGGACTACCGCCGGATGTTCGCCCAGATGCGCGCCAAGCGGCATCTGTTCCGGCTGAAGTCGTTCAAGACCTTCGCCGCGGCAGAGGCCGACCGGCGGCTGGCGGCATCACGCTTCCTCGCCGACTTCGACGGCAACGACCGGCACGGCCGCTACGTGCGCGCCTCGCTGCCGGTGCTGCCGTTCCTCGACCAGAGCTTCTCACTCGTGCTCTGCGCGCACCTGCTCTTCATCTACGCCGACCGCTTCGACTATGACTGGCACCTCGCGGCCTGCCTGGAGCTGGTGCGGGTGTCGGCCGGGGAGGTGCGCATTCATCCCGTGTGCAGCGCGGCCGGTCGGACCTACGCCGAGCTCGACCGCCTGCGCGGCGACCTCGCCGCGCAGGGCATCCGGGGCGACATCGTGCCGGTGGCCTACGAGTTCTTCGCCGGCGCGGACAGCATGCTCGTGCTGCGCCGCGACCGGGCCCTGCGGCGCGCGCTGGCTGCATGAGGCTCACCGGCGTTTTTTGCAGGCTCGGCGCAGGCGCCGGGCCTGCGGGGCGGACAATTTTCCCGCCGGTGGGATGGACG
The DNA here is from genome assembly GCA_046593155.1 of Lacunisphaera sp. Classification (GTDB taxonomy): domain Bacteria; phylum Verrucomicrobiota; class Verrucomicrobiia; order Opitutales; family Opitutaceae; genus Lacunisphaera. The sequence continues at coordinate 6,325 of JBKJRX010000293.1, forward strand.
GGTTTCGGATTTGAGTAGCCGGCGGGCGAACCGGGCGGAGCAGAAAAAATTATTTTCGGCCGATTTGCCCTCTGAAATGCAACTCCGGGCGGCCCCGCGGTGTTGGTTGGCATGGGCATTGCAAAGAGCCCTGCACACACGCGCTGACAAACGAACGCGGTCACTCCGGAAAATCCGGGGCCCGCAAAACAAGCCCCCACGCCCTCCCGGGCCCATTCAAAATGAAAATCAAGTCCCTCGTCCTCGCGTCCGCCCTCGCCGGTGGTCTGTTCACCTCCGCCTCCGCCCTCACCACGACCGCCGTCAGCTTCGAGGCGCCGGTTCCGGTCAAGACCATCCAGCCCATCGAGCTGCCGTCGTATCACCGCGGCTCCACGATCAACCTGACAATGACCATCGATGAAGCCGGCAAGCCGAGCAACGTCCGCGTCTCCTCCGTCAGCGACCAGGCCGCCTACAAGCGCATCATCGCCACCGTTTCAAAATGGGAGTTTTCACCGGCCCGCAAGAATGGCCTGGCCATCTCCAGCAAGGTCCAGCTCCCGCTCGAGGTGAAGGGGCTCTGAGCCGCCTGGCTTGTCCCTGTCGCCCGTCCCGGGTCCATCCGGGGTGGGCGCCTTCAAATTCCTATTTTCCGCCCACGCGGAATCCCTCCATGAATTCACGGCAACTCTTTCTCGCAACCGCTCTCGTCGGCGGCCTGCTGTCCTCCACCTCCGCGATCCCCCGCGTTGCACCCGCCGACTTCGATGCCCCTGCGCCGACCAAGGTGGTGGCGCCGACGGGTCTCCCGCGCAGTCACATCGGGGCGATCGTCACCTTGAAACTCACCGTCGATGCGGCCGGCCAGCCGCACAACATCCAGGTCCTCTCGGATCGGGCCCCGGCGCTGACCAAACGCCTGGTGGCGGCTGTCTCGCAATGGCAGTTCACGCCGGCACGCCAGAACGGTGTGCCGGTCGGCTGCACCATCGAGCTACCGCTCGAGCTGCTCGAGAATTGAGCCGCGCGGCCTGATGCTGTCGCGACGGTCCATGATCGTCGCGACCGCATGACCGTGCGCCGTGGCGGCCTGCTGGCCGCCCGGGGTTTGTCCTGAGAACTCCGTCCGCCGGCGGATTCACCGGCAAACCCCCTTGAATTTTTCCGCGGGCCGGGCAGGGTCGGGACTATCCCCCATGAGCCCTGTCCCCACCCACGCCGCGGCTGAGCCGCCGGCGCGCATTCCGCGCCAGATTTCCTACATCATCGGCAACGAGGGTTGCGAGCGGTTCAGTTTCTACGGGATGCGGAACATCCTGACGGTGTTCCTCGTCTCGTCGCTGCTCACGCACCTTCCGGAGGCGGACCGCGCCGGGGCGGCGAAGGATGTTTTCCACACGTTTGTCATCGGCGTCTATTTCTTCCCGTTGCTCGGCGGCTGGCTGGCGGACCGTTTTTTGGGGAAATATCACACGATCTTCTGGCTGAGCCTCGTGTATTGCGTGGGTCACCTGTGCCTCGCACTGTTCGAGTCCAACCGCACGGGTTTCTACACCGGACTCTGCCTGATTGCGGTCGGCGCCGGCGGCATCAAGCCCTGCGTGGCGGCGTTCGTCGGCGACCAGTTTGACCAGACCAACAAACACCGGGCGAAGGTCGTGTTCGATGCGTTTTACTGGATCATCAACTTTGGCTCTTTCTTCGCCTCGCTGCTGATGCCAATCTTCCTGAAGCAGCTCGGCGCCTCGATCGCCTTTGGCATCCCCGGTGCGCTGATGTTCATCTCGACGGTGGTTCTGTGGCTCGGGCGCAAACATTACATCCTGGTGCCGCCGGCGCCGCCGAACCCCCACTCCTTCCTCAATGTCTCGCGCACCGCGCTGGCCTCCGGGACACCGGGCCTCGTGCTCGCCGGGATCGGCGGTTTGCTCGCGGTGACGGCACTGGTGCTCGCCCCCGGTTTCGGCGTCGTCATCTCCCTGTGTCTGGCGCTGGTGGCCCTGATCACCTTCGGCGGGCTCGGCGTATGGCTGCAGCTTCCAGGCGCCCGGGGCAAGCATCCCGCGGAGGCGGTGGAGGGCGTGCGCGCCGTGCTGCGCGTGCTGGTGCTGTTCGCCCTCGTGACACCCTTCTGGTCGCTGTTCGACCAGAAGGCCTCGACCTGGGTCCTGCAGGGCAACGTCATGACCAAGCCCGCCTGGTTCCAGTCTTCGCAGATGCAGGCGCTCAATCCGCTGCTCGTGATGTTGCTGATCCCCTTCAACAACCTCGTGCTTTACCCGGCGCTGAAGCGGTTCGGTTATGAGATGACGGCGCTCCGCCGCATGACGGCCGGCATCGCGTTCTCCGGCCTGGCCTGGATCGTGGTCGGCCTCATGCAGGTGGTGCTCGACGGCGGCACCGCGCTCACGATCACCTGGCAGGTGCTGCCTTACGCGCTGCTGACGCTCGGCGAGGTGCTGGTGTCCGCCACGGGACTGGAGTTCGCCTACAGCCAGGCGCCGCCCGCGATGAAGGGTGCGCTGATGAGCTTCTGGAACCTGGCGGTGACGATTGGCAACCTGTGGGTGCTGGTCGTCAACGCCGGCGTGCGCAACCAGTCGGTCACGGACTTCATCGCCTCGACGGGCTTCGGCGTGACGGCGTTCCAGATGTTTTTCTTTGCGGTGTTCGCCTTCGCGGCGGCCCTGGCTTTCGGGCTGGTGGCGCGGAGCTACCGCACCGTGGACTATTACCGCAAGGCGTAGGCGGGCCGGATTTCGCCTGACGACGGCCCGATTGGCTCTCAGAGCAGATCGACGGCCGACGCGTTGGCGCGGACCTGCGCGGCATCCTTGCAACCCGGGATAACGGCGGTGACGGCCGGGTTTTTCAGCACCCAGGCAAGGGCCCACTGCGCCATCGGCACACCGGCGGGCACCTCGGTGGCGGCAATCTGTTCGGCCTCGTGCAGCATGCGGTCCTGCTTCGCCTTCATCCAGACCTCGCGCACGTCGTTGTCGGGAAATTTGTGGCCGGGCTTGTATTTGCCGGAGAGGAAACCGCTGGCGAGCGGCACGCGCGCCAGCACGCCGAGGTTCTGCCGCGAGCAGGAGGGGAAGACGGCTGCCTCAGGCTCACGCTGCAGGCGGTTGTAGATGAGCTGGATCACATCCACGCCGACCTCGGTCGAGCGGTCCACCTGCTTGGTGTCGGCGGTGGTGCTGCTGATGGAGTTGCCGAGGAAGCGCACCTTGCCCTGACGCCTGGCTTCGGCGGCAGCCTCCCACATGCCCGGTGTGGCAAACTGCGCGTCGCTCCCGGAGTGGAACTGCAGGAGGTCCACGTAATCGGTGCGCAACGCCTTGAGTGAGGCGTCGAGCTGCGCGAGGAGGTCGGCCGGGCCGACGCAGGTGTCGCGCTTGAAGCACTCGTGGAACTTGTGGCCCCACTTGGTGGCGATGACCCAGTCCTCGCGTTTGCCCGGCAGGGTTTCGCCGATGAGGCGTTCGGCGAGGTGGTCGCCATAGCACTCGGCGGTGTCGATCAGGTTGATGCCGCAGTCCTGGGCGGCGGCGAGGACCTCGCGCGCGTCGCCCGCGGTGTAGGTGCGGCCCCACTCGCCGCCGAATTGCCAGGTGCCGACGCCGACGACGGAAACCTTGATACCGGTGCGGCCGAGGGTGCGGGTCTGCATGGTCGCGAACATGATCCGAGCTGGCGCGTGAGCAAGTTCGCTCCAGCCGGTCGCCGGGGAGACATCAGGACGGGCCTTTTGCGGTAGCCCCGGAGCGTCCGCGGGGGTTGACAACTCCCGGGTTCAGTATGGGGTGGATTACCTGTCCCATGTCGTTCTTCAAGCGCATCCTCAAGCAGCCCGAGCCCCCGGTGAAGCCAGTCCCGGCGGTTGAGCGGCGCAGCGTGCCGCGCTACCCGATCAGCCCGGAGTTTCCACTCAAGGCCGTGCTCAGTTTCATCGGGCGCGACGACACCGGGGCGCCCATGAGCAACACCCGGCACGGCTGGAACTGGAAGGGCCGTCTCATCGATTGTTCCGAACTCGGCGCGCGCATGCAGCTGGGCCCCGGGATCCGCGCCGAAGCCGCCGAGACCTGCGACCTCAAGCTCAGCGTGCAGGACCACGAGATCACCGTTCCGTGCCGCATCGCGAACATCACCGAGCAGCCCGAGGGCCTGGTCCTCGGGCTGCTCCACGACCTGACGGACGAAGCGGTGCGCCGTGACTACCACCAGCTGCTTGATGTCGTGGCGCTCGGCTCCACGCTCAAGCTGCAATCGAAGGCGACCACGCCGGACGCCTCCGGCTACTTGGTGGAACGTTATGCCAGCGACCGGCCCTCGCATCTGATCGTCTGGCGGCACCCGTCCGACAAGTCGGTGGCGGCCTTCGAATTCCAGCTCCAGGACAACCTCGTGCGAGCGGCGGCGGGGCAGCGGGCGGAATTTCTGGCGGACGTCGCCGGCACGGGCTCGCAGCCTGCCTCGACCGACAAGTGCCTTGAGATCGGCCGGCTCTTCATGTGGGTCGTGCCCAACCTCGCCCCGGTCGTGCCGGAGGACGTGCGGCATTTCCTGAAGCACTACGCGGTGTGAGCAGGAGCAGAGGACGGAAGCCGGAGGACAGAGGGCGGTGTCAAGGCTGCAGGATGCCGGCGAAATAGCTGCAAGTCGCCGACCGGTTGGCGAATCCAAAATGCCGGTGCCGGGCCGCGCTGCAGCTACGCCGGGGAGCCGGAACTGATGGGGGGCACGTCGATCTCCAATCCGGGGACGTCGATCACGCCCTGCTGGTCGAGCGCGATGAGCGCCTTCACTGCCGCGCACCGGGCGGCTGCCTGCGTCGGCGCAAGCCCTTCGCGGCGGGCGATGTCTTCCACGCCATAAACGGCCCAGCGCCAGACGCCGGGATGTTCCTGCTCAACCAGCGCGCAAAAGGTGGCCGCGCGGTTGCACATGACTCCTACCGTATCCAAGGAATACCGGCAGCGCGCCGACACGAGCGCAGCTTCCCCGGCACTCGAAAGGTCGCACATCGAGCGCCAGCGCGGCGCGGATCGCCGCCAGCGGAGAATGGAAGAAATGAGAAACACGATCATTACTATAGTGGCGCCGCCTTCCGGTTGCCATCAGGTGCTTTACCACTGGCGCGTGGTGTTTATTCACTGTGGGTTTAATACCCCGGAGTTTCAGCCGTCGCCGAGCCTATGGCTGACAGGTGCCCCGAGGATCTTTACTCATCGCCTCCGCCCGCGTGGGAGGGCCTGTTTTAGCGGGAGGGGCTCTCTGCCCCGGCTCGGTGAATGCGGTGGTTAACATGAGTCGGGCATAAAGCCCTTCCCATCCAGGCCGGTTGCCGGCGCTGACACCCGCCCTACTGCTCGATCACCTGGTTGGGCAGCTCGTCCGTGTCCCCCGCCTCCAACGGAAAGTGCGCGGCCAGCAGTGCACCGCACCGTTCGATGCCCTCGGTGAGGGCGGCGGTGTAGTTGCCGTCGCGAAAGTTCTTTTGCATGGCGGACGTCACCTCCGTCCAGAAGGCTTCGCCGCATTTCGCGTGCACGCCCTCGTCGCCGATGAGGGCAAAGCCCTGCGAAGCCGGCGCCACGAACAACAGCACGGCGTTGCGCCGGCGGGTTTTTTGCATGCCCTGGCGTTGAAATTCTTCCTTGGCCGCCGCGACGGTGTCGTCCACCGATTTGCGGTTGATCACGACGCGGATCTCGCCGGAGGTCCCGCCTTCGGCCTGCTGGATGGACGCCTCGATGGCCTGACGGTCCAGCTTCGCGATGAATTGTCCGGGTTTCATGTCACCATTTTCCTCCCGCGCCACCGCCGCCAAAGCTTCCGCCGCCACCGGAAAATCCGCTCCCACCACCGCCCCCGGACCAACCGCTTCCGCCCGACCCGCCTGGCCACCAGATGTTGGGCCGCAAGCCCCGGCGACGTGGATTCAGAAATACCGAGGGCCGGTTCATGGCGCGGCGCATGATGCTGCCGATGAAGCTGATGACGATGAACAGGACGATGAAGGTCCCGGGGCTGCCGCTCGTCGTGCTGCGCCGGTCGGCCTGCGTCCGGCCGGTGCCTTGGTATTCGCCCTTGGTGGCGGCGATCATCGCCTCCACGGCGGCGGTCATGCCTCCGTCGATGTCGCCGGTGCGGAAGCGCGGCACGATCTCGCCCTCGATGAGGCGCTTGGCGAGGGCGTCCGGCAGCACGGGCTCCAGGCCATACCCAACCTGCAGGTAAACCTGGCGCTCCTGCATGAACGCGAACAGCACCGCGCCGTTGTTGCGACCGGCCTGGCCGGCCCGCCACGCTTGCGCCACGCGCACCGTGTAGTCCTCCACCGAGGAAGCGGATTCCATCCTGGGGTAGAGAACGACGAGCAGTTGGTTGGAGCTTTCGCGCTCAAACTGTTCGAGCCGGACATTCAACCGGTCGGCCGTGGGCCGGGAGACCACGCCGGCATAGTCGTTGAAATAGCGGGGCGGGGCGGGCGGGATGCGCTCCGCGGCCGGCAGCCAGATCCCGGCCACCACGGTGGCAACGAGGATCAGGAGGCGACGGGCAAAATCCACGGCGGCGCCTCAGGGCTTCCTGTTAAAATCGAACTGCACCGGCGGCGGCTGGTCGGCCCCGGCCTTGGCGGCGAAATAGGGTTTCTCCTTAAAGCCAAACATCCCCGCGAACAAAGCCGCCGGCAGGCGCTTGATGGCGGAATTATAGTCGCGGGCCAGATCGTTGAACCGGCCGCGCTCGACGCTGATGCGATTCTCGGTGCCCTCCAGCTGGGCCTGCAATTCCTGGAAGTTGGCCGTGGCCTTCAGGCTCGGGTAATTTTCGGCCACCACGAGCAGCCGCGACAGGGCCGAGGACAGCGCCCCCTGCGCCTGCTCGAATTCCGCGAGCTGGGCCGGAGTGGGCGTGCCGGTGGGGTTGATCTGCACCTTGCCCACGGAGGCGCGGGCATGGGTGATTTCGGTGAGGGTGCTCTTCTCGAAGTTTGCCGCGCCGGCGACGGTGGCGACCAGGTTGGGGATGAGGTCGGCGCGACGCTGGTACACGTTCTCCACCTGCGCCCACTGCGACGACACGCTCTCACCGAGCTGAACGAGGCCGTTGTAGCGCGAC
>JBKJRX010000140.1:0-5702 GCA_046593155.1 Lacunisphaera sp.
GTAGAAGCCTGTTTACAGGCGATGCGGGCCCGGCTGCAAGCAGGTAGGGCGGCGAGTCCCTTCGCCGCCTTGGCGGGCGGAACGGAGTCCGCGCCCTACCTGCTTGCAGCCGGGCCCGCATCGCCTGTAAACAGGCTTCTACATGTCAGCCAAGTCACATGCCCTGGCTACCCGTCAGTTGAAGAAGCGCCTAGGCGCGCGCGTGAATACGTCACAGCAGGGCCGCTGGGCCGCTTCGTTCGACAGCAGCAAGATCTCATTCCTGCCCGATGCGGTTATAATTCCCCGGACGGAAAAGGACATCGGCCCGGTGCTGGAGCTCGCGAACAAATACCGGGTGCCGGTGACAGTGCGCGGACGGGGCACCACTTTGATGGGTTCCGCGGCACCGGTGCGCGGTGGATGGGTTATCGACATGATGAAATTGAAGGCCGTGCGGATTGATGCCGACGCAGGCATGGCGCACGCCGGGGCCGGAACGACCAATGCGGCGGTCGCCCGCGCGGCCGAGGCGAAAGGCTGGTTTTATCCGCCGGATCCGTCGTCACGGGAATATTGCACCATCGGCGGCAACATCGCTTGCAACGCCGGTGGCATGCACGGCGGCAAATACGGGGTGACGCGCGACTTTGTCATCGCCCTGCGCGGCTTCCTGCCGACGGGCGAATTTGTGGAGTGGGGGACGGCGACCAAGAAATTCGCCGCGGGCTTCAACCTGCGCGACCTCTGGATCGGCAGCGAAGGCATGCTCGGCGTCGTCACGGGAGCCGTGCTGAAGCTGGTGCCGATGCCCGCCGCGCGCTGGACGCTGCTGACGGCTTTTGCGAATGAAGCGGCGGCGCTGGGCGCCGCGCGGAAACTTTTCCGGCAGCGCGTGCAGCCGGCCATCTGCGAATTCCTCGACCGGGAAAGCGTGCTCTGCGCCGAGCGCGCCACGGACAAGACGGTTTTCCCCGGCCAACCCGGGCGACCGGTGATCCTATTGGAGCTGGCCGGCTCGTTGGCCGAGGTCGACGATTTGAAGCAGGACGTGCTGGCCTGGGCGCAGCAGAACACGGTGGCTTTTCGCGAGGCGCACAGCCGTGCCGAGGTCGAGGAATTGTGGGAGGTCCGGCGCAAATGCTCGGGCGCGATGTTCGAGCTCGGCGACTCGAAGCTCAACGAGGACATCGTCATTCCGATGCGCCACTACGAGAAATTCGCCCGGTTTATAGCCCGGTTGAAGCGGCAGTCGAAGCTGCCCATCCCAACCTTTGGCCACCTCGCGGACGGCAACCTGCACGTGAACATCATGTATCACCGCGACAATCCGACCGAGGTAAGGGCGGCCGAGGCGGCGGTGCAGAAACTCATGGAGACGGTGGTCTCACTCGGCGGCGCCATCTCCGGTGAGCACGGCATTGGACTGGCCAAGACGCCTTTCCTGCGCCTGCAGCACAATCCGGCGCAAGTGCGCGCCATGCAGGCGGTGAAGAACGCGCTCGATCCCCGGGGTATCTTGAATCCCGGGAAGATGTTCAGCGTCGTCCGGATCTGGAAATACCCGAAACTGCAGCTCCGGCTGCCGTGGGACCATAAATGAGCCCGGGGCGGGCGGAGTAGGGGCGGTTGCCCTCAACCGCCCTGGCCATTCCCGGAGGGCCGTTTAGGGCAACGGCCCCTACCGATTCCGCCCAGCGCGCCGACTGCGGGTTGACCAGCCCAAAATCGCGTTTGCGAGCAACTTTTCAGAGGAGAATTAAGCGTTTTTTCCATTGCACCGTGTAAACGCGCTGCCTCTAGTTTGCCCTTTAAGTTAAATGCATCTTAAGGCGCTAAAACTTCACGGCTTCAAAAGCTTCGCCGACAACACGACCCTCAGTTTCGAGCCCGGTGTGACCGCCATCGTCGGTCCCAACGGCTGCGGCAAGAGCAACATCGCCGACGCCATCCGCTGGGTGCTGGGCGAGCAGAGCGCCAAGGCCCTCCGCGGCGGCAAGATGCAGGACGTCATCTTCGAGGGCGCGGACACCCGCAAGGCGGCCCAGTTTTCCGAGGTCGCGCTGCTGCTGACCGAATGCGAGCAGCAGCTCGGCAGTGACTTCCATGAGATCGAGATCATGCGCCGGGTCGGTCGCGACGGACTGGGCGAGTATTTCTTCAACGGCCAGCCCTGCCGTCTGAAGGACATCAACAAGCTTTTCATGGACACCGGCGTCGGCCGGACCAGCTACTCGATCATGGCCCAGGGCCAGATCGATCAGATCCTCTCGTCCAAGCCCGAGGAACGTCGCGTGGTGTTCGAGGAGGCCGCCGGCATCACGAAATACAAGAGCCAGCGCCGCGAAGCGCTGAACAAGCTCTCGCTCACCGAGCAGAACCTGGCCCGCGTGTCGGACGTCATCGCCGAGGTCGCCCGCCAGATCGGCTCCCTGAAGCGTCAGGCCGCGAAGGCCATGCGCTACAAGCGCCTCAGCTTCCGCCTGCGCCACCTCGCGCTGGCCCAGAGCGGCCACCAGTTCGGCCAGCTCAGCACGACTCTCGCCGACCTCGACAGCCGCGTGGCTGCGCTGCGCGATGCCGCCCACACCCGCCGGTCTTCGCTGGAGGAACGCACCCGTTCGCTTGATGAAAAGAAGGCCGCCCGCACCTCGCTCAACCAGCGCGTGCAGGACGCCCAGCAGGCCGTGTTCGATCTCCGCTCACAGAAGGAATCGGCCGAGAACGCCGCCAGCATGGCGGAGGTGAAGCGCACCGGTCTCACCGAGCGCATAGATGCCGGCAAGGACGACCTCGGCGAACTGGAGATGCAGCGTCGCGAACTCGCCACGCAGGTGGACACCGGTGCGCAGGACAAGCAGATGCAGCTTAGCCTGCTCGGCAGTTCCGACGCCGTTTTCCAGGACCGCAACCGCGATCTCGCCGTCACCGAGGGCGAACTGACCAAGGCCGAGCAACAGCTCAGCCAGGACAAATTCCACCTGTTGCAGCTCGAGAGCGCCGTGGCCCGCCATCGCACCGAGAGCTCCGGCCTCGAGGTGGACGCCCGCACCAGCCAGAACAAGTTTGACCAGCTTTCCACCGAGCTCGCGGAGTTGCGCGCGGCCGTCGAGGCCGCCGCCGCGGCGCTGACCCAGGTGCGCAGCCGGGTGGAGGAAGCCCGCGCCGAGCAGAGCCGCTCGAACAACGAGGCTCAGGCCGCGCAGGCGGCCCTGCAGAAAGCCACCCAGGAATTCCGTGACGCCCAGCGCAAGCTGCAGGATATTGACCGGAGCCTGGCCCAGAAGACCGCCCGCCTGAAGCTGCTCCAGCAGCTGCAGGAGAAATGGGAAGGTTTCGGCGAGGGTGCCAAGGCCATCCTCCAAGGCCGCTTCACGGCGCTGTTCGGTGGGCAGAAATTCATTCCGATTACGCAGGGGCTCGAAGTCCGCGCCGACTACGCCAAGGCCGTCGAGGCATTGCTGGGGGCCTCGGTCGAAGCCATCTCGGTTTCCGATCTGGGCACGGCCCAGAAGATTCTCAGCCAACTCGAGGCGGACAAGGTGGGCAGTGTCTGCCTGCAGATTCCAGCGGTCGGCGGTCAGCAATCAGCGGTCAGTGGTTTGCCGGCCGGGCTGAAGCCGGCCACGGATGCCGTGGCGAACCTCGATCCGGCGCACCCGGCGTCGTCGATCCTTTCTGCCTGCTACCTCGCTGAAGACCTCGGCGCGTTTCTGGCATTCTGGCAGGCCAACCCCGCCTTCAGCTTTCTGCTGGTCGCGACGCCGAAGGGCGATCTCGTGGACCGGCGCGGTCTGATTTACGGCGGCCACCACAAGAAACCCGCCAACAGCATCGTCCAGCGCGAGGTCGACCTCCGCGAGACGGGCAAAGCGGTCGTGTCCGAGCAGAAGGCGCACGACGACCAGCGGGCGGTCATCGACCAGCTCAACGCAACGCTGGCCGCCGCCGAGCAGACCTTGGAACAGAAGCGCAAGGAAGTGCTCACCACCTCACAGCACGCGGCCGCCATCCACGCCGAGGAAAAGAACGCCCAGAAGGCGCATGACGATGCCGTCAACCGGCTGGCCCGGATGGAGAACGAACTCAATAATCTGAAGCGCGACCATGACGAGGCTCTGTCTCGTCTGGCCAAGGCGCAGCTGCAGCTGGCTGAGGCCGAGAAGGGCATCACCGCGCAGAAGCAGAAGGTCACCGCCACCGAGACAATCATCAGCGACAAGCGGACCGAGCGGGATCAGAAGAAGGAAATTCTGGCCACGGCCCGCCTCGAACTCGCCGAGCGCCGCCAGAAAGTGGAAGTGCTCGACCGCGGTCTGACCGAGATGGAGCGCCGGGGCGTGCAGCTCGCCGACTTGCTGGCCCAGCGCCAGATCGAGCTCGAAGCCTGGTCGGAACAGGTGGCTCAGCTGGAAGGCGAGGCCACCGAGCAGAAGCGTCGGGCCGAGGAGATCGTCAAGACCCTCGGGGTCGCCCAGACCAACGTGGAGTCGATCCGCGGCGAGCTTTCGACCATCGAAAACGAGATTTCTTCAGTAGATAACGGCCTCACCTCCATCCGCCGCGAAGCCGAGATCTCGGCCGCCGAACTCGGCAAGCACGAGGTGAAAGTCGCCGAGACCCGCGCCCGGGTGCAGTTCCTGACCGAGGAAGTCACCCGCGAGTTCAACGCGGACATCGCCGCGCAGGATTGGAAGCAGCTGCTGTGGCGGGCCGATGACGAGCCCGAGGGTCTGAAGGAGCTGGGTTTGGACGAGGAGGAGAACTCAGAAGACGGAGGACAGAAGACAGTGGACAGTCCCGCGGCGCCGAAACGCCGTCGCAAAGACAAGGGTCCCAAGGGCGAGCCGACGGAGGCCGATCTGGCGGCGCTCGACTCAACCCATTGGGATGAAATCAAGGCCGAGGTCGATGCACTCCGGCAGCGCATCGGGGCGATGGGCGCCGTGAACCTCGTGGCCATCGAGGAATATTCGGAGCTGAAACAGCGCTATGAGTTCCTCAAGACGCAGAACGACGATCTCGCCGGGGCGAAGACCCAGTTGCTGAAGGCCATCGACGACATCAACCAGACCTCACTCAAGCAGTTCCAGGTCACGTTCGACCAGATCCGCAAGAATTTCGCCTATACCTTCAACATCCTGTTCGGTGGCGGCCGGGCCGAGATCGAGCTGGTGACGGCCGAGGACCCGCTGGAAAGCGGCATCGAGATTGTCGCGCAACCCCCCGGCACGAAACTCAAGGGCATCACGTTGCTCTCCGGCGGCCAGAAGACGCTCACCGCGGTGGCGCTGCTCTTCGCGCTCTACATGGTGAAACCTTCACCCTTCTGTTTGCTCGACGAGCTGGATGCGCCGCTCGATGAGTCGAACATTCACCGTTTCACAAACCTGCTGAAGCAGTTCGTGAAGGAGTCCCAGTTCATCATCATCACGCACAACAAGAGCACGATCGCTGCGGCGGACGCCATCTACGGTGTGACGATGCAGGAGCGCGGCGTGTCGAAGACGCTTTCGATGAAGTTCGATCAGCACAAGGGCGAACCCGAGGTGCTGCCGGCGACGATCGCCGACTCGGTGCGCGCGGCGCGACCGAGCGCGCCGGTGAATAGTTGAGGTAGGGCGCGGACTCCGTTCCGCGCCGAGGCGGTGAGCGGAGTCACCGCCCTACCGTGATTGTCGGCGGGGGTGGCGAAGACTGACAGGTTGGCGGGTTGACACCAG
>JBKJRX010000277.1:0-5422 GCA_046593155.1 Lacunisphaera sp.
TTGAAGTCGTTCAATCTTATCCCACAAAGCATCCCACACCCCCCCGCGTGGAGTCTCCACTCCCCGCCCATCCCCACCCTACGTCACCCCAGCTGCTGCTTTGCCCGCGCTGATTTCATCTGAACTGCAAACCCAGATCCGCCTGCCCATGAATCCAACACCCCTAGCTACTCAAACGCGCCGGCTCCTGCTGGCGTTGACCTGCACGATGGCGATGGCGCCATCGGCCTGGTCACAAACCACCGCGCAGACGGATGCCGAGAAGGCCGCGGCCGACGCCCGGGCCGCCAACGTCCCCGTCACGACCACCCGGCCTGCCGATGACAAGCTGGTGCTGTCCCCCTTCGTCGTCACGACCGAGAAGGACTCCGGCTACTATGCGGAAAACACCCTGATGGGCAGCCGCCTGAATTCCAAGATTTCCGACCTCGCCGCCTCAATCACCGTCGTGACCAAGCAGCAGCTCGAGGACACCGGCGCCCTCGATATCAACGACGTGTTCCGCTACGAGTCCAACACCGAGGGTGCGAGCACCTACACCCCGGTCGCCCTGAACCGCAGCAATCTCACCGACAACATCGGCGGCTACAGCGGTGACGACGGCTCCTCGTTCGGCATCGCGACGGCCAACCGCGTCCGTGGCCTCGGCCGCGTGGACACGGCGCAGAACAACTACCCGACGATCGCGCGGCTCGCCTTCGATTCCTACAACACGAACTCGGTCGAAATCAGCCGCGGTCCGAACTCGATGCTCTTCGGCACGGGCGCCCCGGCCGGCATCATCAACCAGTCGTCCGCGCAGGCCGTCCTCGGCCAGCGGAAGACGCAAATCCAGCTGCGCGGCGGCAGCTTCGACGCCTGGCGCATCAGTGCCAACACGAACATCCCGATCGGCGACAAGGTCGCCATCTTCCTGGCCGGCCTGTATGATTCCCGCGGCTTCCAGCGCAAGCCGTCGTCCGACATCTACCGCCGCCAATACGGCGCGATCACCTACCAACCGTTTCGCCGGACCCAGCTCACGGCGAGCTTCGAACATTACGACAACTATAACAACCGTCCCAACTTCCTGCCCCCGCAGGATCGCGTCACCCCCTGGCGCAACTCCGGCCGGCCGGCCTTCAATCCCACGACCCAGGTGTTCACCTTCGCGGATGGCCGGGTGACCCAGCCCTACCTGAACTCGACGCGTGATACCCGTTTCATTGCCGGCGTCACCCCTAGCAACGACGCGGCGCTCACCACCGTCCCGACGGCCACGACCGTCAACCCGTTCCACATCCCGGGCCTCGCATTCCTTGCCGGCCGCCAGACCCTCTATTACGCCGACGGCAAGGAAGTCGGTTTCTGGGTGCCTAACGCCACCTCCGGCAGCGGCACGTTCGGCGTCACGACCAACGGTGTCACCGGCGTGCTGCCAACCGATCCTACCCGCACCCAGGCCCAACGCGTGCTCGCAGCCACCCGCCTGGTCCTGACGAGCAACGACCCGGTGCCGGTTCCGCCCGCGAGCACCGGCGCGACCGGCTACGGCACCTGGATTTTGCCGCATATCACCGACCAGTCCATCTACAACTGGGAGGAATATAACATCTCCGGTAACAACTACGGCAACCAGAAGGCCTCCACGGCCAGCGTCGAGTTCCAGCAACAGATCCTCCCGAACCTGAATTTCAGCGCCGGCTGGTTCCGCCAGGAATTCGAGGAGCACACCCATTACGGTCTCGGCCAGGCCAACCAGGCCCCGCGCCTCTACGTGGACGTCAACAGCCACAATCTCGACGGCACGGTCAACCCCTACTTCGGGTCGCCTTTCGTCTTCGATTCCACCCCCGACACCTTTTACCTGCCGGAGAGCAATGACAACCTGCGCGCCATGCTCTCCTACGAGCTGGACCTGACCAACCGCAACGGCTGGACCCGCTGGCTCGGGCGGCACCGGTTCCTCGGCCTCGTCTCCCAGCAGAAGCAGTGGAAGAACAACCTGCGCTATCGCCTTTCCTACCAGGCCGGCGACGGACGCTTCCTGCCCAACCTCACGACCACGCCGCCCAACAACTTCAGCTTCGCGGGCAATGCGGCGAACATCCAGCGCATCTTCTATGTCGGCAAGAACACCACTGGCACCGTGGACCGCGGCCTCTCCGTCATCGGCGAGCCCGGCTATGGCGGGCCCACGCACTCCTCGCTCCGGTTCTATAACTTCAACACCGGCGCCTGGAGCAATGCGGACATGACCTACGACATGAACCTGTTCTATGCCGGCGGCAACTACGGCGTCGCCACGCGCAAGACCAAAAGCAAGAGCTTCGCCTGGCAGGGCTATCTCTGGGCCGAACGCATCATTCCGACCTTTGGCTGGCGCAAGGATGAACTCGAGCTCGCCGCGTTCGATGGCCGTGATGCCAACAACGTCCCCTTGGTCGATTCCACCCGCTATATCGCCGGCGAAGGCATCCCCGGCCTGGAATACCACCTCGGTGCGCCCCGGGAGATTTCCGGCGTCACCAAGACCCGCGGCGTCGTGGCCCGCCTCTTCAAGGGGTGGTCGGGCATTGAGCGCCGCGCCAACGAAGGCAGCGTCGTCGCCGACCTCGTGCGCAATCTCGGCCTGCACTATAACGAGTCCGATAATTTCAATCCGCCCGCCGGCCAGCAGGTTGACTTCTTCAACCGCCCCCTGGCCCCGCCGTCCGGCACGGGCAAGGACTACGGCTTCCAGATCGCGATGTTCGACAACAAGCTGGTGGCCCGCCTGAACTGGTATGAAGCCACCAACGAGAACGCGCTCTCCAACGGTGCCAACACCGTCGTGGGCCGCCTCCAGCGCATCGACACCACCTCCGCCAAGCGCTGGGCCGAATACGTGGTCCGCATCCGCAGCGGCCAGAACCCGGCCACCGATCTGGAGTTCCACAACATCACCGTCAATCCGCTCAGCCAGACCCAACAGAACCAGATCACGGCCTTGCAGTGGGGCAACTTCGAGTTCCGCGATTACAACTGGCCAAACTACGCTCCCGCCTCCGTCAACTCCACCGAGAGCAATATCTCGAAGGGCAAGGAGCTGCAGCTGACCTACAATCCGGTCAGGAACTGGACGATCAAGTGGACGGTCGGCCAGCAGGAGTCCTCCTATTCCAAGGTCGGCCCTGAGGTCGCCGAGTGGATCGCCTACCGCAAGCCCCAATGGATGGCGCTGACGGCTCCCGACATCCCGGGTGAGATCATCAAGGCCAACGGCAACCGCCTGTTCCTCGCTAATTTCTGGAACGGCTATGGTTTCACCGAGGGCGCGGCGTTCAACGACGCCCCGTCAAACACCGCGGGCAGCACCGGCACGCCGGCGGCGACCTACACCGGCATCGTGGAATCGGTGCTGTTCCCCGTGATCGCCAAGCAGAACACCAAGGTCGATAATACACGCGAGTGGTCCACCACCATCCTGTCGAGCTACAGCTTCCAGAAAGGCCGCCTCAAGGGCTTCACCTTCGGCGGCCAATACAACTGGCAGGACAAGGCGGTCGCGGGCTACCAGAGCCTGTTCGATCCGGCCACCTATGCCCGGCCGAACGCCACCACGGCCAACGTGGTGTTCCCGGACCTGACCAAGCCGATTTACACCCCGGCCATCGACTCGCTCGACCTGTTTGCCTCCTATACCCGGAAGATCCTGTCCGACAAGGTGCGCATGAAGATCCAGCTCAACGTGCGTGACGTCCTCGAAGATGGCGGCCTCCAGGCCGTGGTCTTCAACCAGGACGGCTCACCCGCCCAATACCGCATCAAGGATCCGCGCGTCTGGTTCGTGACCACGACGTTCGACTTCTAAGCGAACGCGGTTCAGTTCAATTCAAAGCGCCCCGGCCGAAAAGCCGGGGCGCTTTTTTTGTGTGGGCCAGCGAGCTAGCTCGCGCCGACTGCTGCGGAAGACTCACGCCCGGATTGGTCACCACTAATCTTCACTAAGATCCCCCTAATCCCAATCACCTTCAGTCTGCTTCTAAATTAGTGACCCATTAGTGTGGATTAGTGGTGACCCTTTTTGAAGTTACCACCCTGCCCGTCGCCGCTGTTGTTGCCACCCGGCGCACAGGTGTTTTTCTCGTCTGTGTCCTTGAACACCCCGTCGCCAACCCCGGTCTTTTCGCGTCCGCCATTGGCTGGCGTGTTCCTCGCAGTGCTCATCGCGGCGGCCTATGTCACCAGCTTCCGGGGCGTGATGGTTTTCGACGACCTGCATGCGATTGTCGAAAACCCGACCATCCGCAATCTACCACGCCTCGACCACGTGCTGTTTCCACCGGCCGAAGGCGGCACCATCGGCGGGCGGCCTGTGGTCAACCTGACGCTCGCGCTTAATTACGCGATCAGCGGGCTCACCCCCGGAAGTTACCATGCGGTGAATCTCTCCATCCATATCCTGGCCAGCCTGACGCTTTTCGGTGTGGTGCGACGCACGGTGCTGCGGTGGGAGGGATCGTCCGGTGTAGGTCGGGGTTCATCCCCGACTCGGGAGAAACCGTCGGGCATAAAGCCCGACCTACTGGCCTTCACCATCGCCGCGCTCTGGGCCCTGCACCCGCTGCAGACCGAGTCCGTCACCTACATCGTGCAGCGGGCGGAGTCGTTAATGGGGCTTTGCTACCTGCTGACGTTTTATTGCTTCGTGCGCAGCGTCGATTCGCCCCATCCGCGCCGGTGGCAGGTCGCGGCCTTCGCTGCGTGCCTCACCGGCATGGGCACCAAGGAGGTGATGGCTTCGGCGCCACTGCTCGTCCTGTTGTATGACCGCACGTTCGTCGCGGGCTCGTGGCGTGAGGCCTGGCGGCAGCGCGGCGGCCTGCATGCGGCATTGTTGGGCACCTGGCTCCTGCTCGCGGGATTGATCCTCGGCGCAGATAACCGCGGCGGTTCCGCCGGCTTCGGCACGGCCGTCATCTGGTGGGAATACGCCCTCACGCAATGCCACGCCATCGTTCACTACCTGCGCCTGGTGCTGTGGCCGCACCCGTTGGTCTTCGACCATGGCACCCCGCTCTACCGCTCACCCGCGGACGTGATCCTCCCGGGCGCTTTTCTGCTGACTCTGCTCGGTGCCACCGGCTGGGCGCTGGCGAGGAAACCGGCGCTGGGTTTTCTCGGCGCGTGGTTCTTTCTCGTCCTCGCCCCGAGTTCGAGCGTGGTGCCCGTGGCCACGCAGACCATGGCGGAACATCGGATGTATCTGCCGCTCGCGGCGGTGCTCACGCTGCTCGTCCTGGCCGCTCATGCCCTGGCCGGTCGCCGCGCCCTGTGGATTTTGCTGGCCGTGGCCGTGGCAGCCGGGGGAGTGACGGCCAGCCGGAATCGCGTTTACGGGAGCGAACTTTCGCTCTGGGGCGATACCGTCGCCCGGCGTCCGGACAACCCGCGCGCCCAC
>JBKJRX010000329.1:0-7674 GCA_046593155.1 Lacunisphaera sp.
CGGTGCGGTCCGGCGACGTTTGGATCGCCCGCACCGCCGCCGCGGGGCGAACCCTCTGGAAGTGGGGCGAAAGCGGCGCACCGAAGGAAACCCCCTTCGCCGAGCCTTTCCCCAGCACCCAAAATCCCGCCCCGTTGCTCAGCCCAAACCGGCGTCTTGCCGCCATCGGCATTCTGGGCGGCGCCAGCGCGGGTCGATCACAGGTCCAGTCGGCCGTCGATCTCTGGGATCTTCGCACCGGAAAGAAAATCACCGGGATCAACGCCGGCAACGTGGCTCTGACGACGCGATTCGAAACCACCGATTTCAGCTCCGACGACCAGCGGTTTGTCCTCCGCGAAAATGCGGACGACGGGGCGCTGCGCGTTTACGGGACTCGCGATGGGAAGCTTCTGTTCCAGCTCGCGGCGGAGGGCAGCGCCACCTTTCTCGCGGCCCGGTTCACCCGCGATGGCACCCAGCTGCTGACCGGCAACGCCTGGGGCACGCTGCAGATTTGGGATGGTGTTTCGGGCAAGCCGCTGCAGTCGATCCAGGCGCACAGCTACCGCCTCGAGCGCATCGAGTTCTCCCCTGACGGCCGCTACTACGCCACCAGCTCGGCGGATGGCACGGCCCAGGTGCGCGATGCCGCGACCCACGAACCGGTCGGTGCGCCGCTCGGCCACGCCGCCACCGTGAACCGGGTCCAGTTCAGCGCCGACAACACCCGGGTCGCCACCTCGACTGCCACCGGCGCCGTCCGCGTGTGGGATCTGCGCACCGGCCTGCCGCTGCACGATCCGCTCAAGCACAGCGTCGGGTTGAATCCCAATCTGGATTTCAGCGCCGACGGAAAGTTCCTCCTGACCTACTTCGCGACGGGCAACGAGCGAGCCACGCGCCTGTGGGCCGCGCCGCCCGCCGGCCCCGCCCGGCAGGCGCCGTCGTGGCTGCTGCGCCTCGCCACCATCTGCGCGGGCCGGCGGCTCAACGAGTCGGCCAAGGTCGTGAGTGCGCTGGAGGAATTGGACCGCTTCGACGAACTGCGTCGCGAAATCGCCGCGCTGCCGGACGACGCTCCGTTCGCCGCGTGGGGCAAATGGTTTCTCTCCACCGATGCGGCGCGTCCCATCGCCCCCGGCTTCACCGTCACGCCGGTCGAGGCGAAGAAACTTGCAGACACGTTGGCCGTAGTGACGGCGGCACCGCCTCCCGCAGCCGCGACCCCCGCGCCGACACCGAAGCCGTGAGGCGCCTCTGAAAGCGCTCAAGGAGTTGAGCCGATCACCGCCTGTCCGAATCTTGAGCGTGTAGCTTCCGCCTCGCCTCACGGAGACACCACGACACGCCGCATGACACCGCGCCACGACGGAGAACGTAACCCGCCATTAGAGCCGAAAGGTGCGTCGGCAATCCAACGCCTCACAAGCGTTATCATACCAAACGCCCCAAGCTTTTGGACTGTAGGGCGGGGTCGCTGACCCCGCCGCGCGCGAGGCGGGATCAGCGATCCCGCCCTACAGCACCAAGCCATTCTAAAGTCTAAAACGAAGGGGCGATTGGTATCACAGATTACTTGCGAACCATTAAAGTGAATACACGTTAGCGGCCCGCCTCATATCGCTCGATCCACGCGCGGTGCCAGGGACCATAGTCGCCGGCTTCGATGTGGACGCGGGCCTGGGAGACGAGGTCGAGATAGAAATGGACGTTATGCAGCGAGACCAGGGTGCTGGCGAGGATCTCACCCGCCATGACCAGGTGCCGCAGGTAGGCGCGGGAGAAATTCCGGCAGGTGTAGTTGTCCAAGCCCTCGACCAGCGGCCGCGGGTCGGTCCGGTAGCGCTCGTTGCGCAGATTGATGAGGCCGTCGGGCGTGAAGGCCGCGCCGTTGCGGGCCACGCGCGTCGGGTGCACGCAGTCGAACATGTCCACGCCCAGAGCGATCATCTTCAAAATCTGCGGCGGGGTGCCGAGACCCATCGTGTAGCGGGGCTTGTGCGCCGGCAGGAAGGGTGTGGTGGCCGCCACCTGCTTGATCATCTCCGGCTCAGGCTCGCCCACGCTCACGCCGCCGACGGCATAGCCCGGAAAGTCCAGCGCCGCGAGCGACTCGGCCGCCTCGCGACGCAAATCGTCGAAGGTCGAACCCTGCGCGATGGCGAACACATGATGGCCCGCGTCCAGGAAGCCGTTGTCGGTGGCGATCTGCTTGCACTGTTGCGCCCAGCGCAGGCTGCGGTCGACGGCCCGCTGGCACTCCTCGCGGGTGCAGGGCCAGGGCGGACATTCATCGATGACCATCGCAATGTCCGAACCGAGGTTGGCCTGGATCGTCATGACCTCGCGGGGGCCGAGGAAGACCTTGGCGCCGTCGAGGTGCGACGCGAAGGCGATGCCGTCTTCGCGGATGTCGCGAAGCTTCGCCAAGCTGAAAGCCTGGAAACCGCCGCTGTCGGTCAGGATCGGGCCGTCCCACCCCATGAACTTGTGCAAGCCACCAAGGTCGCGGATGAGTTCCGAGCCGGGGCGGAGGTTCAGGTGGTAGGTGTTGCCAAGGATGATTTGCGCGCCCGTCTCCTTGATCTGGGCGGGGGTCAGTGCCTTGACGGTCCCTTGCGTGCCCACCGGCATGAAGATGGGCGTCTCGATGGCCCCATGCAGTGTTTGCAGCCGGCCGCGACGAGCAGCGGTCGCGGAATCGGTCTGCAGCAGTTTAAAATGGTCGGCCATGCGTCGGGTTATCAACTTGCCCAAGAACTTGACCCCCTGTCAATTACCGCCTAAGAAGTGTGGAACTCCAAAAGTGCTGCTAGTCATCGACAACTACGATTCGTTCACCTTCAACCTGGTTCAATACTTCGGCCGGCTGGGCGTGAGCATGCGGATCTTCCGCAATGACGAGCTGACCCCGGCCGAAGCTCAAAAGCTCAATCCCGACCGGGTGCTTATTTCGCCGGGGCCTTGCACCCCATCGGAGGCTGGTGTAAGTATCGAGATCATAAAGACATTCGCAGGCAAGAAGCCCGTATTGGGTGTCTGCCTTGGCCATCAGGCCATGGGACAGCATTTCGGAGGCAAGGTTATCCGTGCACCCCGCCAGATGCACGGCAAGCTCTCGCCCATCACCCACCGCAACACCGACCTCTTCCAAGGCCTCCCCTCTCCTTTCACGGCGACCCGCTATCATTCGCTGCTGGTCGAGCGTTCAAGCTTCCCGGATTGCCTGGAAATCACCGCCGAGACCGCGGAAGGCGAAATTATGGGCCTCCGGCATAAACAATTCCCGGTCTTCGGTGTCCAGTTCCACCCCGAATCCATTGCCACCGAGGGCGGCATGAAGATTCTCCAAAATTTTCTCGCTCTAAACTAATCCCATGCGCTGTCCCAAGTGCACTTCCATTGAAGACAAGGTGATCGATTCGCGCATCGCCCGCGACGGCAACAACACCCGTCGCCGCCGCGAATGCCTCGAGTGCGGCCATCGCTTCACCACCTCGGAAACCCTCGTCCGCGACAGCATGGTCGTGGTCAAGCGCGACGGCCGCCAAGAGCCCTTTGATCGCGAGAAACTTCTCCGGGCGATCCGCGCCGCCTGCCACAAGCGCCCGGTCGACAACGAGCAGATCACGATGCTTATCGAGGATGTGATCGACGCCGTCGAAGCCCTCTACGAGAGCCAGGTGCCCACCAGCGCCGTCGGCGAGCACGTCATGCAGCGTCTCCGCAAGATGGACCAGGTCGCCTACGTCCGCTTTGCCTCCGTCTACAAGGAATTCCGTGACGTCTCCGAATTCGTGGACGAAATCAGCAGTCTTGCACCGCCCCGTTCGCCCGATATCCCGAAAGCCAAGAAATGACGCGATCCCCCCAGCTGCGCCGGCTTCACTTTCTCAACGCGCTGTTCGCCCCGCTCACCGGGCACGACCTCTACCTGGCCCAGCAGATCGACGCGGCCATCACCAGCAGCCTTCCCGAGGCCGAGGAACGCGCCCCCAGCGACCCGGCCTTCGTCAACGCCGCCGCCCGGCTCTTCACCCGCCTCTGTTCCGCACAGTCTGCCCACGGTTTCTTCCACTGGGACGCTTCCGCTGATGACACCGGCGCCTCGCCGCTCTTCGCCCGCGCCGGCGTGATGCAGGGCTTGAAGCAGCTGTCCGCCTTCCCGGAGTCCACCCTGCTCGTCACCAACCTTCGCGCCGCCCACTGCCCCCCCGCGAAACGCTGGACCGAGCGCCGGCGCCGCGATTACGACGACGCCCTGAGCTTCATCCGCGACCTCGCCGCCGCCCGCTCCCGCCGCGACGCGAACATGAATCTTTTGTTTCTTTAACCACCACGAAATACACCAAACACACGAAATCCTGACCAAGCCTTCTGTTTTCGTGTGTTTGGTGTATTTCGTGGTGGCAGCTGATTGAATGAAGACGATTTTCCAGAAAATCATCGACCGCGAGATCCCGGCGAAGCTCGCACACGAGGACGACCACTGCATCGCAATCCACGACATCAACCCGCAGGCGCCGGTGCATGTCCTGATCATCCCCAAGAAACTCATCCCGCGCGTGGGCGAAGCCTCGACCGCGGACCAGGCCGTGCTCGGCCATCTCCTGCTCACCGGCGCCGCACTCGCGAAGAAGCTCGGTGTGGCCGAATCCGGCTATCGGCTCGTCATCAACAACGGTCGAGACGGCGGCGAAAGCGTGCCGCACCTGCACGTGCATCTGTTAGGAAAGCGTCCGCTGGCTTGGCCCCCGGGTTGATAGATCGTTCTCGTTCTCTTAATCGTAATCGTTCTCTTGAAGTAAAGATCCTCGGGGCACCTGTCAGCCATAGGCTCGGCGACGGCTGAAGCCCCGAGGCATTTGATCAAGGCCGTTGTGCGGTGGTGTGGGCGCACGTCCCGTTGGAGCCGGCCCGCCCTCGGGCCGGTCTTCTTATCCACCGGGGCGCGGGCGCCCCGGCTCCACATCGATCCAAGCCGGGGCACCTGTCAGCCATAGGCCCGGCGACGGCTGAAGCTCCAGGGTATTAGACCCAATGGGAATAAAGGATCCGAGAGAACGAGAAGGATCACGAGAATGATTTGATCACTTCAGGTATTTCTCCAGCCAGCCCTGGACCTCGCTGTAGAAGTAGCGGCTGTCCTCGCCGCGCAGGATCCAGTGGCCGGCCTCCGGAAACACGAGCAGCTTGCTCGGCACCTGCAGGCGCTGGTTCAGCGTGAACCACATGTAGGCGTTGTTCACCGGCACCCGGTAATCGAGTTCGCCGACCGTGATCAGGATGGGCGTCTTGAAGCCCGTGCCCTTGGCATGGTTGCCGGCTTGCAGGGCCGGGCTCTGGTCGCGCCACACCGGGCTGTCACCCCAGATGGGGCCGCCGGCGTTGATCTCGCGGCCAAACACACTGTCGCTCGTGCCCCACTGCATGATGAGGTCGGCCTCGCCGGCGTGGGAGACGATCGCCTTGTAGCGCGTGGTGGTGGCCTGCAGCCAGTTGGCGAGATGGCCGCCGTAGCTGGCGCCGCCGGCCGCGAGACGCGTGCCGTCGATGAAGGGGTATTTCCTGATGGCCCCGTCCACCGCCTGGTTGATTTCATCGGCCGGCGTCTTGAGCGGGTCGAGCTGGATCGCCCGGGAGAACTCCTCGCCGTAACCCGTCGAGCCGGTATA
This sequence comes from Lacunisphaera sp., assembly GCA_046593155.1. GTDB lineage: Bacteria > Verrucomicrobiota > Verrucomicrobiia > Opitutales > Opitutaceae > Lacunisphaera. The sequence goes on from JBKJRX010000329.1 coordinate 5,658, forward strand.
ATCGGTCAGGAGGATAACGTAGCCGGGTTTGGCGAGCAGGTCATAATTCCAGCGCAGCACGAAGGCGTCATGCCACATGTTGGCCGCGCCGCCGTGGATGACGGCGAAAAGCGGGTATTTCTTCGCCGGATCGAAACCGGCGGGCTTCACGATCATGCTGTGGATGTCGCGCCCCTTGGCGCTCTTGACCCAGAAGTGCTCGACCGGCAGCCAGTCGATCGCGGCCGCTTTTTCCGTGTTGATGGAAGTGTGGCGTTTCGGTCCGCCGTGGAAGGAGTAGACCTCCTGCGGGTTCGTCGTCGTCTCCCACAGTCCGGTCAGCGCCTTGCCGCCGGCATTCAAGCCGCTGATGGTGCCGGTCGCGGGCGACGGCTCATCCCGCACGTCGTTGCCGGCGTAGGAAACCGAGTAAAGTTTCTCCAACCCCGCGTGCTCATAGGTGAAATAGATGCGATCGGAACCCTCGGGCGTGGCGAAGCGTGAGACCGACCGGTCGAGGTTCGTTGTCAGGATCCTGGCCTTGCCCGTGAACGGCCAGGGAAAGCTCGCCAGCCGGTTGACGTCGTAGACTTTGCCCGCCACCTCCGCTGAGAACGAGCAAAGCAGCGTCTTTCCATCCGGAGAAAACGAAACTGAGCTGTAGCCATGGGCGTCGTTGGTGAGGCGCGTCGGCTCACCACCGGCCGCGGGCACGGAGAAGATCTGGGTGTTCACGTTAGCAAAGGCACCGTCATGGCGATTCGCCACGCCGGTAAAAACGATCGCCGCGCCATCGGGCGACCACTCGCCGTCCATGCTTTCGCCGCTGTTGCCGCGCGTGCCGCCGAAACCGGGCGTGGTGGCGAATTTGGTGCCCGCCAGCAGGTCGCGCGCAACGGCGCCGGCCTTCGCGTCCTGCACAAACAGATGAGCGCGCTTGTCGTCCAGCCAGGACATCCAGAAGCGCGGCGGGAAAGTCTCATAAGCCCGGGCGTTGTATTTGCGGTCCTTGCGCTCCTTGGCGGCTTGCTTGTTGGCCTCGTCATCCATGGCGTCCGGATAAACCGAGCTTACAAAAAGCAGCTTCGTGCCATCAGGACTCCACTTGGGTGCGCCGGCGCCGGTGGAAAGGGACGTGATGCGCTCGGCTTCGCCGCCAGCCACGAGATCGATCACATAAACCTGGGCGACCTCGTCGGCATCGCGCTTCGCCGTGAAGGCGAGCTTGCGGCTGTCCGGGGACCAAGCGGCGCCGCCTTCGCCGGCCTTGCTGAAGGTGATGCGCCGCGCGGGAGTGTCGTCCACCAGCGACTTGAGCCAAAGGTCGGCGGAGGTGTCCTTGGCGTCATAAGCCGGGTCGGTGACGCTGAATATGACCCATTTGCCATCCGGGCTCGGCACGGGGACTTCGAGGCGTTTCATGAGCCACACATCCTCGTGGGTGATGGGCTTCCTGGCGGGCGCTTCGGCCGCCCGGGTAGCGCCGGCCGAGACGGCCAGCAGAGACAACAAGGCAAGGAACAGACGGGTCATCTTCATAGGGGAAAGGGATGAAGCTAAACGGAAGAACGGGCCTCATACGTGCCATCCGCGCGCTTCAGCACCAGCTTTTTCAATTCCAGGCCCATGAGCGCCACCGAGACCTCGGGTGAACTCAGGCCCGTCGAGGCCGTGAGCGCGTCCACGCCCAACAGGCCGCCCCCGCTGAAGGCGCCAATGACCCGCTTTTCCCTCGCATCGAGTTGTGGCATGAGCTGCTCCAGCAGCCCGGGCTGGCCTTCCGTGGTGATCGCCCTCGGCCGCAATCCATCGAGATAATTCAGCTCATTGAGAATATCATCGATGCTCGTGAACAGCGTCGCCCCATCGCGGATGAGCTGGTGGCAGCCGGCGCTGCTTGGCTGGTCAATGCGTCCCGGCACGGCGTAGATCAGGCGGCCCTGTTCGCCCGCAAAGCGCGCCGTGATCATCGCCCCACCCGCCACGTCGCTTTCCACAACCACAATGGCCTCGCACATGCCCGAGACGACCCGGTTGC